>JBMNQI010000030.1:0-28235 GCA_050944055.1 Oscillospiraceae bacterium | reverse complement strand
TTGCAATATTCTCAAACAGTGTTTTTCCCGTTGCAGTTATGACATTTTTGCATATTAAACCATGGCTTGACAGTTCTGCCAGCAATGCCTGTATACCGCCCGCGAAATGCAGGTCCTGAACGTGGTGTTCGCCCGCGGGAGCCAGGCGGCAGAGGTTGTGCACTTGCTCGGAAATTGTGTTGAAATCCCTCAGGTCGAGCATCAGCCCCAGCTCGTTGGCGATTGCCTTCAGGTGCAAAACCGAATTGGACGAGCAGCCTATTGCCATCTCCGCCGTTATGCAGTTTCGCAGCGTATCCGCCGTAACTATATCGGAAGGCTTTATGTCCTTATTAACAAGCTCGACTATTTTCATGCCCGTCTCCTTCGCGAGCCTTATCCTTCCCGAGTACACCGCCGGTATTGTCCCGTTGCCCGGCAGGGCCATGCCCATGACCTCCGTCAGGCAGTTCATCGAGTTGGCGGTAAACATGCCGGAGCAGGAGCCGCAGCCCGGGCAGGCGTTATCTTCAATCTCGTGAAGCCCGGCCTCGTCGAGCTTCCCGGCCTTATAAGCGCCGATGGCCTCAAAGCAGGAATTGAGGTCCAGAGCCCGATCATTGTGCGTAATTGAAAGCATGGGCCCACCCGAAACGAAGATGGACGGGATATTCAGGCGCATAGCCGCCATCAGCATGCCGGGAACGATCTTGTCGCAGTTGGGTATAAAAACCATACCGTCGAACGCGTGCGCCATGGCCATAGTCTCGCAGGAATCGGCAATAAGCTCGCGGGAGGCGAGCGAATACTTCATGCCTTCGTGGTTCATCGCTATGCCGTCGCAGACACCGATGACTCCGAATTCAACGGGAGTGCCCCCCGCCATGCGTATGCCGGCCTTAACGGCCTCGGCAATCGTATTTAAGTGTATATGGCCCGGAATTATCTCGTTGAACGAATTGGCCACGCCTATCAGAGGGCGCGAAAGCTCCTCGTCCGTATATCCCATGGATTTAAAAAGGCTGCGGTGCGGCGCGCGCTCCACCCCTTGGGTTACTTTATGCGAATTCATATTAATCCTCCTTTGAGCGGGTTTAAAAAGAAGGGCGGCCGGAGCCTGCTGGCGTTGGTCGTCCCTGTTTTGAGGTTGTATTAGCTGCTGGCGGTGTCCGGGTCCGTATCGTCGCCCCAGAGCATGTTCTTGCGGAGCTCGGCGCCGACGACCTCCATCGGGTGCTTGGAAAGCGCCGCCCTGCATGAATTAAAGAAGGTTCGGCCGTTCCTGTTCTCTGCTATCCACTGCCCTGCAAACTTTCCGTTTTGGATATCGGTGAGCACAGCCTTCATGTTCTTTTTTGTCTCCTCATAAGGCAGGACGCGCGAGCCGGAAACATACTCGCCGTATTCGGCCGTATCCGAGATGGAGTAATTCATCATCGCCACGCCGCCCTTATTTATCAGGTCTATTATGAGCTTCATCTCGTGTACGCACTCGAAATAGGCGTTCTCGGGCTCGTATCCCGCTTCGACCAGAGTTTCAAATCCGAGCTTCATAAGCTCGACGACTCCGCCGCAGAGGACAGCCTGCTCGCCGAAGAGGTCCGTCTCCGTCTCGTCGCTGAACGTAGTCTCCATAACCCCCGCGCGGGCGCCGCCGATGCCGGCGACATAGGCCAGGGCTATCCTGTATGCGTTGCCGGTTGCGTTCTGGTGGACGGCGATAAGGCAGGGCACTCCCTTTCCGGACACATACTGGCTGCGGACCGTATGGCCGGGGCCCTTGGGCGCGACCATAAAGACGTCGACGTCCTCCGGAGGAACTATCTGCTGGAAGCGAATATTAAATCCGTGGGCAAACGCTATCGCCTTGCCTGAGGTGAGGTTTGGAGCGATGTCCTTTTTATACATGTCGGCCTGCTTCTCATCGTTAATGAGAATCATTATAATATCCGCCGCCTTCGTGGCCTCTGCCACGGTCATGACATTAAACCCGTCCTTCTCGGCGACCGGCCAGCTCTTGCCGCCCTTATACAGGCCTACTATAACGTCGCAGCCTGAATCGCGCAGGTTCAGCGCGTGGGCGTGGCCCTGGGAGCCGTAGCCGACAATCGCTATTCTTTTGCCCTTGAGGTGCCCGAGATCGCAGTCCTTTTCATAATACATTTTTGCCATAGTCGTATTCCTCTCTTTCTTTAGTCGATTCGTTCATATTAGTCCGTCCTCTTTCAAGAGCGACAATCCCGGTCCGGCAAATCTCAATTATGCCGAAGTCGGACAGAAGGCCGATAATTGCGTTTATCTTATCCTCGTTGCCTGTGGACTCTATTGTAAGCGAATCCTTGCTCATGTCAACGGTTTTTGCCCTGAATACGTTGACTATCTGAATAATTTCGTCCCGCGTGTCCTTAGTGTCGGCCTTAACCTTAACGAGCGCCAGTTCGCGCGACACCATGTTTTCCGGCGATATAATCCGCACGGAGATTACGCTGAGCAGCTTTTTCACCTGGTTCGTAATCTGCCTGACGCTGTAATCGTCGCCCTCCACGACGACCGTGATGCGGGAAATCCTCGGGTTGTCCGTAGTTCCTACCGCAAGACTGTCAATATTATAGCCCTTGCGGGCGAATAGGCGCGTCACCTGAGAGAGGACGCCGGCCTCGTTCTCCACGAGAATTGACAATGTGTTTTTACTCATTTTCCTTCCTCCTTTAGCCGCCGCGCTCCGGTCACGCCAACCGAAACGCCTGATTTCCGCGTGGCTTCGCAGCCTGACAACATTCCGGCCTTAGCGGCCGGCAAGACTTTATTCTATGATAAAGCCCGTTATAGGCTTGCCGCCCGGCACCATGGGGCGGACAAGCTCGTCTATGTCCAGCTTGCAGTCTATAACCGCGGGCTTTCCGGACTTTACAGCGCGTTCAAACTCGGCTTTAAACTCATCTATGTTTTCGGCCCGGGCGCCGCTTATGCCGTAAGCCCCGGCGAGCTTTACAAAGTCGGGGCCGCGGTCGAGCGTTGTCGAGGAATAGCGGCGTCCATACATAAGCGTCTGCCACTGGCGCACCATCCCGAGCGCGCCGTTGTTGAAGACGACTATAATCACAGGAATGTTATAGTGCTCTATAGTTGCCAGCTCGTTGCAGTTCATCCTGAAGCAGCCGTCCCCCGTCGTGAGCACTACCGTCTTATCGGGATTGCCCAGCTTGCTGCCCATGGCTGCGCCAAGCCCGAAGCCCATCGTGCCGAAGCCGCCTGAGGTTATGAGCTGGCGGGGGTACTGGTAGTTGAAATGCTGGCAGCTCCACATTTGATGCTGTCCGACGTCGGTTGTTATTATTGCCTGGCCGCCCGTCCCGTCCCAGATCGCCTGCAGGATGTCTTTCGGCTGCATCCCGCCCGAGCCTGAGTCGGCCGAATTTGCGCGCATGGCGTCGACTTCCGCTCTCCAGCGCTCTCTTTTTATCTCGGGCACCTTTGAATTGAGAATCTCAAGCACTCTTTTCGCGTCGCCCGTAATGTGGTGGTCGGAAATTACGTTCTTGTCTATTTCTGCGCGGTCAATATCGATGTGGACGATTTTCGCGCCCTTGCCGAAGCTTTCCGTATTGCTTGCGACGCGGTCGGAAAAGCGCGTGCCGATTGCGACGATAAGGTCGGATGCCGCGCACATGCGGTTGGACGCCACCGTGCCGTGCATGCCAATCATGCCGGTGCAAAGCGGATGGTCAGCGGGTATCGAGCCTATTCCCATTAAGGTCGTGGCGACCGGTGTGTCAATCCTCTCGGCAAATTCGCGGAACTCTTTGCCCGCGTTAGCGAGTATTATGCCGCCGCCGGCGATTATCATCGGCCGCTCGGCCTCCTGTATCATGTTTATCAGTATATCTATATCCTCGCCGTTTGGTTCGCGCAGGCGAAAGCCGTGTGTCCCGCCTTTTATGAATGCCGAAAGGCGCCCGTGCTTGAAATGCTCCTTCTTCGCCCTCGGTTCAAACGGTACGTCCATCGCGGTAATGTCCTTCGGTATATCTATCATCACCGGGCCGGGCCTGCCCGAAGCGGCGATCGCGAAGGCTTCGCGCATAATATCGGCTATCTTGTAAGGGTCGCGCACAAGGTAGTTCGTCTTTGTAATGGGCATTGTAATGCCTGTAATGTCCACTTCCTGGAAGGAGTCCTTGCCTATGAGGCTCTGCGCGACGTTGCAGGTTATGAATACTACGGGCGAGGAATCCATATATGCGGTGGCTATACCCGTCGTAAGATTCGTCGCTCCCGGGCCGGAGGTGGCAAAGCAGACGCCTACCTTTCCCGTGCTGCGCGCGTAGCCGTCGGCGGCGTGGGACGCGCCCTGCTCGTGAGCCGTAAGTATGTGCCTGATTTTATCGCTATACCTGTACAGCTCGTCGTAGACGTTGAGTATCGTGCCTCCCGGATAGCCGAAAACAGTATCAACTCCCTGTTCCAGCAGGCATTCCATCATGATTTGCGTGACCTTCATTCATTTACCTCCTATTACGCATTCTACGCACCGCGCAGACGCTGTACGCCGCGCTTCAGCGTAAAAAAACGCCCTCGCCCCAAAACTCGGGACGAAGACAACTCCGCGGTACCACCCAAATTCGCATATAGCGCTCTCAGCCCCACTGCTTTTGCAATGGGAGTCTCCTGATAACGGTGAGCCTCCGGCGAAGCCTACTAAATTCAGCCCGCTGCTCCATGGCGACGTTCGGAACGCTGCCTACGGGGAGCTTACACCCGCCGTCCCCTCTCTGCGCAAAGCCGCGAACCTACTTTTCCATATCATTGCATTTTGCTTTTCAAATTATTTAAATTACCCCATATATTATATAATCCATACTTCTTTGTCAAGCAAAAAATTTGTCTAAAGAAAGCTAATTCAGGCAATTGGTTCTTATACATTATTCTTAGTAGACATATGACGAAAACGTATGATATAATCTCTTTCATTATAATGTATCACAGATTAATGCAAAAACCCGATAGCATTCCTGCAAAAATTAACAATTGGCTGGTGATTTGATGCCCCGCAGATTTTTCGGCGGCCTGCATCCGGACGACCATAAGGCCGCCACAAACAAAAAGCCTATAGAGATTCTGCCCCCTCCGGACGAAGTCGTTTTGCCGATGTCCATGCACATAGGCGCTCCGTGTAAGGTTTTGGTGCAAAAAGGCGACAGCGTTAAAATGGGCCAGACCATAGGCGAGGCGGCCTCGGCCATAAGCGCCCCGGTGCATGCCAGCGTTTCAGGCACGGTAAAAGCGGTCGAGCCGCGCCTTCACCCGAACGGCTCTATGGTCATGTCCGTCGTTATCGAAAACGACCATCTGGACACTCCGGCGGAAGAATTAAAACAATATAATTCAATAGACGACATTTCGCCCGAGGAGATTATTAACGTCGTAAAGGCCGCCGGTATTGTCGGGCTCGGTGGCGCGACTTTCCCGACGCATTTTAAAATAAGCTCCGGCATAGGCAAGGTCGATACGATAATAATCAACGGCGCCGAATGCGAGCCGTACATAACCTCCGACCACCGGCTTATGCTTGAGCACACGCAGGAGATACTGGATGGAGTCCGCCTGCTGATTAAGTCTTTCGGCTTAAGCCGCGCGTATATAGCCGTCGAGAAGAACAAGCCCGACGCAATTGAAGCCCTGCAGGCGGCTCTCGGCGGCGCTGCCGATATTACGGTTCTCCCTCTCAAAACGCGTTACCCGCAGGGGGCTGAAAAGCAGCTCATACAGTCCGTCACCGGGCGCGAGGTCCCGTCGGGGGGGCTGCCCGCGGCTGTCGGCTGCGCTGTGTTCAATATCGACACTACAGCCGCCGTAGCCCGCGCCGTTTATGGAGGCACGCCTGTTATACGGCGAATAGTCACGGTGTCGGGCAGCGCCGTCACGGAACCGAAAAACCTTAACGTCCGCCTCGGTACGCCGCTTTCCGCCGTTTTCGAGGCCGCCGGCGGCTTCAAGCAGGAGGCCCGCAAGATTCTGATGGGCGGCCCGATGATGGGCGTTGCGCAGTTTGACCTCGGCGTGCCCGTCATCAAGAGCACGAACGCGCTTCTGGCCTTCGGTGAAAAGGAATCCAGAGTATATCAAGACCCGACCTGCATACGCTGCGGAAAATGCGTCGGCGTGTGCCCGATCAGGCTCATGCCGGTAAAACTCAACCTGTACGCCTCAAAAAATATGTATTCCGAGCTTGAGGCTTGCGGAATAAACGACTGTATTGAATGCGGCTCCTGCGCGTATATCTGCCCCGGAAGGCTCCCGCTTGTCCATACTTTCCGCATGGCAAAGCAGAAGCTGGCCGACCACAAGAAGGCCGAGGCTGCAAGGAAGGAGGCGCAAAAATGAATACGGATAATAAGCTTCTAGTCACATCCTCCCCGCATGTGCGCACCGCCGACGACACCCGCTCCATTATGCTGGACGTCATTATCTCCTTGCTTCCGGCCCTGGCGGCGGCAGTCTACTTCTTCGGCGGCAGGGCGCTGGTACTGACTTTAGTGAGCGTAGCCTTCTGCGTATTCTTTGAGTGGGCGTACCGCAAGCTCATGAAAAAGACAAACACAATAGGCGACCTGTCCGCCGTCGTAACCGGCATGCTTCTGGCCTTCTGCCTGCCTGTCGGCTCTCCCTACTGGATGGTGGCCATCGGCGATTTCTTCGCCATAGTTATAGTCAAGCAGCTTTACGGCGGCCTCGGCAAAAACTTTGTAAACCCCGCTCTGGCCGCGCGGGCCTTCCTGTTCAGCTTCCCCGTATATATGAGCACCTGGGCCGCAAGCATGACGCGCGCTCCGATATTCGGCGCGGCCGACGCGGTCACGGCGGCGACGCCGCTCTACTATATGTCGACGCTAGGCGAAATCCCGAAGGATTTTTCACTGTATCAGCTCTTCATCGGCAGGGTCGGCGGCTGCATAGGCGAAATCTGCACTCTGGCTCTGATTCTGGGCGGCGTGTACCTGCTTTTAAGGCGCGTGATAACGCCGCGCATACCTGTGGCCTTCATAGGCGTCGTAGCGCTTCTGACTTTCGTCTTCCCCAGAGGCTCCGCAGGCCGTCTTGAATGGATGCTTTACAGCATAATGTCCGGCGGAGTCTTTCTCGGCGCCATCTTCATGGCGACCGACTACGCGACCTCGCCCGTCACTAAGGCCGGCCAGTGGGTATACGGCGCGGGCTGCGGTGCGCTGACCGTGTTTATACGCTATTTCGGCAGTTATCCCGAAGGCGTTTCATACGCGATACTTATTATGAATTCCTGCGTATGGCTTATTGAACGCGTTACCGTAAGCCGCAGGTACGGCTGCGCGAGAAAGGCCGGTGAGGCAAAATGAAAAAACCGATGGTGAGGCTTCCTGTCACGCTTCTCACGGTGGCGCTGATTATCTCGCTGCTCCTCGGGCTTGTAAACGCCGTGACAAAGGACAAAATCGCGGAAAACCTGGTAGTTAAAACTCAGGAGTCAATACAGGCCGTTATGCCCGAGGCTGACAGATTTGAGCATATCGACTACACCGGTTCAAACGGAGTCACGGAGGTATTATCCGCCATGTCCGGAAGCGAGGCGCTCGGCTATGTCGTTAAAATCACCGTCCCGGGCAGCCAGGACTATATCTCGCTTATAGTAGGCGTTTCGATGGATTATAAGGTCACAGGCGTATCCATAGTCGACCAGAGCGAGACGGCGGGCCTCGGCGGCAAGGCCGACTCGCCCGAATTCCTCAGCCAGTATATAGGCAAGGAGTACGGGATTACGCTCGGCGGCGGTGATAATTCAATCGACGCTATCACGGCGGCCACGATAACCTCAAGCGCCGTAACAAGCGGAGTAAACTATGCCATCGAGGCGGCAAAGGAGGCGTCCGGCTCATGAATATTCTAAATCAAATGAAGCGCGGGCTGCTTGACGAAAACCCGACGCTTGTCCAGCTGCTGGGTATGTGCTCAACGCTGGCAATAACAACGTCCCTGCAAAACGGCATCGGTATGGGCATCTCCGTCACCGCCGTGCTGATCTGCTCAAACATCGCCATATCCCTGCTGCGAAAGATTACGCCGGGTAAGATACGCATCGCCGTATACGTGGTCGTCATCGCGGGCTTTGTTACGATGGTAGACCTGCTTCTGCAGGCCTATGCGCAGGCTCTTTCGGAGAGCCTCGGCGTATTTATACCGCTGATCGTCGTCAACTGCATCATACTCGCGCGCGCCGAGGCGTACGCCTCCAAAAACTCGGTCGGAAAAAGCGCGATTGACGGGCTTGCGATGGGCTTAGGCTATACGCTCGCGCTTTGCGCCATGTGCGTCATACGCGAGATACTCGGAAACGGTACAATCTGGGGCATACGCGTAATGCCCGGGTCCTTCCAGCCGGTCCTGCTGCTTTTAATGCCCGTGGGAGGATTCTTGACTCTCGGCTGCCTCATAGCTCTCACGCAGTATCTGCTGCGCAGAAGGGGGAACAATCAGACATGACTCTCACCGGACTTATATCCATCGCTCTCGGGGCGATACTGATAGAGAACTTTATACTTGTTAAGTTCATCGGCATATGCCCCTTCCTCGGCGTTTCGCAGAAAATGGATACGGCCACCGGCATGGGGCTTGCCGTGACATTCGTCATGGGCCTGGCCTCCGCTGCCTGCTGGCTTGTAAACGAATATCTCCTGCTGCCTCTCGGCCTCGGCTATATGCAGACCGTAGCCTACATACTCGTTATCGCGGCGCTAGTTCAGTTTGTCGAGATGTTCCTCCAGAAGTCCATACCGGCGCTTTATTCCGCGCTCGGTATATACCTTCCGCTGATCACGACAAACTGCGCTGTCCTCGGCGTCGCGCTGCTCAATACGCAGCTTAACTATAATTTTATAGAGTCCGTGGTATACGGCGTAACCGCTGGCCTCGGCTTTTTGCTCGCCATAGTGCTTTTCGCCAGCATACGCGAAAGGCTTGAGTTCTCCGAATGCCCCAAGAGCTTCGAGGGTTTCCCGATAGCCCTTGTAACGGCCTCGCTGCTGTCAATGGCGTTTATGGGCTTCAGCGGGCTTAAAATCTGGTAGGAGGCGCGGTTTTATGGGATTTGATTATATGAACATCGTCTATGCCGTGCTTGTGCTCGCCATAATCGGCGGTGTGCTTGGGCTCGCGCTGGCATTCGCCGCAAAAGTGTTTGAGGTAAAGGTCGACGAGCGCCAGACCGCCATACTCGAGATATTGCCGGGAGCCAACTGCGGCGGCTGCGGTTTTGCAGGCTGCGCTAACTTCGCCGAGGCTGTTGTCGCCGGGAACGCGAAGGCGGGCGGCTGTGTTGTCGGCGGCTCCGAAGTTGCGGAGAAAGTTTCGGCGATTATGGGGACCGAGGCCGGGCCCGAAACAAGGCGCGTCGCCTTCGTGCACTGCGCGGGAGGAGACAGGGCCGTCAATAAGTACGATTACGGCGGCGTGGAAAGCTGCGTCGCGGCGCTTAAGCTCCAGAACGGCCCGAAGCAATGCGCATACGCCTGCCTCGGGTTTGGGGACTGCGTCAGAGCCTGCAAGTTCAACGCCATACATATCGAAAACGGCGCAGCCAGGGTAGACAGGGAAAAATGCACCGGCTGTTTCGCGTGCAAGGCGGCCTGCCCGCGCTCAATCATCGCGGATGTGCCCTACGAGAACCACTACTTCGTCCCCTGCTCTTCAAAGTCCAAAGGAGCCGAAACTCGCAAGGAATGCCAGGTCGGCTGCATAGCCTGCAGGCTGTGCGAAAAAGCCTGCGAATTCGACGCAATACATGTTATTGACAATTTGGCTGTTATCGATTATTCTAAGTGCACAGCCTGCGGGAAATGCTTTGAAGCCTGCCCCCGCAAGCTGATCGTAAAGCTGTAGTCAGCCGCTGCGGCTTTCCGTACAAATCAATGGCAGAGTAGGTTGCCGCGGGTTTTAGTGCCGTGGAGACGGGGAGTTGCTCCACGGACGAAACAGCTCTCAAAGCGAGCTTGCCGTGCGGCGGCCGCATCCCGCTGCCGCATATCGGAACGGTGATATTTCCGCCTCCTCTATGCGGCTACGGCCAAATAAGAGGAGGTATTTTATATGATTTTCTTCTCCCCGCTTTCACCCGCGTACTGGCGAGAGGCCGCAGGCGAGTTCCGTAAGCTCCGCGTCCTCGTCTTCGCCGCGTTTATTGCCGCTCTCCGCATCGTAACAGGAGCTCTTTACATCCCGCTTGGCGAAAATCTCCGTATGCTTTTTTATTTTCTCCCGGAGTCAATAGGAGGCCTTGTGTGCGGCCCCCTGCTCGGCGTCGGCATAGGAGCAATTGCCGATTTGCTTGGCTATTTTCTCTTCCCAAGCGGCCCCTTTTTCCCCGGCTACACGCTGTCGGCCATGCTTAATTTCCTTTTGTTCGCGCTGTTTTTCTACCGCGCCAAAATCAGCGTCCTGCGCGTTTTCTTGGCGCGTCTCACCATCAATCTGTTTATACACGTCGGGCTCGGCTCTTTGTGGAGCAGCATAATGTTTGGCAAGGCTTATCTATATTACGCTGCTAAAAGCCTTATTAAAAACGCAATTCTGCTTGTACCTGAGGTCATAGTCATTGTGGCGGTGTTAAGGCTTCTTATGCCGCTGCTGGCAAGACTCGGCTATATACCCGCTCAGCAAAACATGTCGTTTGGCTTTAAGAATAAGTTCGTCGGCAGGTAGACGCTCTGCAAATCGCCTGTCCAAAGCGCTAGGGTAAAGCTTGTCTTCGCCTTTTCATTCTCGAAACGTCACTTAATAAAGCATACCATTGAATTGAGGGAACGGCATACGCCGTTCCCTCAATTCAATGGCAAAAGACGGCTTCCGGCTGATGCCGGATGCCGTCTCTCTGTTGTCGCGTACGAGCGCGATATTTTTGTCTAAAACTATACCAGTTCGATTACGGCCATCTCGGCCGCGTCGCCGCGCCGGACTCCGGTGCGTATAATGCGCGTATAGCCGCCGTTGCGGTCTGCATATTTCTTTGAATGCTCGTCAAAGACCTTCTTCGCCACGTCTTCGCGCGTTATGAAGCTAAGCGCGCGGCGGTAATTTGCAAGTCCCCCCTGCTTTCCGAGGGTTATCATTTTTTCGGTGAGGGGCCTGATCTCCTTCGCGCGCGTGACCGTAGTCTCCATCCTTCCGGTATCGAGAAGATCGGTGACCTGCTGTCTTAGCATGGCCAGGCGCTGGTCGGTTGTCTTGCCGAGCTTGCGTGTTCCAGGCATATAGGTATCCTCCTTAAAAGAGCGTTACTAGTTTTCTTCCTTTGCCAGGGAGAGGCCCATCATAGCCAGCTTGTGGATAACTTCCTCAAGAGACTTGCGGCCAAGGTTTCTGACCTTCATCATTTCGTCCTCGGTCTTGCTTATAAGATCCTCGACGGTGTTGATGTTGGCGCGTTTGAGGCAGTTGAAGCTGCGCACGGAAAGATCGAGCTCCTCTATGGTCAGCTCCAGCACCTTTGACTTTTGCGGCTCGCCTTTTTCGACTATCGTAGTCTTGTTGCCCACGCTCTCGCTCAGGTTAGTGAAGAGGTTGAAATGGTCTGAAAGGATTTTGGCGCCCAGTGAAACTGCGTCGCGGGCAGTTATTGTTTTATCTGTCCAAACCTCAAGAGTCAGCTTGTCAAAGTCCGTAGCGTCTCCGACACGCGTGTTCTCAACTGTATAATTGACCTTATAGACCGGCGTGTAAATCGAATCCACCGGTATAAAGCCGATGATATTGTGCTGCGGCTTGTTGCGTTCGGCCGGAACATATCCGCGCCCGTGGTTGAGCGTCAGCTCCATGTTCAGGCTTGCGTCCGGGCCGAGTGAAGCGATGTGAAATTCGGGATTGAGGATTTCGACCTCGCCGTCGGATTTGATATCTCCGGCGCAGACCTCACGCTCCCCCGTTGCCTCTATATAAACGGTCTTGGCGCCCGGGCTGTGCAGGCGCGCAATAATGCCTTTTACGTTGAGCACTATCTCTGCAACATCTTCCTTGACGCCGGGGATCGTGGAAAACTCATGTTGTATGCCGTTTATCTTAATACCAGTCACAGCTGTTCCGGGAAGGGATGAGAGCAGTATCCTGCGGAGCGAGTTGCCCAGAGTCGTGCCATATCCGCGTTCCAGCGGCTCTACAACATATTTGCCGTAAGAGCCGTCTTCCGGCGACTCGATGCATTCAATGCGCGGCTTATCAATTTCTACCATAAGTTTTACCCTCCTTTAGGCGGTGTAACCCCGCCCGATTTACAGCTAATAATAACGAAGGGGGATTACTTAGAGTAATACTCAACTATAAGATGCTCCTCAATCGGAAGATCTACATCATCTCTCGCAGGAAGGGCCAGAACGGTCGCCTCAAATCCGCCGGGCGCATAATCGAGCCACTTCGGCGCGGGGCGTGAAGCGTTAATCTCCATATTGGCCTTGAATTTGTCGAGGCTGCGGCTCTTTTCGCAAAGAGCGATGACCTCGCCGGGTCTTACAAGGTAGGAGGGTATATTGACCCTCTTTCCGTTTATCGTGAAGTGCCCGTGGGTTACGAGCTGCCTTGCCTCGGCGCGGGACATTGCAAAACCAAGCCTGTATATTACATTGTCCAGCCTGGACTCAAGTATCGAGAGAAGGTTTTCGCCGGTCTGCCCCTGCCTCTTGACCGCCATTTCGTAATACTTCGCGA
The DNA here is from genome assembly GCA_050944055.1 of Oscillospiraceae bacterium. Classification (GTDB taxonomy): domain Bacteria; phylum Bacillota; class Clostridia; order Oscillospirales; family Oscillospiraceae; genus JBMNQI01. The sequence goes on along the minus strand of JBMNQI010000030.1, from coordinate 15,533 downwards.
ACTGGCTTTCAAGAACACCGTAATACCTGCGCGCTTTCTGCTTCTCGCGCAGCTGCAGGCCGTATTCGGAGGGCTTGCTCCTGCGGGACTGCCCGTGCATTCCGGGAGCGAATGAACGGCGCTCGACGGAGCATTTTCCGGTAAAGCATCTGTCGCCCTTGAGGAAGAGCTTCTGGTTCTCCCTGCGGCAAAGACGGCAGACAGCGTCTTTATATCTTGCCATTAGTATTTCACCTCCATAATGTTCAGGTCAGACACGTCTTCTTTTGGGAGGACGGCAGCCGTTGTGCGGAATCGGCGTCACGTCTTTGATCATTGTGACTTCGAGTCCTGCCGCCTGCAGGGCGCGTATCGCGGCTTCGCGGCCTGCGCCCGGTCCCTTGACATAGACCTCGACTGTCTTCAAACCGTGCTCCATCGCGGCTTTGGCCGCTGTTTCGGCGGCGTTCTGGGCCGCGTAGGGAGTGGATTTCCTTGAACCGCGGAAACCCAAACCTCCGGAAGACGCCCACGAAAGCGCATTCCCGTTAAGATCGGTTATTGTGACCATCGTATTGTTGAAGGAGGAGCGAATGTGCGCCGCGCCCTTTTCAATATTCTTGCGCTCACGGCGTTTTCTCAGTACTTTTTTGCCTCCGGTTTTAGTGGCCATGCGTTAATCCCTCCGTCCTTACTTCTTTTTATTAGCAATTGTCCTCTTGGGACCCTTGCGTGTGCGCGCGTTTGTCTTCGTGCGCTGGCCTCGCACGGGCAGGCCGCGCCTGTGGCGCAGTCCTCGATAGCAGCCGATCTCCGTGAGGCGCTTGATGTCCAACGCCACGTCTCTGCGGAGGTCTCCCTCGACGTGATAATGCTCAGCGATCTGCTTATTAAGCGCCGCTGTCTCATCGTCTGTCAGATCCTTGACACGGGTATCGGGATTGATACCGGTATCTCGGAGGATATCGTTCGAAGTCTTTCTGCCAATGCCGAAAATATAGGTCAGGCCAATCTCGATGCGCTTGTCCTTGGGAAGGTCAACGCCGGCAATTCTTGCCATATCTCCGAATCATTCCTTTCGTTAACGAATGTGTGTTCAGGCGTCCGGGGCGAAACTCCCGCCCCTGCCCAAAATTTTAACCCTGTCTCTGCTTGTGCTTGGGATTCTCGCAAATCACCATGACACGGCCTTTGCGCCTGATGATCTTGCACTTTTCGCACATGGGCTTTACTGATGGCCTTACTTTCATGGTACTTCCTCCGTATTTCGCAGCGCTACTTCGTGCGCCAGGTAATTCTTCCGCGGGTCAGGTCATAGGGAGACATCTGGACCGTTACCTTATCGCCGGGAAGGATGCGGATGAAATTCATGCGCAGCTTTCCGGAGATATGGGCAAGAATCTTATGTCCGTTGCCGATATCCACCTGAAACATGGTATTAGGCAGTGCTTCAACTACGGTACCTTCAAGCTCAATTACGTCGTCTTTAGCCAAGCTTTTTTACCTCCTAAGTTGATTAGCATCGGCCTGGGCCGCATACGCGGCCAGAGCCCTTCTGATCTCACTGTCCAAAACTCTGTCGCCCGCCATGAGCTTGTAGGCGACTCGGGAGTCACTTTCTGCGACACGCCGCAGATGCTTTCGCTTTTTGCGTTTTGGACTCCCAATGCACCTGCCTTTTCCGTCCGCGATAAACGCGTAGTCACCGTCGGTGCCGACGACGAAGAAGTATTTCCCCTTATCGCGGCCAGCGAGTGATACAACAATGTCTGATATCTCAATATCCATGTCATAATCCCTCAGCTGCTGTAAGGATCTCGGGATCGCCAGTCGTAATCAGTACTGTGTTTTCGTAATGCGCCGAGAGGCTCCCGTCCCTTGTTTTGACAGTCCACCCGTCATCAAGGAGGTTTATCTCGTATCCTCCGGCGTTTACCATAGGCTCAATAGCTAGCGTCATTCCGGGTACCAGCCGGGGTCCGTGTCCCGGCTCGCCGTAATTTGGTATCTCCGGCGGCTCATGAAGCCTCGCGCCTACGCCATGGCCGATGTAATCCCTGACTACCGAAAAGCCGTTGGATTCGACATACTCCTGTATGGCGTGTGAGATATCCGATATTCTAAATCCCGGCCTTGCGAATTTGATACCCTCGAAGAAGCTCCGCTTCGTAACCTCGATCAGGCGGATGGCCTCTTCCGTTGCGTGTCCCGCGACGAATGTCGCGGCGCAGTCGCCGTGAAAACCGTCTTTATAGGCTCCCACGTCCACGCTTACGATGTCGCCGTTGCGGAGTTTCCTCGAACCGGGAATTCCGTGTATGACTTCATCGTTCACCGAGATGCAGACGCTGCCGGGGTAGCCGTTGTAGTTAAGGAAAGACGGCGTCGCGCCGCAGGACTCGATGAATTTCCTGACTGCTTTGTCGATCTCAAGGGTTGTTACGCCGGGGGCCACCATTTTCCCTGCCAGGGCACGGGCTGCCGCGGTAATCCTCCCCGCACGGCGCATAATTTCGATCTCTTTCGGGTTTTTGACGGGTATCATTTCAAATCCCCAGTAATCTGAGAATTGCGAGCGTAGTTGCTTCTATGGACTGATCCTCGACAGTCCTCAGCACCCCGCGCTGCGCGTAAAAGCCTTTAAGAGGCTCTGTCTCCTCATGGTATACGGCGAGGCGTTCGTTGACAGTCTCCGGCATGTCGTCCTTGCGCAGTATGAGCCTGCCTCCGCAGGCGTCGCAGACGCCTTCAGCCTTCGGCCTCGCTGTTACGATATGATATGTGGCTCCGCATTTTTCGCAGACTCTGCGCCCGCCCATGCGTTCCCTGATAACATCGTCTGAAACCTCAATGGAAATCACAGCGTCGAAGCTTATGCCCGCCTTTTCCAGCGCCTCGGCCTGGGCCAGTGTGCGCGGAACGCCGTCGAGAATAAAGCCCCTGGCGCAGTCTGGCTGCGCAATGCGCTCCGAGACTATTCCAATTATTACTTCGTCGGGGACGAGGCGGCCGGACTGCATATACTCCTCGGCGCGCTTGCCCGTCGGCGTGCCGTTTTTTACGGCTTCTCGCAGCATAGCGCCGGTCGATATTGTCGGAATACCGAGGCGTTTTGCGATTATATCCGCCTGCGTTCCCTTTCCGGCGCCCGGGGCGCCGAGAAAAATCAGTTTCATCTATGCCCTTCCTTTCGATGCTATTATAAAATAGCAGTACACTGTGATTTTGTGCATCTATTCCGGAAGCGGGTTCTTATTCAAGGAAGCCTTTATAGTTGCGCATTACCATTTGCGCTTCCATCTGCTGAACGGTCTCCAGAGCCACGCCTACAACGATGACAATCGAGGTTCCTCCCAGTCCGAGGCTGCTGAGCCCGGTTATGCGCGTGAAAACAAGTGGAACGATTGCCACGACGCCGAGGTATATAGAGCCAAAGAACGTAACCTTGTTGAGCACCTTGTGGATGAATTCCGAGGTCGGCTTGCCCGGGCGGAAGCCGGGTATAAAGCCGCCGTTTTTACGCAGGTTGTTGGCGATCTCAACAGGGTTGAACTGAACCGAGGCGTAGAAGAAGCTGAAGCCGATGATCAGCAGGAAATAGATGATTATATACAGCGTAGAAGTCGTATCGAAAAGATCTAGGAACTTCGCGCCAAAACTGCCTTCGGCGGGGTTGACGAGTGCCGCGATAGTCGCCGGCAGCATGGCTATCGTCTGGGCGAAGATAATAGGCAGCACGCCAGACATATTCACCTTGATAGGCAGATGAGTCGACTGCCCGCCGTACATTTTGCGCCCTACAACGCGCTTTGCATACTGCACCGGTATTCTGCGCTCCGCCTGGGAGCTGAACACGATGAAGACGATCATCGCAAGCGCGCCTACGAGTATGCCGACAGCTCCCGCGAAGTTTATGCTTACGCCGTAGTTTGATACCAGCGAGTTGAGCATTGTGGGGCCGCGCGCTACGATTCCGGCGAAGAGTATCATTGAAATTCCGTTGCCTATGCCGAATTCCGTAATCTGCTCGCCCATCCACATGATAAAGCTGGCTCCGGCTATGAAAGTCGCGATAATGACCACAGCCGCCCACGCGCTGTTATCCGTAAGGATGCCGTACTGGTTCTTCATCAGCATATAGTAGCCGAAACCCTGAAGAAGGCCTATGCCCACTGTCGTGTAGCGTGTAATTGAGGTGATCTTCTTTCGGCCTTCCTCGCCTTCATCGCGCTGCATGCGTTCAAGCGCGGGGATGGCGATGGTCAGCAGCTGTATGATAATCGAAGCGTTGATGTACGGCTGTATGGACAGCGCGAAAATCGTACAGTTCGAGAACGCGTCGCCGGACATGACGTTGTACAGCCCGAGCACGGTGTTTCCAAGCTGTTCGAAGTAATAGCCGAGAGCTTCGGCGTTAACAAACGGGACCGGGACTGCGTTTCCGAGGCGGAAAATAAGCAGGACAAAGAGTGTAAAGAGAATCTTCTTACGCAGCTCGGGGATTTTCCACGCGTTACGTATAGTTGCGATCACTTTATACCACCTCTGCCTTCCCACCTGCAGCTTCTATTTTTATTCTTGCGCTCTCTGAGAACGCGTTTGCCTTGACGGTGAGCTTTTTGGTGATTTCGCCCTCACCGAGGACCTTGTAGCCGTATACGCACTTTGAGAGAATTCCCTTTTCGAGAAGCTCCTTCTCGGTGACTTCGGCGCCGTCCTCAAAGACGTTAAGCGATTTAAGATTCACGGCTTCCAGGGGCTTTGCGAAGATATTATTGAAGCCGCGCTTCGGAAGGCGCCTTGCCAGCGGCATCTGCCCGCCTTCGAATCCTATTCTGACGCCGCCGCCCGAACGGGCCTTCTGGCCCTTGTGGCCGCGTCCGCCTGTTTTGCCGTTGCCTGTTCCGATGCCGCGGCCTTTGCGTTTGCCTTCCCTGACTGAGCCGGGCGCGGGGGCAAGTTCGTGCAGATCCATTATACCTGCACCTCCTTATTCTTCGGTAACCTTCAGCAGATAGCCGATCTGAGCTATTTTGCCGCGGGTCATGGAATTATCTGGCTGCTCGGTCGTGTCGCCGATCCTGCGCAGGCCCAGGGAAACAGCTGTAGCTATGTGCTTATCCAGCCTGCCGTTTAAACTCTTAACAAGCTCTATTTTCAGTGTAGCCATAATAGATCTCCTATCCGACGATGTCAGCAACGCTCTTGCCTCTGGTTGCGGCAACCTGCTCGGGCCCGCGCAGAGATTTCAGCCCAACCATAGTGGCCGAAACAACGTTCTGCGGATTGTTGGAGCGGAGGCACTTCGTTCTGATGTCCCTTATGCCGGCCGCTTCCAAAACGGCGCGGACAGGCCCGCCCGCGATAACCCCGGTGCCTGGAGGCGCGGGCTTGAGAAGCACGCGTCCGGCCCCGAACTCGCCGATTATCTCGTGAGGTATGGTTGTTCCCGAGAGAACTATCTTCGTAAGGTTTTTCTTCGCGTCCTCGATGCCCTTGCGAATGGCTTCGGAAACCTCGGCGGCCTTGCCCAGGCCGAACCCGACTGTTCCTTTGCCGTCGCCCACGACGACGAGAGCGGAGAATTTAATGACGCGGCCGCCCTTAACGGTCTTTGAGACGCGGTTCAGAGAAACGACCTTTTCTGTATATTCGCTTGCCGGTTGTTCATATCTTCCTGCCATAGTCTTCTCCTCCCCTTAAAACTTCAGGCCGCCCTCGCGGGCGCCTTCGGCCAGCGCCTTGACGCGGCCGTGATAGATATAGCCGCCGCGGTCGAAAACTACGGTTTCTATACCCTTTTCCTTTGCGCGCCGGGCCACAAGTTTGCCCACCTGCGCAGCTGCGCTGCAGTTGCCGCCGTAACCTTCGATTTCCTTGTCCAGCGACGAGGCCGATACGAGCGTTACTCCTCTGGTATCGTCTATTACCTGCGCGTATATATTCGCCTCGCTGCGGAATACATTCAGGCGCGGGACTTCGGGCGTGCCCGAAATCTTGCTGCGGACCCTCTTATGGCGCCTTTGGCGCTGAGCGTTAGTGTCTGGTCTTATTAACATTTAGGCACACCTCCTTTATTTAGCACCGGTCTTGCCTTCTTTGCGGCGAATGACCTCATCTGCATATTTGATTCCCTTGCCCTTATACGGTTCGGGAGGACGTTTATTTCTGACGTCGGCTGCGAACTGGCCTACCTGCTGTTTGTCCGCCCCGCTGATTACTATTTTGTTTGGGGTCGGGACCTCTATCGTTATACCGGGGATCTCATCGACGAAAACCTGATGCGAAAACCCGAGGTTCATCACAAGCTGCTTGCCCTGCTTCTGGGCTCTGTAACCGACTCCGTTTACCTCAAGCTCCTTTTTGAAGCCTTTTGTGACGCCTTCCACCATGTTGTTGACCAGGGCGCGCGTCAGGCCGTGGAGCGAGCGGTTTTCCTTTTCGTCGTCCGGACGTATGATTTGTATAATGCCGCCGTCCATCTCGACCTTCATGTTCGGATGCAGCTTGCGGCTGAGGCTGCCTTTGGGGCCCTTGACTGTGATTTCGTTGTCGGCTCCCAGCTTGACCTCGACTCCGTTGGGGACGCTTATTGGCATTCTGCCTATTCTTGACATGTCCTATACCCCCTTACCAGACAAAAGCAAGGACTTCGCCGCCGACATTGTTTGCGCGGGCTTTTTTGTCGGTCATGATACCCTTGGAAGTCGAAATAATGGCGATTCCCAGTCCCCTGAGAACGCGCGGGAGCTCTTCCGCGCCCGCGTATACGCGCAGGCCGGGCTTTGAAACGCGGCGCAGACCGGTTATTACCTTCTGCTTTCCGGCGTTGTATTTGAGTGTCACACGTATGATTCCCTGCCTGCCGTCGTCGATGATCTGGAAGTTCTTAATGTAGCCTTCCTCCAGAAGGATTTCCGCAATAGCCTTCTTCATCTTGGAGTTCGGGATATCAACGGTGTCGTGCCTGGCTGAGTTCGCATTTCTGATGCGTGTCAGCATATCGGCAACTGGATCCGTGATGTGCATGGTCTTACCTCCTGTATAGATTACGGGCGCTGCCCGTTCGGCCGGAGACAAAAGCTTCTCCGGCCAGCGGCGAGGTTCCTTCGCCTTGGCGTGGCCTTTCGCCGCCCGTTGGAGTATTGGTTTTTACCAGGATGCCTTCTTCACTCCGGGAATCTGGCCCTTGTAAGCCAGCTCGCGGAAGCAGATGCGGCAGATGCCGTAATCGCGGAGATAGGCATGCGGGCGGCCGCAAATCTTGCAGCGGTTGTAACGCCTGGTGGAAAACTTCGCCGGACGCTGCTGCTTTAATATCATCGCTTTCTTAGCCATATCTTCCCTCCTATCTTGTGCCTACAAACGGGGCGCCGAGGAGCGTAAGCAGCTCTTTGGCCTCTTCGTCTGTCTTCGCGGTGGTTACTATCACGATATCCATACCGCGTATCTTTTCGATCTTGTCGTAGTCGATTTCCGGGAAAATCAGCTGTTCCTTAAGTCCGAGAGCATAGTTTCCGCGCCCGTCAAACGAGTCGGCGGGGATCCCGCGGAAGTCGCGCACGCGGGGCAGGGCGACGTGTATGAGCCTCTCAAGGAACTGCCACATCTTGCCGGCGCGGAGCGTAACCTTTACGCCGACGGGCATTCCTTCCCTGACCTTAAAGTTGGCGACCGATTTCTTTGCTTTTGTAACGACGGCCTTCTGGCCGGTGATTGTGGTTATATCTCTTACGACGGCATCCAGGGCCTTCGGGTTGTCCCTGGCGTCGCCGCACCCGACGTTTACCACGATTTTTTCAATTCTCGGTATCTGCATCGGGCTTTTGTACTGGAACTTTTTCATAAGAGCGGGAGCTACCTCGGTCTTATAAAATTCCTTCATGCTCATATATACCGCTCCCCTCCTATATTGTCTCGCCGCATTTCTTGCACTGGCGGGCTTTTGTGCCGTCGGCAAGAATCTGGTAGCCGGCCCTTGTCGGCTTGCCGCACTTCGGGCAGATCCTCATGACCTTGCATGCCAGTATAGCGGCTTCCTTCTTCAATATGCCGCCCTCGTCGCCCTGCTTGCGGGGCTTCGTGTGGCGCTGTACGAGGTTTACTCCCTCGATTATGATCTTTCCGGTCTTGGGCTCGGTGGCAAGTACTTTTCCCTGCTTGCCCTTTTCCCTTCCGGAGATAACGACGACTTTATCGCCCTTTTTAATACTAAGACTGTTCATCCCGGCCCTCCATCATATTACTTCAGGCGCGAGGGAGAGTATCTTCATATAATCGTTGTCGCGAAGCTCTCTCGCCACGGGGCCAAAAATTCGCGTTCCGCGGGGGTTCTTGTCGTCTCTAATCAGTACGGCGGCGTTGTCGTCAAAACGGACATACGTCCCGTCGCTGCGGCGCACGCCTTTAGCGCTCCGGACGATAACGGCCTTTACGACCTCGCCCTTCTTTACCGTGCCTCCCGGGGCCGCCTTGCGCACGGACGCTACTATTACGTCGCCGATGTTGCCGTATCTGCGCTTTGAGCCACCCAAAACACGGATACACTTTATCTCTTTGGCGCCGGTATTGTCGGCAACCTTCAGATAGGTTTCCTGCTGTATCACGGTAACGCCTCCTCTACTTTGCCTTCTCTATAATTTCGACCAGACGCCATCTTTTTTCCTTTGAAAGCGGGCGCGTTTCCATGACCCTGACCCTGTCGCCAACGCCGCATTCGTTATTCTCGTCATGGGCCTTGAGCTTATATGTCCTCTTTACTATCTTATTGTAAAGCGGGTGGGAAACACTGTCCTGGATAGCCACAACAATAGTCTTATCCATCTTGTCGGATACGACCGTGCCGATTCTGGTCTTTCGGTAATTCCTAGTTTCACTCATTTAAGTCTGCCTCCTATCGACCCGACGGCGCAGTCTGCGCAAGTTCTTTTTCTCTCAATATGGTCTTGATTCTGGCAATATCCTTCTTGACGCCGGCAATCCTTACGGGATTGTCGAGCTGTTTTGTCGCGTGCTGGAGACGGAGATAGAAAAGATCCTTCTTGAGCTCGTTAAGCTTGGCCTCGAGCTCGGAGGTGGTCATCTCGCGTACTTCTGATGCCTTCATCGTTATTCACCACCTGTCTCGGTATCGGCGCTCTCTGCTTTGACAATCTTGGTCTTGCAGGGCAGTTTATGGCCGGCCAGACGGAGCGCCTCGTGCGCGACCTCCTCGGTTACTCCGGCAATCTCGAACATGACTCTGCCGGGCTTTACGACGGCTACCCAGTATTCGGGCGAGCCTTTACCGGAACCCATACGTGTCTCGGCGGGCTTTTCCGTCACGGGCTTGTGGGGGAAGATCTTTATCCAGACCTTGCCGCCCCTCTTTGTATAGCGCGTCATGGCGATACGGGCGGCTTCTATCTGATTGCTCGTAATCCACGAAGGCTCCGTCGCGACGAGACCGTACTCGCCGTATGTGACCGTATTGCCTCTTGTGGCCTTGCCGGTCATGCGGCCTCTGTGGACTCTGCGGTATTTTACTCTCTTAGGGAGAAGCATCAGTTGCTGCCTCCTTCCTTAGGTGTGTTGGGGCGCCTGTTCTGGCCTCCCTGGCTGCGCCCTGAATAGGGGCGGCTGCCTGCCTGTCCCTGAGGGCGGTTGTCGCTGCCCTGGGGCCTGTTGCCGCCGCGGCCGCTTCTGCGGTCTCCGCCGCGGTCTCCCCTGTCGCGCCTCGGCCTGTCGGAGCGCGGCGGGCGGGAGGTGTCCATGGTGCGCGGCGTTGTGCGCAGCTGCTGGGAAAGCACTTCGCCCTTATATATCCAGACCTTGACGCCGATGCGGCCGTAAGTGGTCGCCGCCTCGGCAAAGCCGTAGTCGATGTCGGCCCTAATTGTCTGCAGCGGAATCGTGCCCTCGTGATAGTGCTCGCTTCTGGCTATCTCGGCGCCGCCGAGCCGCCCGGACACCATGGTCTTGATGCCCTTCGCGCCCATGCGCATTGCTCTTCCCATTGCGTTTTTCATAGCCCTGCGGAAGCTTATGCGCTTTTCAAGCTGCTGAGCGATGTTCTCGGCTACGAGCTGGGCGTTTAAGTCGGGAGACTTGACCTCGACTATATTGAGCGCTACGGGCTTGCCAATCATTTTCTCAACCTGCAGGCGGAGACGTTCTATTTCCGTGCCGCCCTTGCCGATTACGACGCCCGGGCGCGCGCAGTGCATGTAAATGCGCACCTTGCTGCTGTCGCGCTCTATCTCGACCCTGGGTACGCCCGCGTTGTAGCAGGTCTTTTTCAGGAACTTTCTGATATTGTTATCCTCGACGAGGAGATCTCCCACCTTATCGTTTCTGGCATACCAGCGGGAATCCCAGTCTTTTATAACGCCGACGCGGAGTCCGTGCGGATGAACTTTCTGTCCCATAATCTGCCCCCTATTCCTTCTCGCGCACAACGATGGTAATGTGCGACGTCCTCTTGTTGATTCGGAACGCCCTGCCCTGAGCCCTCGGCCTTATCCTCTTGAGTATCGGGCCGGGGTTGGCGTACGTCTCGGAGACGTAGAGCTTTTCCGGATCCATCGAGTGATTGTTCTCTGCGTTGGCGCAGGCGCTTTTGAGAAGCTTTATCATAGGCTCAGAAGCGGCCTTGGGGGTATTCTCCAAAAGAGCTGCGGCAGTCTTTACGTCCTTGCCCCGGATCATGTCGCAGACTATTTTGACCTTGCGCGGAGCTATGCGGCAGTAGTTAAGCTGTGCTCTGGCTTCCATTTATTCGTCCTCCCTTACTTCGCCTTGGAGGTCTTACCACCGGCGTGACCTCTGAAAGTGCGGGTGGGGGCGAACTCGCCGAGCTTATGACCTACCATGTCTTCTGTGATATATACGGGTACGTGCTTGCGGCCGTCGTGAACTGCTATTGTGTGGCCGACAAATGCGGGGAAAATGGTGGATGCCCTCGACCAGGTTCGCAGCACGCGCTTTTCGCCGGACTTATTGAGTTCTTCGACCCTCTTAAGCAGCTCCGGAGCTACAAACGGGCCTTTTTTAATACTTCTGCTCATTTAATATAGCCTCCTTACCGCTTACTTTTCATCGCGACGACGCACGATGTACTTGTCGTTCGTACTCTTCTTGCGTGTCTTGTACCCCAGCGTAGGCTTGCCCCATGGAGTAACGGGGCCCGGCCGTCCGATGGGGGACTTGCCTTCGCCGCCGCCGTGCGGGTGGTCGACCGGGTTCATGACGGAACCGCGGACTGTCGGGCGGATTCCCATGTGGCGCTTGCGGCCGGCCTTTCCTATGCTGATATTCTCATAGTCGATGTTGCCGACCTGGCCTATAGTCGCCAGGCAATTTGGCCTCACTATCCTGACTTCGCCGGAGGCGAGCCTCACCTGAACGGTGTTGCCCTCCTTCGCCATGAGCTGGGCGGAGGTTCCGGCCGCGCGGACGAGCTGGGCGCCCTTTCCGGGGTTGAGCTCGATGTTGTGTATAACCGTGCCGAGCGGGATATTGGAAAGCGGGAGCGCGTTGCCGGGCTTTATATCCGCGCTGGCTGAGGATATGACCTTGTCGCCGGGGTTTAGGCCGACCGGCGCGAGGATATAGCGTTTCTCGCCGTCCTCGTACTGCAGAAGCGCTATATTCGCGGAGCGGTTGGGGTCGTACTCAAGGCGCAGGACCTCGGCCGGCATATCCGTCTTGTCGCGCTTGAAGTCTATAATGCGGTACTTGCGCTTGTTTCCGCCGCCCTTGTGGCGTACCGTTATGCGTCCGTAGTTGTTGCGGCCCGAATTCTTTTTAAGAACCTCTGTCAGGCTGCGCTCGGGTTTTGCCTTTTTATCGATACCGTCGAAAGCCGAAACGGTCATGTGCCTCCTGGACGGTGTCGTAGGCCTGAAGCTTTTTATAGCCATTACTTTTCCTCCTTACACCATACCCTCGAAGAACTCGATGGACTTCGAGTCGGGGGTCAGCTTGACTGTCGCCTTTTTCCATGCCGGACGCGTACCCGGTATCTGTGTGCGCAGGCGCTTCTTTTTGCCCAGCATGTTCAGCGTCGTGACCTTCGAGACCTTGACCTTGAAGATCTCCTCGACGGCCTTCTTAATCTCTATCTTGTTGGCGTCGCGGGCGACCTCGAAGACATACTTCTTGTTCTCGGTTTCGGCCATCGACTGCTCTGTAATAATGGGGCGCCTTAAAATGTCGTAGGGATTTTTCACTTGGAGTACACCTCCTCGATGCGCTCAAGGGCGGCCTTATCGACAATAAAGCTGCCGGAGTTCAAAATGTCGTACGGGCTGAGAATGGTGGCAATCGTTGTCTTCACGCCCGGTATGTTGCGGGCTGACTTAATTACGTTTTCGCGCACTTCGGGAGTTACGACGAGGGCCTTGCCCGCGACTTCCAGCTTTGAAAGAAATTCGACAAATTTCTTGGTTTTAATGGTGTCCATGTTGAGGTCGTCGATAACGTAAACCTTTCCGTCGGCCGCCTTTGCGGACAGCGCGCTCTTCATTGCCAACCTTCTTACCTTCTTGTTGAGCGTGTACGAATAGTCTCTGGGCTTGGGGGCGAATACGATTCCGCCGTGTGTCCACTGCGGAGCCCTTGTGCTGCCGTGGCGTGCGCGGCCTGTGCCCTTCTGCCTCCAAGGCTTTCTGCCGCCGCCGGAAACCTCGGCGCGTGTCAGCGCGCTCTGAGTGCCCTGTCTCTGGTTGGCCAGGTAGTTTTTCACAGAGTCATGCAGGACGTATTTGTTCGGCTCTATGCCGAAAACGGCCTCGCTGAGCTCGACTTCTCCGAGCTTTTCGCCGGCCATATTATATAAACTAGCCTTAGGCATGATTCCTCTCCTCCTTCTACGCGTTCTTTACCGTGTTGCGGATCGATACGATCCCGCCCTTCGGGCCGGGAACAGCGCCGCGTACGGCGATGAGGTTCAGCTCGGGGTCGACCTTGACGACGTCAAGGTTCAAAACCGTGACCTGCTCCGTCCCCATATGACCCGCGCCTATTTTGCCCGGGAAGATGCGGGAAGGATCCGAGTTGGCCGACATGGAGCCGGCATGTCTGTGAACGGGGCCGCCGCCGTGGCTTTCCGCCCCTCTATGTGCATTCCAGCGCTTGATTACGCCGGCAAATCCCTTGCCCTTTGAAACGCCTGTTACGTCGACTCTGTCGCCCTCGGCGAAGATATCGACCTTGACCTCGTCCCCGACGTTCAGGTTCGAGCCGTCGAGCCTGAATTCCTTCAGGTATCTCTTAACGGCCGTCCCGGCCTTCTTGAAGTGGCCGAGCTCGGGCTTGGGGAGCTTGCGCTCCGCGGTTTCGCCGAAGCCGAGCTGTACGGCGGTATAACCGTCTTTTTCTTCTGTCTTTTTCTGAACTACAACGCAGGGGCCGGCCTCTATGACCGTGACCGGTATCACCTTGCCGTCGGCGTCAAAGACCTGGGTCATGCCCACTTTTCTGCCGATGATCGCTTTTTCCATCTTTGAAACTGTCCTCCTATTAGTTATTGGTTGGCTTGCGCCAACATGACTCACAGAGGTCGGGCCGGACGCTTTTTCCGGAATCTATGTCCCAATACTCCATGGTTGCTGCCTTGAATGTAGTTAACGCGGCTACAGCTTGATTTCTATCTCGACGCCGGCGGGAAGGTCCAGCGACATAAGAGCTTCCACTGTCTTGGCGTTGGGCCTTAAAATATCGATCAGGCGCTTGTGCGTGCGGCGTTCAAACTGCTCGCGGCTGTCCTTATACTTGTGAACCGCGCGCAAAATCGTGACGACCTCCTTCTGCGTGGGGAGGGGTATGGGCCCGGAGACGTTGGCGCCTGTGCGCTTTGCCGTCTCGACTATGCGTTCCGCGCTCTGGTCTATGAGCTGGTGGTCATACGCCTTGAGCCTTATGCGAATCATTTCCTTCTGCTGTGCCATTGGGTTTCCTCCTTATCAACGTACGTTTTTGAGCGTACGGTGAGAAATAATCTGTCAGCTTCGCCGTGTGTGTCATAATCCCCTACGAAAAAACCGGCCCAAAATTAGCTCCGGCCGGTCAAAACAGGGTGCAGCGCACCGCAGAATATCCCTCAGCCGCCCGATTGACGGACATACTCCACGAAAGTTACCGGATTTTTGCCTCCGCAATCTCTCGTTTCATCGCAGTAATACCGACGGCCCCGGATTGGGCCGCTAGGAAATAATATTACATATCATTAGAGATGTCAAGTGTTTTTTTCAATTTTTAACGCGCAATTATTCCACTTATCCCGTCTTTTCCGCAGAATGCTTATTGCCCGGGCAACGAGCGTTCCTGACAAACAGTCGCCGGCCTACGATGCGCCGTCTATCGCACTGCCGGCAAAGTAATGCCCTTAGCGTTTATTTGCGCAAAGGGCATTACAAATCCTGATTTGAATTACGGTTATTTATTGCTCTTTTTCGCCCGTATCGCCTGAATTCCTTGAAATCTTCCTGTACCAGACGTAGGACATGACGAAAGGCACTACGGAAATAACAACCACAATCGCCATCAGCAATACAAACAGAGGCACATCGTTTAAGGCAAAGCTTGAAACTATAATGAGCAGCCCGCCTATAAACCAAAGTATCCCGGCAATCCTGTGCGTCCTGTACCACACCACGTCGGAAGAGAGCGTCCACGGGGTTTTGATTCCCATGAAGAAGTTGCTTTTTATCTTAGGCATTATATTGCCAATGAAGATAAAGAGCAGACCGACCAGGGCGCAGACTATAGTCGATATTGCGAGGCGGCCCGGTTTGAAGCTCTCGGAGATGACCATCCCGGTAATCGCGAGCATGAATACAACGAAAACGATGACGACGCCGTCGTAGTATTTCTGGAATTTCTCATAGTTTCTTTTCCGCGGGTCTATGCGCGGCAGGAAAACAAGCAGCGGGCCCAGCACTAAGCTCATGGCCGATATCATCCAAATCTGGCCGCGGCCCGAATAGGTTACGGACCCGTCAAGATTCCAGTGAGTCGGTATCCTGTCGGGAAGGCGGCTGTAGAAAACCGCGGTTACGATAATAGGCAGCAAAGACATAACCAAAGAAATAATCTGCGTTGTGTTAAGCTTCTTCTTCATCCTGCTCACTCCCCTTTTGCGGGTTATGCGTCAAAGCGGCCACCCACTTTATTATTTCGTCAAGAACCGACATATTCAGCTCGTAGTATATGAATTTGCCCTCTTTCCGGTCGCTTATAAGCCCTGCGTCCCGCAGCACCGAGAGATGATGGGACACAGTCGCGTCGGTCTTGCCAAACTGCGAGGAAATCTCCCCCGCCGTCATCGGACCTGCCCGGAGAAGAGAGAGTATGCCGCGCCTCGTTTCATCCGACAGAGCCTTGAAGGTGTTGCCCATATCCTCAACGCCCCTCTCATTTAGATGGTTTTCTAAATAATATCATTGTTTGGTTTCATTGTCAAGAACATTTTGATGAATTTCTAAATAAAACTACGCCGGCACACCTAGTCCGCAAGCAGGCGGGCCGCGCCGGGCCGGGGGGCCGCCGGGGGGTGTTTATTATTAAATTTGAAA
>JBMNQI010000029.1:0-28608 GCA_050944055.1 Oscillospiraceae bacterium | reverse complement strand
CCTCTTCCTCTTCCCCCGGGACATTTTCAAGCCCAACCATCTCGGTATTGCAGCGTTGCGGGAAGCTGCCGTCCTCGTCGTACACGTATGCGATCCCGCCCGACATTCCGGCCGCGAAGTTCCTGCCCGTCTTTCCGAGGACTGCTACGCGCCCTCCCGTCATGTATTCGCAGCCGTGGTCGCCGACAGACTCCACTACCGCAACTGCGCCGCTGTTTCTCACGCAGAAGCGCTCGCCCGCCGCGCCCCCGACATAGGCCTCGCCTTCCGTCGCGCCGTACAGGGCGACATTGCCAATGATTATATTCTCTTCTGGCACGAATTTAGACTCTTCCGGCGCTTTGGCTATGAGGCATCCGCCGGAGAGGCCTTTGCCGAAGTAGTCGTTGGCGTCGCCCGTCAGCTTCAGCGTTATGCCTTTAGGCAGGAAAGCGCCGAAGCTCTGGCCGCAGGAGCCCGAAAAGTGCAGCACGATCGTGTCGTCCGGCAGGCCGGCAGCGCCGTATCTGCGCGTAACGAAACTGCCGAGTATGGTCCCGACGGCCCTGTCCGTGTTGTATACGGGCAGGTCCGCTTCGACCCTGCTCCCGTTTTTGAGCGCGGGCCCGCACAGTCCGACCAGGACGCGCATATCCAGGGTATCGCTCAGCCCGTGGTCCTGCTCCTGCGTGCGCCGCAGCGGAGTGCTAGGCGTTACTTCGGGCCTGTACAGTATGGGCGAGAGGTCGAGGTTTTTTGCCTTCCACGAGGCCTTTGACGTATCTGCCTCCAGCATGTCGCTCCGCCCCACCATTTCGTCGACCGTGCGCACTCCCAGCTCCGCCATAATTTCGCGCAGCTCCTGCGCCACAAAGCGCATAAAGTTAACGACGTGCTGCGCATCTCCCCTGAACCTCTTCCTAAGCTCGGGATTGTTTGTGGCGATTCCCACAGGGCAGGAGTCCATATTGCATACGCGCATCATGACGCAGCCAAGAGCCACCAGAGGCGCGGTCGCAAACCCGAATTCCTCGGCGCCTAAAAGCGCGCCTACGGCCACGTCGCGCCCGGTCATCAGCTTACCGTCTACTTCGAGAGTAACCCTGCCGCGCAGGTTGTTCATCACCAGAGTCTGCTGCGTCTCGGCAAGCCCCAGCTCCCAAGGAAGGCCCGCGTGGCGCATGCTTGTTCTGGGCGAGGCGCCCGTCCCGCCGTCGTAGCCGCTTATAAGTATCACGTCGGCAAAGCCCTTGGCGACGCCTGAAGCGACGGTGCCGACGCCGGCCTCGGAGACTAGCTTTACGTTTATGCGTGCCTCGGGATTAGCGCATTTCAGGTCGAAAATGAGCTGCTTGAGGTCCTCGATTGAATATATGTCGTGGTGGGGCGGGGGCGAGATGAGGCCGACGCCGGGCGTCGAATGCCTCACGCGCGCCACGTCGGGATAGACCTTCCTTCCGGGCAGCTGGCCGCCCTCGCCGGGTTTCGCGCCCTGAGAAATCTTTATCTGTATCTCCTTCGCGCTAACGAGGTATTCGCTCGTCACTCCGAAGCGCCCGGAAGCCACCTGCTTTACGGCGCTGCAGAGGCTGTCGCCATTCGGGAGCGGGATATATCTGGCCGGGTCCTCGCCGCCCTCGCCCGTATTGCTCTTGCCGCCTATGCGGTTCATGGCTGTCGCTATGGCCTCGTGAGCCTCCTTGCTGATGGAGCCGTAGGACATCGCTCCGGTCTTGAACCTCCTGCATATCGACTCCACGGGCTCGACCTCGTCCAGAGGGACGGGAGAGCCTTTCTTAAACCGCAGCAGGGAGCGCAGCGTGGCCTGCTGTTCGCCGTTTTCGTTTATAAGCCTGGAGTATTCCTTGTAAAGAGCGTAGTCGCCTCTGCGCACGGCCTGCTGGAGCTTGTATATGGTCTCGGGATTATACAAATGGTATTCGCCGTTTCTGCGGTACTGGTAGACGCCCGGGCTCTCCAGCTCCTCGTCCGAAGCGGCGGCATAGGCATCCTCGTGGCGCATATGAGTCTCCCTCGCAATTTCAGAAAGTCCCACAGAGCCTATGGGCGCCGGCGTGGAGGGGAAGTATTTGTCGACGACTTCGGATGTAAGGCCGATTGCCTCGAATATCTGGGCGCCGGAATAGCTCTGTATCGTGGAGATGCCCATCTTGGAGAGCACCTTAACGACGCCCTTGTTCGCGGCCTTAATGTATGTGCGTATCGCTTCGTCTTCCGAATACCCGCTTATATAGCCCTCGTGCACAAGATTTGCAACTGATTCTATGGCCAGGTAGGGGTTGATGGCCGATACGCCGAAGCCTATAAGGCAGGAGAAATGATGCACCTCACGCGGCTCTCCGGACTCTAGCACTATGCTGGCCTTGGTACGGAGCTTCTCGCGTATAAGATGGTGGTGCAGGCCGGAAGAGGCGAGCAGGGCGGGTATGGCGGAGTATTCTTCGCTCACTCCCCGGTCGGAGAGGATTAAAATGTTAGCGCCTGAGCGCACGGCTTCAGACGCCGAAGCGAAAAGCCTGCCCAGCGCCTTTTCAAGCTCCTTGCCGCCGCCTCCCGCTCTGTAGAGTATTGGAAGCGTGACGGACTTAAAGCCCGGGACGTCCAGTTTTTTCAGTTTCCGGAGCTCATCGTCGTCCAGTATCGGGCGCCCCAGCTTTATCCTGCGGCAGGCTTCGGGGCCGGGATTGAGCAAATCGCCCTCCGACCCCAGATAGACGACCGTCGAGGTTATAAGAGCCTCGCGCAGCGCGTCTATGGGAGGGTTAGTCACCTGCGCGAAAAGCTGCTTGAAGTATTCGTAAAGAAGCTGCGGCTTCCTTGAAAGCACTGCCAGGGGCGTGTCGCAGCCCATGGATCCCACGGGGTCGACGCCGCTTTCCACCATCGGCGCGAGCACCATGCGCATATCCTCGTAGGTATACCCGAAGGCCTTCTGCAAACGGTGAAGCGGCTCCGGTTCTTCATCCGCGTCCTCCGCTTCGGGCAGCTCCTCAAGCCGCATCATATTGTTTTTCAGCCACTGCCCGTAGGGGCGGCGGGAGGAAATTTCGCGCTTTATCTCCTCGTCCTCTATTATCCTTCCGCTTTCGGTGTCAATAAGCAGCATGCGCCCCGGGTGCAGCCGCTCTTTCTTTACTATCTTTTCTTCCGGAATGTCCAGAACGCCGGTCTCGGAGGCGAGCACGACGAAGCCGTCCGAGGTTACGCAGTACCTGGCCGGGCGCAGGCCGTTGCGGTCGAGTATCGCGCCGATTTTTCTGCCGTCCGTAAACCCCATCGCGACGGGGCCGTCCCAGGGCTCCATCAAACAGGCGCAAAACTCGTAAAACGCCTTCTTCTCCTCGCTCATGCTCTCGTGGTTGTCCCAGGGCTCGGGAATCATGAGCATCATCACCTGTTCTATGGGCATTCCCGAGAGCATCAGGAACTCCGCGACGTTGTCAAATATGGCCGAGTCGCTGCCGTTTGCGTCTATTATGGGGAGAAGCTTAGATAGCTCATCCCCGAAGGCGGCGCATTGCATCATGTACTGGCGCGAGTTCATAAAATTGACGTTTCCGCGAAGCGTATTTATCTCGCCGTTATGTATTACGCAGCGGTTGGGGTGCGCCCTCTCCCAGCTCGGGAAAGTATTCGTGCTGTAGCGCGAGTGCACCATAGCGAGGGCGGTTTTCATCCCGCTGTCATTTAGATCGATGTAAAATTCGCCGAGCTGCTCCGCCGTCAGCATTCCCTTGTAAACTACGGTTCTGGACGAGAGGCTCGGCATATAAAAACCGCTCTCGCAGGCTCCGTTTTTGACTGCGTTTTCGGCCGCCCTTCGTATGATATAGAGCCTGCGCTCGAAATCGTCTCCGGGCTTCGCGCCCTTTCTGCCGACAAAAACCTGCCTGATAAACGGCATGCTCTCTCGCGCAGTCCTGCCGAGGTTATGCGCGAAAACGGGCACGTCCCGCCAGCCGAGCATTATCTGGCCTTCGCCGGCTACTATGATTTCAAATTCGTTTTCAATATTCTTTCTGGCTTTTTCATCGTGCGGCAGGAAGACAAGGCCGGTCCCGTAGTCGCCGGCCCCGGGCAGCTCGATTCCGCAGGATGAGCAGGTTTTCCTGTAAAACTCGTGTGGGAGCTGCATTAATATGCCCGCGCCGTCCCCTGAGCCGGGCTCGCTGCCCAGCGCACCGCGGTGGCTCAGGTTTTTAAGCACAGTCAAGCCCTGCCTGACGATCTCATTCGATCTCTCTCCCCTGATATTGACTATGAGGCCTATGCCGCAGGCGTCATGCTCGTATCGCGGGTCATAAAGGCCGTTCTTTGGAAGCTCTGTTCCTCTCAAGTGGTCCATTCCTTTCAAGGCCCCGGGCAGTATATGCCCCGGCCGTATGGTTTATACGCCGCCGGCTTTATGCCGGCGACATTAACATCAGTAAGTCGGCTGATTCGTGCGGTCAGACTATTGAATCGTAAGATTCGACTATTAGCCTTGCTACCTCGGCTTTGCTGACTCCCGTATTCATGCTCTTTTGCTGAAGGAACCTGTGAGACTGTTCTTCGGTCATATCGTTCTTTTCAACAAGCAGCTCTTTCGCGCGCGCGATAAGCTTTTCTTCTTCGGGGCTGCGTCTTGGAAGCGCGGAGCGGAAGCGCCTTTCCTCCACCTTCATAAGTATTTTTACCGAAGCGAGTATCTCGGCTTTCGAGGCCGGCAGGGGGAGCTTGAATATATTATCATTGTCGATTAGCCCGAGATCATCCGCAGAGGCGAGAACCAGCATATACGTCGTGTCCGAAATGTCGTACGACAGCTCGTTCGCCGTCATATCGGCCAGTCTGTAACCGCATATGATGACGCCGCCGCCCATGCTTTGAAGCGCGCGCTTGGCTTCGGCCGCGCTCCTACACCTGTGTTTTATCCTCACGCCCCCTGCTTCAAGGGCCTCGCAGATGCGCCTTAGGTAGCTCTCGCCCAAAAAGGCAACAACAACCCTGTCCAGAAAACCACCTTCTTATTAAGCGTTCCCCATATGCCGGCACGCGCGTCAATATGTGACCATGTATTTCTCTTTCTCCCAGTTGGTGACATGCGTGCGGAACTCATCCCATTCCTTTTCCTTGCCCTCTATATAGTTCACATATACGTGCTCGCCGAGGGCCAGCTTTATGACCTCGTCTTTTTTAAGCTCCTCGATGGCCTCCTTAAGGCTGCCGGGCATTGAGCCTATGTTCCTGGCCAGCCGCGCCTCGGGCGTAAGCTTGAAGATGTTTTCGCTTATCTCGGGGGACGGTATCATCTTATTCTCTATGCCGTCAAGCCCGGCTGCGAGGCATACCGCCAGTGCAAGATACGGGTTGCAGGCGGGGTCGGGGCAGCGCAGCTCGACCCTCGTGTTCTCGCCTCTGACGGCCGGGATGCGTATAAGCGCGCTGCGGTTGCGCGTCGACCAGGCCAGGTAGCAGGGAGCCTCGTATCCGGGCACGAGCCTTTTATATGAGTTAACAAGCGGGTTTGTAATAGCGGCCATTCCCCTTACATGGGCCAGAAGGCCCGCTATAAAGCTGTGAGCCTCGGAGGAGAGCTGATCCGGGCTGTTTTCATCAAAAAATACGTTCCTCCCGTCCTTGCTCAGCGACATGTTGGTGTGCATTCCCGAACCGTTTACGCCGAAAATCGGCTTGGGCATAAATGTGGCGTGCAGGCCGTTCTTCTGCGCGAGGGACTTGACCGCCAGCTTGAAGGTCATGATATTGTCCGCCGTCGTCAATGCGTTTGAGTATTTAAAGTCTATCTCATGCTGCCCGGCGGCGACCTCGTGGTGCGAGGCCTCGATCTCAAAGCCCATTTTTTCAAGCGCCATGCAGATCTCGCGCCGCGTCCCCTCGCCATGGTCGAGAGGGCCCAGGTCGAAGTATCCCGCCTCGTCGTCCGTCTTTAAGCTGGGCTTTCCCTCCGCGTTTGTCTGAAACAGGAAAAACTCAAGCTCGGGCCCGACGTTGAAGGTATATCCCATATCCTCGGCTTTTTTTAAAACGCGCTGCAGGACGCCGCGCGGGTCGCCCACAAACTGCGTGCCGTCGGGATTGTACACATCGCAGATAAGCCTGGCGACCTTGCCGTACTGGGGCCTCCACGGCAGGATTGTGAACGTGTCCAGGTCGGGATACAGGTACTGGTCCGACTCGTGAATGCGCACAAAGCCTTCGATCGAGCTGCCGTCGATCATTATCTGGTTGTTGACCGCCTTCTCAATCTGCGACGCTGTTATGGCCACGTTCTTCAGCTGGCCGAAAATATCGGTAAACTGCATGCGAATGAACTCTATGTCGCCCTCCCTGACAATGCGTATAATGTCCTCTTTGGAATACTTTTTCATATGGATGCTCCTTCCTAATAATTGACGGGCTCAGCAATATACAGAAAAGGGCAAAGTGCGCCTCGTAGTGTGAGGACACCTTTGCCCTTTGGTGGTACTATTATATTCGCTTCGTTACGCTCTGTCAATAGCAAATTGAAATTTTTTTCTTTGCCACTTTCATTATTCTACTGCGTTCATATAGAAAAGCCTATGTTATTCCAATAAATTTGCAAGCGCCTATCTCACCTGTGTCATTATTTTCTTCCTAATCCGGGCCGTACTTTTTAAGAGCTCAGCATCTGCCTCCGAGTAATGAAGGGCGGCTGCCCTATATTTTGGACAGCCGCCCTTCAGGCTGTTTAAAGCCGGATATAAAGCTGGATTATATTTATTATTTAATGGTTTATTTGGCTAAGCCGTTTTCATACGCCTGGATCATTTTTCTGACCATGTTGCCGCCGATGGTGCCGGCGTCCCTCGATTTTATTTCGCCGTTGTAGCCCTGATTAAGCTGGATGCCGAGCTCGTTAGCCGTCTCCATCTTGAACCTGTTGAGGGCGTCGCGGGCATTTGGGACAACGATACGGTTATTATTGCTTTGCGCCATTAGGATCTCTCCTTTAGTATTATTAAAGACTCTGCATCTTCGCACATATTTTTTGCGGAGTACAATAAATAATACGAAGTAAAAATTCTTAAAAAATTAAAGAATTTACTGCCGTTTTTCAACTGTTTCGAGTAATACTTGGCAAATTTTCAATCTTTTCCGGATTATAAAGCATCATCGGAGGCAGCGGCCGCACGCGCTCAAAACGCCCGTATAAGTCCGGCGCTTCACTTATTCTCAGCTTGCGTTTCCGTATGAGCGGCGGCGGATAGGCTGTCGAAAACGCCCGCGCGGCTCATGATCACGAGCAGCCGCACCATATCGTGCGAGAGGTCGATGACATCGTTGTTTCCCTGCTTATCGGAGCCGTCGCCTTTTATTATTTGCGCGTTCATCAGCTTTTCAATAACGGGTCGGAAAGCTTCCGGGACGTCGCGAAGCTGCTTGTATCTCGCCTTTTCGCTTGCTGCCGAAAGCTTTTCTTTGAACGCGGCCCACTGCGCCTCGTCCAAAAAAGGAGCGGGGCAGTTTTTTCCGGTTACGTCAAAATGGCGCACTACGTTTCCGGCTCCCAGCCCGTACTTTTCCATAAGCTCTTTTATAAGTCCAGACGCGTTTAAAACGGTGGCTTCATTGAAATAGAACCTGCCGCCGCCGTCCCTTTTCGAGCACAGCTCGACGCCCAGCGAATTTGCGTTGCGGCATATGCCGTATAACGTATGGCCTTCGGAGCCCTGCAGTTTGCCGCCGCAGTGCCAGGCCGTGTCTGTATCGTTTACGCTCTGCCAGACCTCGTTTTCATCCACAAAATAGTGCGCCGAAGCCGACAGGTTTTTGTTGTTTGCAAAGTACAGGGCGTTGTCCCCTGCCTTATCGCCGTTATTTGCGGTGTAATGCACGACTATGTACTCAATGGGCATTGTGCGGCCCTTTTCGTAATTTGTGGCGTCGCATTGCAGGAATTTTATGCTTTTCAATCGCCGGCCTCCGATCAGAACGAGTTTTTATTTGTCGGCGAATTCAGTATTCCGAACAGCACCAGGATTTCGAGCAGCGCCGTGACTATGCCCTCAAATGTGTCGGAGGTTATGCCTATTTTGTCCCACAGGCCGAGCAATCCGAAAATAGAAACAGCCTGCGCGAAAACCGCCGCCCACATGACCTTGCTTTTCCACCTGCTTTGTACCATAAATCGCTACTCCTTCGTAATAGTTATCGTTTTTGTCGACTGCTCCCATTCGACCGTGCAGCCTAGAGCCTCGCTCAGGGCGCGCACGGGCAGCAGCGTCCTGTTCGTCTTCGGGTCCACAGCAGGCGGCTGGTCGAGCTTTACGGGAACGCCGTCTACATACATTATTGGATTGCCTATCTGCATTTTAATCGTCATGTCCGCATACCTTTTAATATCAACCTCGTCGGGCGGCGGCAGTATAACCGCACCCCAGCCCGATACGCTGTCCTTGCCGACCGCGCCGAAGTCAACCGAGTTGTCCCGAAGGAACTGATAGAGCTTACTGCGGCCAAGTGCCCTGCCTGTCTTCTCAATAAACAGCTGCTGGACAAGCGCGGCCATGCCGCACAGGAACGGGCAGGCGCACGACGTGCCGTAAAACGCCTCCGTCGAGAGAGTTCCGTACTTCGGTATGCGTATCCCGGCGGGCGCGGCAAAGTCAACGTGCTCCGTAACGCTTGAATACGATTCGGGCGCCGGCTTCCCGCCGGCAAGCGAGTAAGCGCCCACGCCGTAAATGTTCTCGCAGGCAAGGAACTGATTGTACCCTTCGCCTCCGTCGTTCCCCGCGGACATGAAGTACGAAAAGCCGGGCAGCTCTGAAAGCGCCGCGTCCATAGCGTACTTGTCTGTGGTGCCTGTTCTTGACGCGAACATCAGGCTGATGCCCTCGGCCTTTATAACGGGCAGCGCCTCGTCAATCAGCCCGTGCCGCCAGCCCTTGCCGCGCGTATAGTTCGACACGGACGGCAGCATATAAAGCTCCGCGTCTGGCGCTGCCTGCCAGAACGCCATGGCCGTCTGGAACCCGTGTCCCGCGCCGCCCTCGTAGCCCTCCACGGGCGCGTATGCTTTAAGTCCATATTCCGCCGCCGCCTCAAGAGAAAACATCTCGCCGCTTGCCGCTTTGACTGTCCTGCCCCGATAGCCCGCTCTGTGCCATGCCGTTACGCCGGTGTAATCCAGATATTCCCTGTTTGCCTCCAGAGGCTTATATCCGCTCATCTGACCACTTCCCTGTCTGCCTTATCCCAAGCTTTGGACATACCAGATGAAGAACCCGGCCAGTGTCGAGGCAACCGCCAGCACGAGCCCCCATATCGCCTTTGTCTGATTCGTAATCGCCCGGGTGAGGTTTTCTATCTGCGTGGTGTTGGCGGCGTCGGAACGCTCAAGGACGTCGATTTTCCTTCCCTGCTCGTCGAGCCGCTTCGAGTGCTCGAGTATCTTCCCGTCAACGGCCTTGTGCCGTTCCTCGCAAAGCTTAATGAAATTATCCATCGTCCAGCCCCTCTTTCCTCTTCTGCTTATAGTAGAGTGCCGGGTTTTGTTTTATGAGCGCACGTTATGAACAAAGTTTCGGGCGCGGGTCCGCGGGAGGTTTTTAGCTCTTTTATGCTTGCACCAATATAGTTTATGCACACGTTTAAATTCTGTCCGCCGCCAGAATAGGACAATATGTTTACCGAAAAAGCAGTATCCAATACGGGCCTTGACAGCAGGTAGGCCAGCGCGATTAAACGGCGTTTCATAGGCCGCTTACCGCCCCGAAATATCCAAAGAAGCGCAAGAGGCTGCTCGCTGTCTGGTTTTTTTCATCAGAAGTCTTCAAAGCACTATTTCCTCTGCCCGTTAAAAACTGTTATTGTCCTAATCGGATAAATCCGAGCCGTTTTTTTGGCGACGACGGACAAAGACAGATACGTCGTATTCGACTAATATAGTTTTATTAATGAACTATCTATGACATTACGACAATTTGCCAGCTTTGCGGGACTGTTTCAGGGTCGAAGAGCTGGAAGGCCAAGGGGGGATGAGAGGAAAACATCAATCGGGACTATCGGCATCAGAGCAAATAATTGAGAAGAAGGAGTAGTATTTTATGTCACTGACGGTTGGTATGATTGGCATAGTCGCGGCGTTCATCCTCCTGAACTATCTGGTCTATAAGGGACTGAATGTTGTTTTGACGGCCACGCTTGTTACGTTGCTCATCATTGTTACCAGCGGGCTCCCCATACTGGAGACCTGGAACATCGGCATGAATTCCATTGGAATGATCCTCGGTCTCCTCGGCCCTGTTATCATGTTTGGCGCCGTCCTCGGTATTTTTTACACAAAGTCCGGAGCCGCAACGTCTCTGGCCAATACGCTGATGAAGCCCTTCGCAAAAAGCAAAAGCGAAAAGGTCCGCATCCTCGGCTGCTTAGGTATGTTCCTGATTATCCGCATCATCATCGGCCTGGCAGGCATCGACAACCTGGCAATCATGTACACGATGCTCGCCATCTGCGCGGGTATGGTAGCCGATATCAATGCGCCGCGTAAGTACATTAACGCCCTGCTCATGATTGCCGGCACCTGCGGAACCCTGGTCCCCGGCGCTCCTATGAGTCTGCTGATTACGATCGAAGAGTATATCCCCGGGTTTGACAACTCCAAAACGCTGCTGCTTCGCGCTATCTTCCTTATTGTATATGTAGTGGTCTGTGTTGCGATTCTATACAGGATGATAAAGAAGGATAAGGACAACGGCCTTGGCTATGACCCCGGCCCGCTTTCCTTGCCCGACGTATCTTCGCAGAAGCTGCCCCACGTTGTCCTGACCGTTCTCCCTATTATCGCCGTCTATGTTCTGTATAACTTCCTTCACATCGACGCATGGGCCTCGCTTCTTATCGGCATTGTAGTCGCGATGATCTGCTTTGGCGCCTACATACCGAAGGAAAACGGAAAGGGCAGATTTGCCACGATTATCAACACGGCCAATTCGGGCGTGTTCCTGGTCCCGATTGGCATCCTGTTCTCCATGCTGCCCGGATTTATCATGGCACAATCTCCCGCGTACAACGCCCTCATTGAGGCGATGTGCTCGATGCCGATCCCGTCTGCCTTCGGCCTGCTTATCATAGCTATTCTGCTCGTCGGCATCGCCGGAATGTCTGCGGTTATCCTGCTCGGTGGTGTTACCATGTCCGTGTTTGTGCCCCAGGGGCTGACTCCGCAGGCCTGCGGTTTGATTATTCTCTTCGCTAACACCGTGCTTGACACCCTGCCCAACAACCTGGGCATCATCACGCAGTGCGAGATTATGGACTGCTCGATGAAGGAATGCTATCCCTCCATATTCCGTACAACAGTCATCGCTACGTGCGCCCTTTCTATCGTCGTTGCGATCTTTGGTCTGATCGGTGTTTACTGATAAATCATTTAAGGTGACTCGTTATGAGTAAAAAAACGACGGTGACCGTATTGCTCGCCCTGTTGCTCCTGACCGGTATTTTGTGGCTTTTAACGGGCCGGAACACAACGGTCGTTCTTCTGGGCTTGGCGGCGATTATCGCGTGCGTTGTGGCTGATACCTTGCTGGGCCTGCGCAAAGAGACCCCGGGAAAGCTGCGCGCCCGGATCCAGGCCGTTTTATGCTGTGCCGGCGGCGGCGCTTTGTTCGTGTTTATCATAATTTACGTTATCCGCGGCGTCTGAGCCGGCAGATGACCGGGCAGAAAACGGCACGCGTTTATGCGCATAAATTCAACAGCGTTATATGACTAAATGCTTTGGCCCCTGTGCGGTCAGCACAAAAGATACCAGGGGCGAAAAAACATACTGGTGCCGCCATTTCTACGGCACCAGTATGTTTTCAAAGCGCTGTTTGCTCGGATGCTTGGAGGCGGCCTAGGCCTGGCGTGCCAAGACATGGCGGCACATGTAATCAGTTTCAGACATTACCAAAAGCAGAGCGGCAAGGAGCCGGGCAATATCCAGACCTGCACACGGAGCGCTTACGCGTCGGCATCCCAGCTTTAGCCTCCGCGGTAGACGGCGGGTTGCAATAATATTACGGGTTGCAATAATATTAAATTAAATTATGTGAGGTGTATGTAATATGGGTACACAGTTTAAGAACCTCTTTTCCCCTATTAAAGTCGGCACCCAGGTATATGGAAACCGCATCGAGGTTGCTCCGATGGGCGGCATTGAACTCAACCCAAACGGCGAACTCGAAAGGGAGAGGGTTTTCGCCGATATTGATTACCGGGCTTCAGGAAAGCCTGCCGTCTTTATTTTCGGCGAGACTCCCGTCAGCGAGGCTGGCAGCCGCGGCGCTCACGCATTTTACGGCTACGACGATGTTTCGGAAGAGCATCTGGCCCCTTATGCCGAGGTCGTCGACCACATACATAAGCTCAGGTGCCGGACGATAATCGAACTGTTCCATGCCGGCGCCGCAAAAGTCGATAACGTTACGCCTTCCCTCGGCCCTATGGATACCGTCAACGAAAACGGCATTCAGGTCAAGGGAATGACAGCTGACGACATCAGGCAGTGCTGCGAGGATTTTGCCACCGCGAGCTTTTTCCTTAAAAAGGCGGGCTTTGACGGGGTTTTGATCCATGCCGGCCACGGATGGCTTCTCCACCAGTTTTTATCTATCCGGACGAATCAACGTACGGATGAATACGGCGGCAGCATAGAGAACCGCTCCCGCCTTACCGTCGAGGTGCTCAGAGCGATCCGGGATAAGTGCGGGCCCGAATTCAATATCGAGGTCAGGATCTCCGGAAGCGAGCACGCCGAGGGCGGCTACAGCGTGGAAGACGTGTGTGAATTCGCGCGGCATATCTCCAAATACTGCGACTTAATACATGTTTCCGCCGGATTATATCGCGACCCGATGCGCACCTGGATGATCTCTACGCTTTATCAGCCGCATTTTTGCAATGCCGATGTCGCTGCAGCTATCAAAAAATGCGTGGACATACCCGTGGCTGTGGTCGGCGGCATTAACTCGCCCGAAGAAGCGGAGCGACTTATAAGCAAAGGCGATATCGATATGGTCGTGCTTGGCCGGCAGATGAGAGCCGACCCTCTTTGGAGTAAAAAAGCGGAAGCGGGCAGAAGCGACGAGATCCGGCGCTGCCTGCGCTGCATGCGCTGTTTCCCAGGCCCCATAGAAGAGGCTATTGCTGAAATGGTGGGCGGCGCTCTGGGCGCTGTCCAGCCCACGCCGGACATAATCGAAAAGCTGCTCACCAAAGTTGCCGGAGGCTGCTCCGTCAATCCTTATTCCATGCACCCGAATATGAAGGACGTGCAAAAGGCTGACAAGCCCAAAAAAGTGCTTATTGTAGGCGGCGGCGTTGCCGGCCTGCAGGCCGCTGTTACCGCGGCGGAACGCGGCCATATTGTCACGCTGATTGAAAAGACGGGCGTCCTCGGCGGTGTCCTAAACTATGCGCAGTTCGACGCCGACAAGGCCGACCTTTACAATTTTGCGCGCACGATGGAGGCGGCCGCCCGCAACCGCAAGGTCGAAATCCGCCTGAACACTGGATTTTCTGAAGAGCTGCTGGACGAGCTGAGTCCTGACTTCGTGATAGTGGCTATAGGATCGTCGGATGCCTGTCCGCCGATTCCAGGGCTTGAAAACGCAATATCCGCTGTGGATGCTTACGCCAAGGACGCCAAGATAGGAGAGCGCGTCCTGGTACTTGGCGGCGGCTCCGTAGGCTGCGAGACCGCAATTCATCTTGCAAAACAGGGAAAGCATGTCCGTTTGATCGAAATGCGCGGCGAGCTCGCTCCGGACGCCTACCGCCTGCATAAGCATATACTGCGCGATCTGATGGCTGATTTGGTGCAGTATGATTTGAATACGACATGTGTTTCCGTCAGCGCACGCGGCGCCGAAGTCAAAGACAGCGAAGGCAAGAGCCGCATAATCGAAGCGGACACTGTTATTGCGGCTCTCGGCAGGAAAGCAAACCCGACGGGTGAGATTCAGAAGGCCTGCAATCTCAGGCAGATTCCGCATATTGAAATAGGCGACTGCGTCGAAGCCCGTAAGATCTTCGATGCCGTTGACGACGGGTTTATGGTTGCTATGAAGCTTTGATTTCTATTTCAGCACTAAAACAGATGCTGGGGTGCGGTGCAGCCGCATCCCAGCACTTTTTTGAGCTTTTTTTACGCGCCGCTTCCGCCGCGCCCGCGGCGTTTGACGATGGCGCAATCAGGATGACAAATATTTTATAAATCCGCCGCGGCAAAGTAGGCTTCGTGGACTGCTTCCTTCAATTTGGCCGGGCGGACACAGTCCCCGGCCTCGGAATAGTGCGCCGGCGCGGCGAGGCGGAAAGCATCCGCCGAAACCGATTTCATGCCCAGAGCGTAGACGACGGTGTCGGCTTCGAAGAAAACTTCGTTTCCGTCTTTGCCAACGGCATATACGCCGCCGGCTTCAATCCGGGTGCAGGTTAGGTTCGTCTTCGCGTCGACCCGCTCCATAAGCCGCCGGAGCATCCATTTGCGGTGGTAAGCGTAGCTGTCGGGCGCGAGCTCGGACGCCATTTCAATGAGCGTGACCTTTTTCCCGAGGCCCGCCAGGTGAAGTGCGGTCTCGCAGCCGGCGAGGCCCCCGCCTATCATTACGACCCTGCCTCCTAAGCTTGCGCCGTCCTCATAGACGCTCAGCGCGTGAACGGCGTTTTCAATACCCGGTATGGGCGGGACGGCGGCGACGGATCCGGTCGCAACTATAACCGCGTCCGGTTTTTCTTTTTCAACCATCTCCGGCGTCGCCTCCGTATTAAGAAGCAATCTGACACCGGAATTCCCGACCGTCGCAATTAGGTGGTCGATGAACATCCGCAAATCGTTTTTATAAATATCCTTATAGCAAAACCTAAGTATCCCGCCCAGAGAACCGCTTTTCTCAAACAGCGTTACGTCATGCCCGCGTTTTGCAGCCGTTATTGCCGCCGTCATTCCGGCGGGACCGCCCCCGATTATGAAAACACGCTTCGGAATCTCGGCGCGGGTAAGGCCGCCGAAATAATATTCCCGCGTTGCGAGGGGGTTTACAGTGCACTCGAGGTAAATAGGCGGTGAGGGTGCGGCGTGGCAGCACATGCACCGGATGCAGTTGGCGATTTCCTCCGGCCTGCCCTCGAGGGCCTTTTTGGGAAATTCCGGGTCGGCCACCATCTGCCGTCCGAGATAGATTAAGTCGGCCTTCCCCTCGGAGAGCAGCCGTTCCGCGAGCTCCGGGCTGTTTATGCCGCCTATTGTCGCAACCGGGATGTCTACGGCTTTTTTTATGGCCTCGGAGAGGCTGGCGTTTAAACCGTTGGGGTCGTAAATAGACGAGAACGTGCGGTTATTCGGGTCGAGCGGCGTGCCGACAGATGCGTGAATTATATCAACCTTGCCGTCCAGCATAAGGCAGAATTGAACCGCCTCGTCAATCCCGAAGCCGCCCTCATATTCCTCGTCCGCGCTTATGCGCAGCTCAATCGGGAAATCGGCACCGCATTTTTCCCTAATGCGGTCGAGCACCATGATAGGAAATCGCGCGCGGTTAACAAGGCTGCCGCCGAACCTGTCCCCGCGCTTATTGAAGAGGGGCGAGAGAAACTGGGCAAGTAGCCAGCCGTGCCCCCCGTGCACCATTACCATGTCAAAGCCGACGCTCTTAACGTAAGCCGCCGCGTCGGCAAAGTTATCGCAGACCCTCTCAATCATCTCCTCGTCCATCTCAACGGCGCGCAGGCCTGAGGGAGAGTCGAATGGGGAGGGGCCGATGGGGGCTTTCCCGCCGAGCGCAAACGGCAGGTTGAGGGCGCCGCAGTGCGAAAGCTCAATTGAAGCTGCAGCACCGTGGCGCTTTATGGAATCCGTCAGGATTTTCAGCTCCGCCATGTCGCATACATTCGGTTCCCTGTACCCGAGTCTCAGAAAGTTCAGGTCTTTGGCGGCGTAGTCGAAATCCACCGGGGTCTCCCCTATGGTGACAAGGGCCGCGCCGCCTTTTGCCCGCGTTTCGTAATAGGCTCTGCCCCTAGGCGTAAGAGACCCGCCCCGGGCGTCGTCCGGCGTGCTCTGGGGAGCCATGCATATTCTGTTTTTAAGTTTGACTTTCCCGATCTCAATCGGGCTGAACAGGTTCGGATATTTTTTCACGCGTTAACCCCCTTAAGACGAGGGGAAGCCTTCGCCCTTATAATAGTAGCACAGCCAATATATCTTTTAGTTGAATAATAAGAACAGCACTGTGAATTTTCTATATTTTACAGTTTTTGTATTGCTATGGTACTATTGAATTGTTGAAATGGCCATAGATCAATTATTCTGCCGTTTTATTAAGAAAAAACAGAAGGGAAGGCATTGAAATGACTAAAATGAAAAAACGTCTCGCGTTTATTCTCAGCATCGCAATGCTCGTGGGCCTGTTCGCCGGCTGCGGCCCGAAGGCCAGTGAAAACTCTCCGGAACCCACCGGAGAGGCCCCCGCGAGCACGCCCGGCGAGGCCAGCACGCCCATACCGACAACAGAAGCCCAGGTTGTGGAGGCCAGCGGAAAGACAGACAAAACCCTCACCGTCGGGACTACAGACCCCTGCCTCTACTTCTATACTAGCGGCTCCGTTGAAGCCTCAAACTACTCCCGAAGGCTCGTCTATGACCAGCTCTTCGAGATGGACGACAATACAGGCGAGGTAACATCCAGAATCCTCTCCAGCTGGGAATGGGTCGACGACGTAACGCTTAAAGTAGTCCTCAAGGACAATGTGACGTTCTCCGACGGGACAAAGATGACCGGCGAAGATATTCTGTTTACGCTACAGAACTATGTCACGAACGGCAACGCCGAAGCTGAGAACTTCAAGAAAATCGACTATGCCAAGAGCTATGTCGAAGCCGACGGCCTGACTGCCTACATAATCTACTCCAACGTCTACGGCGCGGCCATGAGCACCCTGATGATTCCTATTAACAGCAAGGCGTTCTGTGAGGCTCATCCCGACGGAGACAGCATCTGGTGGACAGATCCCGTGGGTTCCGGCCCCTACAAGGTCGCCGAGATTGAGACCGACTCGTATGTTCTTTTCGAACGCAGGGAGGACTACTGGGACTCCAAAGCAGTATTCCCCCCGAAGGCAATCAGGCTTAACTTCTACAAAGACCCGACGACGATGCTAGCCGATTTCCAGAACGGCGTAATCGACGTCATGCTCAAGATGGATGCCACGCAGGTCGACCAGATTAATTCCGGCGCCATCGAGGGGGCGAAAGTTGTCGTCCAGAGCGCGAACGACGTCGTCATGCTGACCTTCAACCAGAATGTCCCGGTCCTGGCCGACCCTAGGGTTCGCGAAGCCATCGCGTACGCTGTCGACTGGGAGGCTGTGGGCATAGCCGGGCGCGGCTCACTAGCGATGAAGGCCACCTCTCACTATCCGACGACCTTCCCGGCCTATACCGAGCATTCCTATCCGTTCGACCCCGAAAAGGCGAAGCAGATACTCGCTGAGGCCGGCTATTCCGAGGGCGATATAGAAATCAACCTCGTCTGCGTACCCTTCGACGCGCAGGATATAATGGGCGAGGCGATTCAGGCCTATCTCGCGGAAATCGGCATAATCCTGAATGTCAACGTCTATGACATCCCGACGTTTATCCCTATGCTTATTAACGGCGAGGGCGACAGCTCGATGCAGAGTACCGGAGGCGCCGGAGGCAACCCCGCGCACGAGCCGAACACGTCGCTGTCCACGATGGTTCTGACCGGCTTTAAGATTCAGGCCATACCCGATCAGCAGTTCAACGACTTGATGAACGCCGGGTTAGCCACCACCGATCCGGATAAGCGCACGGAAATCTATAAGCAGGTCGACCAGTGGCTGTACGACAAATTCCAAGCGATACCGATTTACGAGGCTCTCGAAGCCTACGCCTACGGCCCGAAAATTGCGAGCTTCAAAGTCGCCTCTGTCAACCGCGGCTGCTTAGCCAACGTACAGTTTAAATAAGGCCAGAAAAGGAAGGAACGCGGTTTTCGCGTGCGGCCCGCGTTTGAGTGCGTTTGGCGCGCTGCAGAGCTTTAGGAGGCACGTCAGTGTTTCGCCTTGTCACAGAAAGGATGGGCAAGAATGGTTAATGCGAAAAAAACGATAGCGTTATTAATCGCCGTCATGATGCTTCTGACGTTTTTTGCCGGCTGCGATACCGCGGAGAAAGCGAAGCCTGCCGGGCAGGCAAGCACGCCGATGTCGACGACGCCCGGCCAAAATCAGCCGGAGGCCCAAGCCGTCGCAGAAACCGATAAGACTCTCACCGTCGGAACCACGGGCAACTGCCTTTATTTTTACACCAGCGGTTCCGGCGAAAGCCTGAACTACGGGCGAAGGCTTGTTTTCGACCAGCTGTTCGAGATGGACGACAACACGGGCGAAATCTCCTCGCGGATACTCTCCGAGTGGGAGTGGGTCGACGATGTGACGCTCAAAGCGGTGTTGAAGGACAACGTCGTTTTCTCGGACGGTACGCCGATGAGGGGCACCGATATCCTCTTTACTCTCGAAAGCTATGTCATAAACGGCCATTCCGAAATTCAGTTTTTCCAGAAGATAGATTTTGAAAAAAGCTATGTTGAAGACGACGGCCTTACCACTTACATCATTTACAGCCAGCCCTACGGCGCCGCGATGAGCACGCTGATGATCCCGATTCTGAGTGAAGAATTCTGCAAGGCGCATCCCGACGGGGACGAGGCATGGTGGTATTCACCCGTGGGCTCCGGGCCCTATAAGGTCGACGAGATGGAGACCGATTCATATGTAATTTTTGAGCGAAGGGATGACTACTGGGACAAGGACGCCAAATTCCCCCCAAAGACAATCAGGCTCAATTTTTACAAAGACCCGACGACGATGTACGCCGACTTTGCTAACGGCGTTATCGATATCATGATGAACGTCAGTTCCGAGCAGGCTGAACAGATTAAGGCGGGAGAAATCGAAGGGGCCTGCGTCGTTGTTCAGAGCGCGAACGACGTAATGATGTTCATTATGAACGAGTCCTCCCCCGAGCTGCAGGACATAGCCGTGCGCGAGGCTATAGCTTACGCTGTGGACTGGGAAGCCTGCGGCGTCGTCGGTTACGGAACGCTGTGCATGAAGGCGACCTCTCACTTTGCCGGGACGTTTGACGCCTATACCGAGCACAACCTGTATAACTACGACCCGGAAAAGGCACGGCAGATTCTGGCGGACGCGGGGTACAAGGACGGGGATATAGTAATCGATTTCCTGTGCCTTGAAGGCGATCCCGTTCCGGAGGCGTTTCAGGCCTATCTCGCCGAAGTCGGCATAACGCTCAACGTGGCCGGCTACGACATACCGACGCTTATACCCAAAATGATTAACGGCGAGGGGGACTGCGGGATGCAGTCGACCGTCGGCGGGGGCGGCGGCAATCCGGCCCGTGAGCCTGACAAGTGCCTGTCCACGATGAACAGCACCGGCTTTAAACTCATGTCGATTTCTGACGAGGAGTTTAACAGCCTGCTCGCCCAGGGCCTCGCGACGACAGACCCGGCTTTACGCAAAGAGGCGTATATCGCGGCCGACAACTGGCTCTATGAGAACTTCCGCGCATTCCCGGTTTGCGAGATACTGGAGGCCTATGCCTACGGGCCGAGAATCGCGTATTTTAAGCAGAGCGCCGTCGGCAGAGGCTGCCTGGCCAACGTACAATTCAACTAATTTCCCGCACGACATGCTTGAGGCGGCCCTGTTCGCGGGGCCGCCTCACATTATGAAACATTATGAAAATTAAGAACAATGCTGTTACTTAAATAATATTTACAGTTTTTACGCTAATATGATACCATAGATTTGTTAAACTTTTGTTTAGAGGTGGGTTTATGTTACAGTTCATTGGAAAAAGGCTGCTGTGGATGATACCAACGCTCCTCGGGATTCTCCTCATAATCTTTACCATCAATTACTTAACTCCCGGAGACCCCGCGATGAGCGCCCTCGGCACGAACTACACCGAGGAGGCGTATCAGGAGAAGGTAATTGCTATGGGGCTTGATAAGCCGTTTATAGTCCGTTACTTTCTCTATCTCAAAGGGATTGTGACCAGCCTTGACCTTGGCACGTCCTACAATACGCTCCGGCCGGTCAGCGATATGATAGGGGAGAAAATAGTAGTTACGATTAAGCTCGGCATCCTGAGCAGCCTGTTTACAATCGTTCTGGGCATGATAGTGGGCATAATTTCAGCCGTTAAACAGTATTCCGTGCTGGACTATACGGCGACGACTCTGTCCATTATACTTGCCGCCATGCCCGGCTTCTGGCTCGCCTTAATGTGCGTAATCATATTCTGCATCAAGCTTAACTGGCTCCCGGCCTCCGGGCTTTCCACCTGGAAGCACTACATTCTGCCGATTCTGTGCCTGGGCCTGTCGCCGATTGCCGTGATTAACCGCATGACGCGCTCGAGCATGCTGGAAGTGATACGGCAGGATTATATACGTACCGCGAGGGCAAAGGGCGTCGACGAGCGGAGCGTCATATATAAGCACGCGCTGCGCAATGCGCTTATTCCAGTCATAACCGTCATTGGGATGCAGCTGAGCATGGTCGTAGGCGGCTCCGTCGTTATAGAGAACATCTTCTCGATACCCGGAATCGGGACGCTGATGCTCACCGCGATCAGCAACAGGGACTATCCGCTTATTCAGGGCATCGTACTTGTGCTTTCGCTGATGATATGCGTTATTAACCTTCTGGTCGACATCGCCTACGCCGCCGCCGACCCGAGAATCATGGCCCAGTACATGACGAAACGCAGGAAACGGCCGAAAGCCGAAAAGGCGGGGGAGGGTGTATCATGCTGAAGACGAAAAATCCACCGGCTGAGCCGCTCCCGGGCGACGAGATACTGAAAAAACACGGCCAGATGAAGGATATATGGCGCAGGTTTCGCTCAAACAAGCTCGCAATGGTGGGTTTGGGAATAGTGGCGGTTCTGATATTTGTCGCTGTGTTCGCCGATTTGATAGCGCCCTACGACTACGCCGCTCAAAGCATAAAGGACAGGCTCCAGTTTCCGAGCCGGGGGCACCTGCTGGGGACAGACAACTTCGGGCGCGACCTTTTGACGCGAATCATTTTCGGCACGCGCGTGTCGCTGCTGGTCTCGCTTATGGGCCTTGTGCTCTCCCTGCTTGTGGGGGGAGTTCTCGGCGCGACAGCGGGATATTTCGGCGGAGTGTACGAGGGCATTGTCATGCGCTTTACCGATATACTCATGTCAATACCCCCGATGCTTCTGGCCATATGCATATCCGCCCTTTTAGGCACGGGCACGATAAACACCGCCGTCGCCATATCCATCGGCGGCCTTGCCCCCAGTATAAGAATACTCAGGGCCACGGTGCTGACAATACGCGACCAGGAGTATGTCGAGGCGGCGCGGGCAAGCGGCTCGGGGCATACGCGCATCATACTGCGCCAGATACTGCCCAATACCCTCTCGCCGCTGATTGTGGACAGCACTCTCAGAATCGGCATGAACATATTGCAGATTTCGATGCTCAGCTTCATTGGTCTCGGCGTGCAGCCGCCCGTTGCTGAGTGGGGCTCCATCATGAACGCCGGGCGCAAATATATCACGACCTTCTACCCGATGCTGACGTTCCCCGGAGTCGCCATTATGCTGACCATGTTCGCTTTCAACGTCATGGGCGACGGCCTGCGGGACGCCCTTGATCCCAAGCTCAAGAGATAGGGGGCCGGGAAAATGAAAGAAAACTTGCTTGAAATTAAAAACCTCACTATACACTATATAACGTCCGACGGGGTCGTTAAGGCAGTCAACAACGTAAGCCTTAATATCGGCAGGGGGGAGACTCTCGGCCTCGTCGGGGAGACGGGGGCCGGGAAGACCACCACGGCGCTGAGCATCCTCAACCTTATCCAGTCGCCGCCCGGGAAGGTGATTGACGGGGAAATCATATTTAACGGGGAGGACATACTCAAAAAGGACGAGACAGTGCTGCGGAAAATCCGCGGGAAACAGATTTCGATGATATTCCAGGATCCGATGACGGCGCTCAACCCGATTTTCAAGGTCGAAGACCAGATTGCCGAGGCAATTTACCTGCACGAAAACGTGTCGAAGGCGGAGTCGGTCAAAATGGCCCGCGAGACTCTGGAGCTTGTAGATATCCCCGCCGAGCGAGGCTGCGAATACCCCCACCAATTCTCGGGCGGCATGAGGCAGCGCGTCGTAATCGCCATGGCGCTTGCCTGCTCGCCCGCATTGCTGATTGCCGACGAGCCGACGACCGCGCTCGACGTGACGATTCAGGCTCAGGTGCTGGAGATGATGTCGGACCTGAAGAATAAATTCGGCTCGTCGATGCTGCTTATAACACACGACCTCGGCGTCGTCGCCGAGACCTGCGACATCGTGGCCATCATGTACGCCGGCGAGATAGTCGAATACGGGACTGTCGACCATATATTCTATAACACCCAACACCCCTATACGGAGGGCCTCTTCGGCTCACTGCCCGATATGGAGGCGGATACGCGCAGGCTAAAGCCTATAAGCGGTATGATGCCCGATCCCACGAATCTGCCCGAAGGTTGCGCTTTTCACCCGCGCTGCCCCTACGCCTTCGGGGAATGCTCATTAACTCATCCGCCGATGACCGAGACGGAAGAGGGCCATTTTGTAAGATGCCTCAAATTTGGCGGGAAGGAGGCGGCGGTAAATGGATAAGGAACTGCTAAGAGTTGAAAACCTCAAAAAATATTTCAAGACGCCCGGCGGCATTCTGCACGCGGTGGACGGCGTAAGCTTTGTTGTCAACGAGGGCAAGACGCTCGGCGTCGTCGGCGAATCCGGCTGCGGCAAGTCCACGCTCGGGCGGACGATACTCGGCCTGACAGACGCCACAGACGGGAAGATATATTTCGAGGGCAGGGAGATTACAAATACAGGGGGCCGCGAACGCCGCGAGCTCCAAAAAGAGATGCAGATAATCTTTCAGGACCCCTATTCCTCGCTCAACCCGCGCTTCTGCGTCTTTGAGCTCATAAGCGACCCGCTGCGCACTTATCGCGCTTACGCTTCAAAGGATGAGTTAAAAAAGAAGATCTTCGATCTGATGGACACTGTCGGCCTCGCGCGCCGCTACGCATACAGTTATCCCCATGAGCTCGACGGAGGGCGGAGGCAGAGGATAGGCATCGCGCGGGCCCTAGCACTCGGCCCGAAATTCATCGTCTGCGATGAGCCAGTATCCGCGCTGGACGTGTCCATTCAGGCTCAGATACTTAATCTGCTTCAGGATTTACAGGAGCAGAAGGGCCTGACCTACATCTTCGTCACGCACGACCTCTCCGTCGTAAGGCACATCTCCGACGATATCCTCGTCATGTACCTAGGCTGCATGGTCGAAAAATGCCCCTCGAAGACCCTCTTTTTAAAACCGTACCACCCGTACACAAAGGGCCTGCTCTCGGCCATTCCTCTCCCCAAGCCTCACAGGAAAAAGAACCGCATTATTATGAAGGGAGAGTTGACTTCTCCCGTAAACCCCAAGCCGGGCTGCAGGTTTGCCAACAGGTGCCCTTACGCTAAGGAACCCTGTTTTTCGTCGATGCCCGCGTATGTTGAGGTTGAACCGCAGCATTTCGTTGCGTGCCATTTCGTCAGTGAGATTAACGGTCTGGGCGATAAAAAGGCGGATTATGAAACCGCGCCGGCGTGAGGCACTAATAAAGGCCGCGGGTATGCTCGCGGCTGTGATAATCGCCGTGCTGACGTCCGGGGCATATCAGCCCGGGGACGTTGTCGGCGTCATGCCCGTCG
Organism: Oscillospiraceae bacterium; assembly: GCA_050944055.1. GTDB lineage: Bacteria > Bacillota > Clostridia > Oscillospirales > Oscillospiraceae > JBMNQI01. The sequence goes on along the minus strand of JBMNQI010000029.1, from coordinate 4,736 downwards.
TGCTCGATTCGCTGTTGGAATCGGAACCGGGAAGCGCGGGCTGCGAGCTCGGCTGTTTCGCCGCGGACGCCGCCCGGTATTTTTCGGGCGCGGATTTCGCCATAGTAAACGGCGGCGACCTTGTGCGCGACCTCAATCAGGGCAAGGTGCTTTGGGAGGACGTCGAGGCGGTTTTTGCCGAGGAGCGGGCTCTGGCGGTCGCTGAAATCACCCCCGCGGAGCTCAAGGAGATTCTTGAAGAGTCGGTTCGGCATATCGCGCTCGACCCAGTCACCGAGTTTATTGACCGGGAACACTCGGATTACCCCGGCTTTGCGCAGGTATCCGGTTTCTCTTTCGTATTCGACGCATCCGCCCCCGCGGGCGAGCGGATTTTCTCCATATCCCTCCCGGACGGGAACGGGCTGGATATTACCGACGATAAAACGCTCTATACGCTCGCGGCCTCGGAGTATATGCTCTCCGGCGGATACGGCTACGAAAGCGTCGGCGGGCATACTCCTCTGAATGCGACTCTCGCCGACGCACTGGCTAAGTATGTCGCAGAATCCCCGGAAGCCATCGCTGACGGAGATTATACGCGAATTGAGGCAATCGGCTGCGCGGACGATACGATAGTACTGCATATATCAAAGCCTGTGATTGTCCTGGGCGTAATAGTTTTAATGATAGTCATTTCGATGTTTATACGGCGCAGGCCGAAACAAAACGAGAAAGCGCCGCGATAACGAGACTATCCTAGATTTTGTGTAAACCTCTGGGAAGGTGTAAAATAGAAGCACCGACTTGGAGGTTTATGTAATGACAAAGAGAAAAATCACCCCGGAACGCAGAGAAGAACGGAAAAAACTTTTGGAACTTCTGCGGGGAGCCGGAATCAACGATGTTGCCGGCGTGCAGGAGCTGTTCAAGGAAATGGTCGGCACGGTACTCGAAAGCGGCCTTGAGGGCGAGCTCGAAGAGGAACTTGGCTACAGCAAATACGACTACAGGAACAAGGATACGGACAACAGCCGTAACGGGTACAGCGAAAAGACGCTGAAGAGCAGCTTAGGGGACATAGAGATCTCTGTTCCCCGAGACCGGAAGGGCGAATTTGAGCCGCAAATCGTCAGGAAAACCAGACTTCTCTCAGCGGAGACATCGAAGAAAAGATACTTTCCATGTACGCAAAGGGGATGACCACCAGCGACATAGAGGGTCATATCCGCGAGATATACGGCATAGAAGTGTCGGAGAGCACGATCAGCCGCGTGACGGACAAAATACTGCCGGTGGTCAAGGAGTGGCAGATGCGGCCGTTGGAGAGCATATATGCCGTCGTATTCATGGACGCCATACACTTCCATGTCCGCAGCGAAGGGCAGATCATAAAAAAAGCCGTATACATCGCCATAGGCATAAAAATGGACGGAGTCCGGGATGTATTGGGCATGTGGATCGGGGAAAACGAGAGCGCCAAGTTCTGGCTCGGTATACTCAACGGCCTGAAAAACCGAGGAGTTGAGGATATCCTGATTGCTTGCGTTGACGGGCTTACCGGCTTTACGAGCGCTATTGAGGCAATATACCCCAGGACAGAAATCCAGCAATGTATCATTCATCAGATCAGGAACAGCACAAAGTATGTCTCGTATAAGGATCTCAAACCGCTAATGGCTGACCTGAAGAAAGTATATGCCGCCGTCGACGAGCCGACAGCACAGTATCAGCTGGAGGTATTCGACGAAAAGTGGGGCGGAAAATACCCGAAGATTGCCCTGTCCTGGCGCTCCAACTGGGTGAATTTATCGACCTATTTCAAGTACCCTCAGGAGGTCCGGACGCTGATCTATACGACCAACGCCATTGAGAATTTCAACCGCCAGCTGCGGAAAGTAACGAAGTCAAAATCTGTCTTTCCCACAGACGACAGCCTTCTGAAAATGCTCTATCTGGCGATGGTCGACATCACAAAAAAGTGGACCGGCCGGAGGCGGGATTGGGGCTTGATACATTCCCAGCTTGAGGTTTTCTTCGCGGATAGACTGCCCGACTAGCAGGAAACAGCCGTCGCGTCAAGGGTAAATGAACGGCTGCAGGTGCAGCCGCCCTTGACACGCCGCCGGTTTCCCGCTATGATGCGGCCAAGGCGGAATCCCGTATTGCGGTCTTCCGCCCTAAAATAATTCTTGCTCTGTTTTGCGCCAATTTAGAGTTTACACAAAGTTCGGGATACACCCGACAAAAGTTTTTTTAAAACTATCTGCCAGGCTCTATAGGTGAGTCATTCGCTCCCTTTGCGGCTCTGTGCCAGATTTATTCACTTTTTACCCCGCCTTTTTCTCCAGCTTTACTTCAAAAACCTTTTTGCATACCGGGCATTTGATTTCAACATCAGCATAATCGGCATCAAATACCCTATGATTGCAATGAGGACAGCGGACAATGTACTTTTTCTTACTCACCTGCCTTCACCTCCGGCTTCTTTAGCTTCATGAGTCTTGCCATTTTCATCATCACTGGCTCTAATATCTCTCCAACCATGTAATGAACCATTGGTGAATAATTCTCCTTTGTTTCGTCAAACAGCTTCGAGAGAAGGTCATAGAGATTTTTTGTCCTCGTCTGTGGTATCAGCAGTGTTGATTTCAATGAAAATCTTGGTACCATCACGCTTCGCGATATGGTCGCTCACATATTTCTCCAGAGCGTATCTTGCTATGCTTGATGTGGTAACACTTGCTTCCGGCATTTGAGCTTGTAACTCACCAATAATAGCATCCAATTCATCCGACTGCCTTTGTGTAAGCCTTACCCGTAGCATACTATCCTTTTCTGCAGACATTATTGCACCTCCTGTATTTCTTTTTGACTTTATTGTATCACATTGTATTACATTTTGTCGAGCATGGATAAAGAAAAAAGGCCACACCAGCCGAAACTGTGTGACCTGTACAGATGCAAATATATTATGTTTAATCTACGCTTATTTCTACTCTTTTTAGCACTTCAAGGCTATCAGTTTTCATTGTCCAGTAGTCTTCAAGCAATACATTTTCACCCTCTGAATGTTCTTTCAATTCAATTAACTTAATTAATCCAGCTAATGAATCGTGTGCAAAAAACATCCATACGGTATCTTCTAATATTATTTTAATTCCAATGTCACTATGTACCAACCAATTGTTTTTATTATTGTTCCAAGTTGCTTCATCTCGTACAATTAAAATGTTTTTAATCTTTTTTTCCACAATAATTTCTTTATGGTTTCTTGTATCAACTGTACTTTTTTCAACAACAAGTCTAGGATATTCATCCCCATCTAACTCTACTGTAGGATTGTTTTTTATTGTTAATTTTACATTTGAGCAATTAAGAATTACATCCAAAGCAAATTCACCAGCATCTATAAGAAAAATACTATTTAGAACTTCATCTTTTAATTCTCTGAGTAGTTTTGTCTGTTCTTGACTTATGAAATTAACTATTTCATACTTCATAAGTACTTCCTCCCTAATCTATAAAATGAATTTTCTGCTGTTTATACGTGCTTTCACCATTAATGTCAACTGCTGGAGTACCATCGGAATGTGATACAGGTCTATAGGTCACTGCTGTACCATCATCCAAAATTCTCAATTTCTTGCCATTACCTAGATCTATCTCTGTTTTGTAGCCTTTAGTAATATCATCAAAGAATTCCTGTGCTGTTTGATTTCCACCAGGCATATTTCTCACTTTACTACTTCCACTCTGACCAACATTCCCAAAATATCCGTTGTCGTTAGGTTTAAACTTTGAAGTACTACGCGTTCCCTCTTCTGATATAATTGACTGTGTTGTGGAATCAGCAGGCTTTACATTTGCGCTTGTGAGATCGGATGCACGAATTCCATTATCCGCGTCGGCATCCCCATTATATTCCAATTCTTTCCCGTAGGCAAGATTGTTTGTATTATTCGGAATATATGGCCGAAGCTCGTCATTCCATCCTTTCAGCCATGAAGAATAGTCTGCGATTGCAGGCGCAGTTCTCCCAGCGCCAAGCAAGCCGCCCAACGCACCGCTGGCAATTGCCTTGTCTATTTGCGCGTCTGTCAGCCCCGCGTCTTTCAAAGCCATGCGAACGTCATATGTTTGAGCATAGCCGACAGCAGACGCGCCGCTCCCCATGAAAATGCCAGACATAAGCCCGCCCAGCCCCGCAAGCAGGGGGTTTATTACAAAGAACTGCCTGTCAGCTCCTTTCCTTGCTTCGGCTTCGCTCATGCCCTGTGAAACAAGCTGCTGTTTGTGCTGCGCATAATCGGATTTCTCGCCCATTATGGCTATGTCGCTCAATGTGCCAAGGTATTCGGAAATGATTTCCTCTATTGTTTCAATCCCGCCCTGTTTCAGCGCGTTTTTTACCGTGGCGAATGATAGGAACTTCACGCCCTGCGAAGCTAAGTTAAACAGGTTTTCTAGAGGGAGTTTTTCCGTAAGGTACTCTATAGCGCCCCGTATCGTGCCGACAGCCAAAGCCTGCTCCGGACTTGCACCTCTTTTTAATGCGCTGTTTGCCGCCGCGCCCGCGGCGTTTGACGATAGTGCAATCAAAGCAACCTGTTTCCCAAGCGGCAAAAAAGAAACGTACTGTATCATAGAAAAGCCTGTTCGCGCCAGTAGCTTGCCGAACCAGCCTTTGTCCTCGGTCAACGCTTCTTGAATTGCCTCCGCTGTATTTACCCCGCGTTGGAAGCGCGAATACGCGT
>JBMNQI010000028.1:0-28646 GCA_050944055.1 Oscillospiraceae bacterium | reverse complement strand
TGGTTGCGGAGGGAGGACTTGAACCTCCGACCTCCGGGTTATGAGCCCGACGAGCTACCAACTGCTCTACTCCGCGGTATTTGGGCGCCGGCGTAAATGGTGCCGGAGACCGGGCTCGAACCGGTACGGGATATAATCCCATGGGATTTTAAGTCCCAGGCGTCTGCCAGTTCCGCCACTCCGGCTCAATCTCGGTGCCGCTTGATTATATTAACACGTTCCCTGTTTCTTTGTCAAGACCCGTATGATAATTAGTTGCATCTGGCTTGTGAATACCGATGATTTTAATAAATGATATTTCTTCGGACGGGGAACTGTGGTAAAATCAGTAAAAATAAATTTTAGCCTCGCTGCCCTGCCAAATAAGCAGGCTTCTCCTCATATTCAATAAGCTTGTGCAAAGGCGAATATATCAATGTCAGTCCATGATGAATATACTGGGACTGGATGCTGGCTTTCCCTTAAATACTTAATACTCCTGACGCTTTCAAAGCGCGCGTTGCGTTTGAGCAGCTTAACAATATGAATTCGCTATGCAATAATATGACATCATTACGAAGCGGCTCCGGTGTCTGCCAGATTTGCAGCTTATAACTTGACCTAATACACTAAAACAACTATATTCAAAGATATATATCGCAGTATGCCCTCACATATCACAGTCAATCTGTGACGCAGTCTAGCGAAAGGAATGGTCATAATTATGGCAAAAGACATTAACGCGCTTGTGCGCTCGGCCTTCTCACACATTGATGAGCTTATGGCAACAGGGCATCATATGTCCGATATTTTTGACGTTAACCTGAGGTTCTCAAAGCTCACTTATGCCGAGTACTATAAAAACGGCAGGCATATTAAAAAGAGCTACCGGCAGTTCCGCGAGGACTCAGTCTCGGCCGCGGCCTCGCTCAGCGCCCTGCTTCTCTCGACAAGCGAGGGCTCGATAGTGGGCTTGCGCTATAAAAACTGTTACGAGTGGGGCCTGATTTTCTGGGGGCTTCTGATGTGCAACCGCTGCCCGCTGATGCTTGACGCAAAAGGCGAGGTTTCCTCTGCGGCCCGCATTCTCAAAGAGGCTGGCGCTGAGGCAATCGTTACCGAGGGCGACGGCGATTTCGGCGTACCGATAATACAGGCTTCCGCTGTTCTTAATAGATCAAAAACCGCCGGCTTTCGCCCGAATTGGGCTGACAGGCTGATGTTTTGCACCTCCGGCACGACCGGCCTTCCGAAGATTGTCGTGTATACGGGGGAACAGATGTGCCGCCATATAGAAAGCGCGCGCAGCATGCCCGACATGACGCGCGATATTATGTACCCCCAGGCGCTGGGCGATCTTAAGATCCTGGCTCTTCTTCCCTTCCACCATATTTTCGGTTTCGCTGTGGTTTTTCTATGGTACTCCTTTTTTGGGAAAACCCTCGTATTCCCCGAGGACATGACGAGCGCCGCTATACAAAGAACCTGCCGCAGGCTCGGCGTAACCCATGTTTACGCGGTTCCTCTTGTCTGGAACGGTATCGCTCAGGCGCTGCGGCGCCGCGTCGCGCTGGAAGGTCCTAAGCGCGTCGAGGTGTTTAAAAAGCTGATAAGCTATAACCTCGGGGAGATTTCAGGCGCCGAGGCCGGCTTAGTTGTAAAGAATATTGTCGGCAGAAAAGTAAGAAAGCAGCTGCTCGGAGACAAGATACGTTTCTGCATAACCGGCGGCGGCGCTATTTCGACCGAGACAATGAGGATAATTAACGGCATAGGCTACCCACTATACAACGGTTTTGGAATGACCGAAGTCTGCATTACTTCCGTCGAGCTTCGCAATAACGCAAAGGCCCGCATACGCGCAAGTATCGGAAAACCGTTTTACGGGGTCGAATACCGTGTGCTTGCCCCCGAAGGCGGCGGTCCCGGGGAACTGGCCATAAAATATGCCGCCATGCATATTGGCACGATGAGCTCTGGCTACTTCGTCCCCAGGGACAATGTTTCGGGCTGGTTTTTAACCGGCGACATTGCCGAAAAAGACAGCGACGGCTACTGGTATATCCGGGGCCGCGTCAAGGACGTCATCGTCAACGCTGACGGCGAAAATGTCTATCCGGACGAGATTGAAACCAGGCTTCTCGGCCTTCCCGGCGTCGCTAATTACTGCGTGTTTGGCGTCTACAGGTCCTCGACAGGCAGGGAGCATATAACCCTGGTTTTGGAGCCCTCCTCCCTGCTTCTTCCCGACGAGCTTCAATCGCTGCGCAACAGCATTCGTGATTGCAACGCTTCGCTTCCCATGCGTATGCGGGTCGAGGAAATATACCTCTCAAAAGACCCTCTTCCCATGTCCTCCTCTATGAAGGTTCAGAGAAATATATTGCGTGAAAAGCTGCTGAGCAGTCCGGACCGATATACGAAGCTTGAGATACAGCGCGTTTTTAAAGGCAGCGCCAAAAATCTTGGCGACCTGCCCGACAGGGTCCGCGCAATAGTCGAGGGGACCCTCAGCCTGCCCCCGGAAAGCGTCTCCGATACTGCTCATATCATGTACGACCTTGGGGGCGACAGCCTCGTTTACGCCGAGCTGATACTTGATATTGAGGCCGAGTTCGGCATATCTGTACCGGAGGAGCTCTATGGAAAGCTTACCTGCGTGCTCGATTTCGCGCAGTATATATCGGAGGCAACGTCTGCCCAGGCTGAGTTAAAACTGTAATACAGCAAAAAGCGCTTCTTATGTAAAAGCCTTCCCGCCGGGAAGGCTTTTGCCGCTATTATAACCAAACTGCCGTACTTATTAACCGCCGGCCAGCCGCATGGCCTGCAGCGCAAACACAGCATTTCCTATTCGGCCAATTCACCAATAAGCATGCCGTTTTCAACTCCCGTAATGAACACGCCGCGTATTTGCCCGCGCAGTGGCTGGGAAGGCTGAAGCCCCATCCCGGCGTATGCTCGCACCTCGGTATAATTCGGCGCGTGGCCGGTACAGTCGGTTTCGAACAGCACGCTAAGAGTTTTATTTATGCAGCTTCGCATGTAGTATTCGCTCATCTTCTTTGCTTCCATGCGTACGCGATGAGCGCGCTCTTCCCTGACAGAACGCTCCACCTGACCGGGCATCGTCGCGGCCCTTGTCCCCTCTCTTTTCGAATAAGGAAAAACGTGCATGCGCGCGAAAGCGCATTTTTTTATAAACTCCAGCGTCTCGTCAAATTCCTCTTCCGTCTCTCCGGGGAAGCCGGTTATAACGTCCGTCGTTACGGCGCAGCCGGGAAAATATTCGCGCAGCAGAGTGACCGACTCGTAATACCGTGCGGTGTCGTATTTGCGCCCCATTCGGCGCAGGACTGAATCGCTCCCGCTCTGAAGCGACAGGTGAAACTGGTCGCACAGGTTTTTTAAGCGCGACAGCCTGCGGCAGAACTCTTCCGTTACAGTGCGCGGCTCGAGGGAGCCGAGCCTTATGCGCATGTCCTCCGACACAGCGCACAGTGATTCGGTCAGCTCGATAAGCCCCGGTCCCCCGGGAGTATCAAGCCCGTAGGAGCTGATTTCAATACCCGTCACAATCAGCTCCAGGCAGCCTTCTCCGGCAAGGCGCTTAGCCTCGTCGACTGCGTCCCGAAGCGGCAGGCTCCGTATAGGCCCGCGCGCGTACGGGATTATGCAGTAGGCGCAGAAATTCTGGCAGCCGTCCTGAACCTTGAGCATAGACCTCGTCCGCCCGGACAGGCTGCCCGCCGTCAGCTTTTCAAACGGCAGACCCTTCGTGAGGACTTCACTCACGGAGCACAGCCTTTTTTTCTCTCTGACGGCTTTGCAGACAGATTCAACGAAAGCCTGCTTGTCCCCTGTCCCGAAGACGACATCAGCATCCGTAAGCTCCGGGCCGTGAGTCTGCGAATAGCAGCCGCAGACGGCGACGACGGCGCCGGGAGCGATTTTCCGCGCCCGGCGTATTATCTGGCGGGACTTCCTGTCGCTCTCAGCCGTAACCGTGCAGGTATTAATAATGTATGCGTCTGCAGGCTCTCCCTCTTCAAAGCCGCGCTCCCGCAGCATTTTTTCCATGGCCTGCGACTCAAACTGGTTGACCTTGCAGCCAAGCGTATAAATTTTAAACTTCATAATGTGGAATTATATCCTATAATCACAGTCTGTTCAAGATGCCGTTGATAGAATCGGTTTTATAGTGTATTTTATAATAAGCATCAACTATTAATACAACGGGGTAATAATATGCACTATTTTGACAACGCCGCCACAACGAAGCCCTGCCGCGAGGCTGTCGAAGCCGCGCTTTCCGCGATGGAGGAGGATTACGGAAACCCGTCCTCCTCGCATTACATGGGCATTCAGGCCGAAAAGCGGCTGAATAAAGCCCGCGACCAGGTCGCATCCGCTCTGGGCGCAAAGCCAAAAGAGGTCTATTTCACCTCGGGCGGAACAGAGGCGGACAATTGGGCGGTCATATCCGGCTCTTTTCCCGGCAGAGGCAAGTGCAGGCACGTTATAACGACAGCCATTGAGCACGAAGCCGTCCTCAACAGCGTAAAACATCTTGAATCGCTGGGTTTTGAGGTCAGCTTTCTCCCCGTGGATACGACTGGACGGATATCTCTGGTCGATCTTAAGTCCGCGCTCCGCCCCGATACGGCGCTCGTGTCGATTATGCTTGTAAACAACGAGACAGGCGCAATCCAGCCTGTTAGCGAGGCGGCGCGCCTGGTGCACCGAGTGAGCCCTAACGCGCTTTTTCATACAGACGCCGTGCAGGGTTTTTTAAAACTCGCCTTCACTCCCGCATCGCTTGGCGCCGACCTTATCTCGATAAGCGGCCATAAAATACACGCGCCGAAGGGTGCGGGCGCATTGTGGATAAGGCAGGGCGTAAAAATACCGCCTCTTATTTTCGGGGGCGGACATGAGCAGGGCCTCCGCTCCGGGACTGAAGCCATACCCGCAATCTGCGCTTTCGGGGCCGCCAGCGAAGCCGGGCGCCTGGGCTTTCAGGAGCATTCATCGCATATCGCCGCCCTGCGCGCCCGCATAGTCGATACTCTCAGGCAGAGACTGCCTCAGGCCGTATTCGTTTCCGGCGGCGCCGACCATATACTTTCGCTTTCCATCCCCGGACTTAAGAGCGAAGTTCTCATGAGCTTTCTTGAGTCGCGCGAAATCTATATCTCGAAGGGTTCCGCCTGTAAAAAAGGTCGGCGCAGCCATGTTCTGACGGCGATGGGGCTCCCGAACGAGGTCGTTGACGGTGCCATACGCATAAGTATATCACGCATGAATACGATTGAGGACGCCGACGCTCTGACCCAGGCTCTCATAGACGCCTCTTCAAAGCTCGCGCGTTAGCCTCATCGGCTCCATCCGGAAAACCAATTACCATATATTTCACCTTTTCATAAGATGTAATGATGTGTTATGCTTTTGTTAATCTTTGTTATGCATCGGGGTGTAAATATGTCGAAACGGCTGATTTCCGTTTTACTGGCTCTTGTTATATGCATAATCCCGGCTTCGGCTTATTATAACGTGCCCTGCTGGGCGGAGCAGAGCGGAGAGTTCTATCTGTCCGAGCAGAGCGGCCTTATACCTCCCCAGCTCGGCGACGCGGATATGTCCTCGCCCGTTACAAGGCGTGAATTCTGCTACATAGCCGTGCTCGGGTACGAGAAGCTCTCCGGGCAAAGCATGGACGGCACATACAATTCAATATTTTCGGACGTAGACGATAATTGCATTAACGCCGCCGTCTCGCTCGGCATAGTCCAGGGCTACCCGGACGGAACGTTTAAACCGGATAACAATATTACGCGGGAAGAGATTTTTATGATGCTCCGCAACCTGCTTTGCTGCTTCGGAGCGCAGCCTGAGCTGACCGAAAGCGGAGTCGTAAACGTGCTCAGCCCGTTCCCCGACTGGCAGAACGTGCAGACCTGGGCCAGAAGCTCGGCAGCCAGCGCCGTATCGCTCGGTATTGTCAACGGCAATAATGTGGCGGGAACAGTCGTAATTGAACCGAGAGGCCTGACGACGAGGGCGCAGGCGCTTGTCATGGCCTACCGGCTTACTCAAATCAGCGCGTTTTCAGGTTCACAAGGCGACGTTATAACGCCGGGGACGGCTCTCGCCGCGTGGGGCCCCGGTGCGGACAGTTCCGCAAAATGGGCCTGGCTCATGGGCTCCGCCGGCGCGCCCAAGTATAAAACCTATGACGAGGCGATAGCCGATATGGTGCAGCTCACGGTCAATGTCTGGGATTTTAATTCAAGCGGCGAAAAAGTTCCCGCGACAAGGACATTCCTCATACATTATAGGCTCGCCCCGACGGTAAAACAGATATTCAAAGAGATATACGAGAGCCCGGAGAAGTTCCCCATACATAATATTACCGGGTTTTCGTGGAGAGAGGGCAGCGCGAGCGAGCATAACTGGGGATGCGCTATCGATATTAACTGGGAGGAAAACTACTACATAAACCTCAGCACCGGAAGCTCCGTCGGAAACTACTGGCAGCCCGGGACGGACCCGTATTCGATTCCCTCAGACGGCAGCGTCGTAGCGGTTTTCCATAAATACGGCTTCGGCTGGGGCGGCGACGGCTGGTGGCGTTCGGTGCGCGACTATATGCATTTCTCCTTCATGTCTACTTAAATAATCCGGCAAAAGACCGGCAGGGCGTGAACGCTCTGCCGGTCTTAGTATTTACGCGAAACAGGCGCGCCGCCCGCTTGAGCTCCGCTTCGTCATCCGGAACGGAAAGCCGCCTATATTATGATAATCTCGCTTGAGCCGAGCTTCCAGATGAATTCGGGGTAGCCCGCCGCATATGGCGCTACGCTGTAAACCGGCAGGAAGAATCCGACGCCAAGCGGGGAAAGATAGAACTCAAGCTCGGACTCAACCGCTTCGGCGACCGCTTCTTTTGTAGTATAGCCCGGTATGTCCTCTTCAAGAAAACCATAGAAATAATCCGTTATCTTTGACTCTATGTCCTCCCTTTTGCTCTCGCCGAAGAAAAACATGAAGTCAAGCTCTTCCATGCTGTCTGTACGCAGAATCGCGGCGTCTCTGGCCGTATTCGGATGCGCGCCGCCTGTGTAGGAATAGTTCTGGGTTACATATGAAAAATAACCGTTTTTGTCATATGTGATGCTCACCGACTGCTCAAACTCATACGGGTAAAAATGGTATTCGTTACGAATTGAAAACTCGTATTCGGCCTTCGCTTCCTCATACATCTCACGGCCGAAGACGTCGACATACTCGGCGGCCGCGTCAAAGAACATCCTGTTTAGGGCCTTATCCGACTCGCCTTTGCCTGAGAGCACCGGGTAATAGGCGGTGACTGTCAGTATCGGCTCGCCATTATACCCGAGCCAGGTATTCTGCAGCATACGTTCCTCGTATGTATGGTCCGGCGGATCAGTCAGAATCACAACGCTCGAGGTCCTGTCGTTCCAGGTGACGGACGCGCCGAGCACTTCCGATACCGCGCGCGCCGGCACCAGAGTGCGCCCGGTTTCCTCAACTATTTTGGCGGGCACGTCCATGACATAGGCGGGTTCTCCGTTCAAATAGACAATATTGCTGCCGATAGTCAGCCAGACCGTATCCTTACCGCGGACGGCGGTAACCGTTTTAGTTTCCTGATCCCAGTGTACCGACGCTCCCAAAGCCTCGAATATGGCGCGCAGCGGCACCAGAGTGCGCCCGTTCTCTATTATCGGGTTCTGATCGAAGTTAAGCGCGAGGCCGTCCACAGTGACGGTAACATATCTCTCCGCCGACGCTTTTGGCATAAATCCGAGTGCAAAAGCAAGCAAAAGGAATACAATAATACGCTTCTTCATTTTTACCATCTCCGTTTTATTATAATACTATTTCAATCCGTCTTTTTAACCGCAAATCAGATTACAAATTATTTCAATACAATTACATATGCTGAGATAAGGCAAAATAATGCAATTGCGTATTGATATTTCTTAACCAATGTAGTATATTACTATTAGCACTCACACATGCCGAGTGCTAATAGTGATACACACGGAGGAGATTAAACCTATGCGAAAAAAGCAGTTTAAAGCCGAATCGAAGAGATTGCTTGATTTAATGATCAACTCGATTTATACAAACCGGGAAATATTTTTGCGGGAGCTAATCTCCAACGCGAGCGACGCGATAGACAAGCTCTGCTATTTAAGCCTCACGGACGACAAGGTCGGCATGACCAGGGATGATTTTAAAATCACGATAACGCCCGACGAAAATGCCCGCACTCTCACCATTTCCGACAACGGAATCGGGATGACGGCCGAGGAACTGGAATCCAATCTTGGCACTATAGCACGCAGCGGCTCAAAACAGTTTAAGGATTCGCTTGAGGGCAGCGATGCCGATGCGTTTGATATAATCGGTCAGTTCGGAGTCGGCTTCTATTCGGCTTTCATGGTCGCCGATACGGTGCGTGTAATAAGCCGCGCGTACGGTTCGGAAACGGCCAACGTTTGGGAATCAAACGGCGCCGACGGATATACTATGGCCGAAGGAAAGCGCGATTTTGCAGGAACTGACATCATTCTTCATATAAAGCCCGACGCAGAGGACGAGAAATACAGCCGCTTCCTTGACCGCTATGAGCTGGCCTCGCTTGTAACCAAGTACTCCGACTATATCCGCTGGCCGATAATCATGGATATGGAGCATACGCATGAGGTTGAGACCGGGGATAAGGAAGGCAAGAAGGAGACCGTAACGGTTCTAGAGCCTGAGACGCTGAACAGCCGCGTCCCCATTTGGCAAAAGCCAAAAAACGAGGTCAAGGACGAGGATTATTTTCAGTTTTACAGGGAGAAATTCTACGATTTTGACGATCCCCTGCGCAGCATACACCTGTCTGCGGAAGGCGCGGTGACATACAAAGCCCTGCTGTTTATTCCCGCGAAGGCCCCCTACGATTTTTATACAAAGGAGTTTAAAAAGGGCCTGCAGCTCTATTCCTCCGGCGTCCTTATAATGGACAAGTGCGCCGAGCTCCTGCCCGACCATTTCCGTTTTGTACGCGGTGTCGTCGATTCGGCCGACCTCTCGCTCAACATATCGCGCGAGATGCTTCAGCATGACCGTCAGCTCAAAACAATAGCCTCCAACCTGGAAAAGAAGATTAAATCGGAGCTCTCCAAGATGCTTGTGACCGAGCGCGAGAAATACGAGGAATTCTGGAAGGGCTTCGGCACACAGATCAAATACGGGGCTGTAGCCGAATTCGGCAAAAACAAGGAGCTGCTGCGCGACCTTCTGATGTTCTACTCCTCAACTCAGGAAAAGAACGTCACATTGGCGGAATACGTCTCCCGTATGCCGGAAAACCAGAAATACATTTACTACGCCACTGGCGCAAGCCTTTCAAAAATAGGCAGCCTGCCCCAGCTTGAGCGCCTCAAGAGCGCCGGTTTCGAGGTCCTCTTCCTCACCGAGGGAGTCGACGAGTTCGTGCTTCAAATCCTCGGAAAGCACGAGGAAAAGGAGTTCCGCAATATTACTACGAACGAAGATATGGGGCTTGACACAGCCGAAACCAGCGTACCCGAGAAAAACGAGCTTACGGATAAGATTAAGGAATACCTCGGAGATAAGGTTAAGGATGTGCGCGTGTCGCGCAAGCTCACGACCTCGGCCGCCTGTCTTACGGCCGACGGGCCGGTTTCCTTCGAAATGGAAAAATACCTCAATAACATTCAGGGCGCGAGCCCGGTACACGCCGAGCGCGTCCTGGAGATAAATCCGGAGCACTCCGCCCTCGCGGCGATAGCCCGCGGCGGCGAAAAAGCAAAGGATTACGCGGAGATACTCTATTATCAGGCGCTTATTGCCGCGGACCTTCCGCTGGACGATCCGAACAGGTTTTTTGAGCTTATAAACGGCCTGATGGTTTAATACCCGTATGAATAAAAAGGCTGTCGCAGTGCGGCGGCCTTTTTATTTGCAAAACCCATTATTGCGGAGTATTGTCTGTTTTTGCGGAGATAATATGTTCAATACTGAAGCTCCGGTGAAGGCTGAACATGCTCACACTGCTGAAAAACCTTGAATGCTACTGCCCGGAATACAAAGGAAAAAACGATATACTTATCGCCTTTGACAGAATCTATAGGATAATGCCCGCCGGCAAAACAGATGATCTGCCGGTTTACGACAGAATCATATCCTGTGAGGGCATGCTGGCCTTCCCGGGGCTTATCGATCAGCACGTCCATATCGCGGGTTCGGGCGGCGAGGAGGGTTTTTCAAGCCGCACCGGGGAGCTTGAAGCCCCGGCGGTTTTCAGCGCCGGCATTACAACGGTCGTGGGCCTGCTCGGGACGGACGGGTATTGCAGAAGCATGGAAAGCCTTTACGCGCACGCCGGGAAGCTTGAATCATGCGGGCTTTCCGTCTATCTTTATTCCGGCTGCTACCGCGTTCCAACGCTGAGCCTGACCGGCAGCCTCGTCCGGGACATGATATTTATTGAAAAAATCATAGGCGCGGGTGAAATCGCCATTTCCGACCACCGCTGCTCGCAGCCCGGTTTACATGAGATGCTGAGACTGTCATCGGATGTTCACGTCGGCGCTCTGCTCAGCGGGAAAGCCGGCGTGGTCCATCTCCATATCGGCGACGGGAAGGACGGGCTTGGCCTTCTTAAGAAAATGCTGGATTCGTCGGACCTGCCTGCCTCAATGTTTGTCCCCACGCATGTCAACAGGAACGCGATACTTTTCGACGAAGCCGCCGCTTACTGGGCAGGCGGCGGGAATATCGACCTTACAGCCGGCGAAACGGCCGGCCTGCCGGTGCCCGAAGCCATAAGAAAACTCTGCCGGGAAAAAAACGGGCTTTCGAGAGTCACGATAAGCTCGGACGCGGGCGGGAGCTTTCCGGGCGGCGGCTGCGCCGAGCCGGCGGCGCTTATAAAAGATATAATAAGCTGTATCAAACAGGAGGTATTGCCGCCCTCCGCCGCCTTCAGGCTTGCGACTGAAAACCCAGCGAGGCTATTAAATCTATACCCCAAAAAAGGAACGCTCAGGGAAGGAAGCGACGCGGATATTTTGATTGCGGATAGAAATTATAATATTAAAATGCTCTTCAGCCGCGGGAGACTAGTCTATAGCAGCAAGGCGGAGAAAGAAAATGAGTGATAAGGGATATCTTATTATAATCGGAGGCGCTGAAGACAAGACCGGGGACAGCGTCGTCTTAAAACAGGCCGCCCGGATGCTCTCGAAGGACGATTTGCTCATAGTCCTGACTACCGCAACGGAAAACGCTGAAAAGGCCGGGCAGAATTATAAGAACGTATTTGAGAGGCTCGGTCTTTGCAACACAAAGGTTCTCAATATAAATACGAGGGATGAGGCCAACGAAAGCAGCAACATAGAGATGTTGAAAAACGCCAAATGCGTATTTATGACGGGCGGGGACCAGCTGCGCCTGACCAGTATTCTCGGAGGGACTTCTGCCTATTATGAGCTCAAGAGCCTCTACAGCAGAGGCGGTATAGTAATGGGCACAAGCGCGGGCGCGTCCGTAATGAGCTCTACGATGATAGTAAACGGCAGGGATAATGAGCCTGCCCGCAAATGCACCTTAAAAATGGCTCCCGGCCTCGGTTTGATGGAAGGAGTAATCATAGACCAGCATTTCGACCAGCGGGGCCGGTTCGGCCGCTTGCTCTGCGGCATAACCGAAAACCCGGATATTATCGGGCTGGGCATAGACGAGGATACGTCAATAAAGCTCTGTCCCGATATGCATTTTGAAGTGGCGGGTTCCAATGCCGTCACAATTATAGACGGAAAAACAATCAAAACCTCCAACGTATCGGAACTCAAGCAGGATGAGATCCTCGCGATAGTCGGGGCAACTGTCCATGTCCTGCCGCAGGGCTACGGCTTCGATTTAGTTAACAGAAAGGTCTTACGTTTGAAAGATGAGTAACAACCCTATAATCATCTGCGATTATACTGTTTTTAACGGCAGGAATATATACAGCCACAAACCCGTCATCAAGCTGATCGTGGATATCGGGAAATACAGCGAAATCCCGACTAATAAGATATCCGGTTTTAATGAAAAGCTGCTTGAATATTTCCCCGGCCTAAAAACCAACTGCTGCGGCCTCGGATATGAGGGCGGTTTTTTAGTGCGTCTCAGGGAAGGGACTTACCTAGCTCATGTTCTGGAGCACGTTATCCTGGAACTTCAGTATCAGCTGGGTTATGATATTGGATTCGGCAAGACCAGGCTCTATGCCGAGCCCTCGACGTATTACCTGGTTTATGAATTCGGGAATGAAGTCGGCGGGCTTGAATGCGGCAAGGCAGCGGTATTTATACTCAATCAGATAATTGCGGGAAACGACGTCATCGCCGAAGACTTCCTTTCCTATCTTAAAAAGATTTCGGCCGAGGCGGAGCTCGGCCCAAGCACGTCCGCCATAGTCAAAGAAGCAAGATCAAGAGGGATACCGGTTACGAGGATAGGCAGCGAAAGCCTTGTCATGCTCGGCTACGGGAAGCACAGCCGTCTTATCGAATCCACGCTCACGGACGCGACTTCCTGTATCTCGGCTGACATATCCTGCAATAAGCATTTGACAAAATATCTTTTGAGCGAAAACAAAATCCCCGTGCCCTACGGCAAGGTGGTTTACTCGGAGCTTTCGGCCCTGCTGGCCGCAAAGCAGGTGGGCACGCCCGTTGTGATCAAGCCTTTTGACGCTAATCAGGGAAAAGGCGTTCACATGAACCTGCAAAGCGGCGCCGAGATAAAGGCCGCTTTCCGCGACGCCTTCAAATACAGCAAGGGCGTTATTGTAGAAAAATTCATCAAGGGCTCCGATTACCGCGTTCTTGTCGTAGGAGGCAAGGTCAGCGCCGTAGCCAAGCGTATTCCGGCCAGCGTTACCGGCGACGGGATTCACACGATAGCTGAACTTGTAGGTATTATCAACTCGGACCCTAACCGCGGCGAGGAGCATCAAAAGCCGCTCACGAGAATCGTAATCGACCGGATTGCCCTGAATCTGCTGGCAAAAAGCGGTTTAAAACCGGAGTCCGTACTGCCAAAGGGCAAGGTCGCCGTTTTGAGGGAGAACGGCAACATCAGCACCGGCGGGACGTCTGTGGACTGCACCGACATCATCCATCTGGACAACGCGGAAGCCGCCGTCAGAGCCGCGGAGGTAGTGGGGATAGATATTGCGGGCGTAGATATCGTAACCGAAGACATATCAAAATCTATATATGAAACAGACGGGGCCGTGGTCGAAGTCAATACAGCCCCCGGAATCCGCATGCACATTTACCCGTTTGAAGGCAGACCCCGCAACGTGGCGAAGGATATCGTCGATTTCCTTTTCCCAAATTATGAAGCGGCGAATTTCCCTATCGTCTCAGTCACCGGGACAAACGGCAAAACCACCGTAGTCCGGCTTATACAGCACGTGCTGATGACACAGGGCAGAAATGTCGGCATGACCAGCACCTGCGGCAGCTTCGTCAATAGAAAATGCATCTGCAGGGGGGATAATTCCGGGCCGAGAAGCGCGCGCGTGCTGCTGGCCAACAAAACAATAGAAGCAGCCGTGCTTGAAACCGCCCGGGGCGGGATAATCCGGGGCGGTCTCGGCTATGACGTTGCCGACGTCGGCGTAATAACAAACATCACGGAGGATCATCTCGGCTGCGACGGGGTCGAAACGCTTGACGATTTAATACAGGTTAAGTCCCTTGTGGCGGAAGCTGTGAAAAACGGCGGCACAGTCGTGTTAAACGGTGAAGATTCCTCAACCGGCAAAATACTGGAGCGCGTAAGGCACAGGGTCATTCTCTTTTTCAGAAACAGAAATAAGCTGCAGTATTTCAAAGATTACCCGGCAGTCTTCCATGAAAACGGCAAAGTATATCTGCAGGACGGCAGTGAAACTCTGCTGATAACTGATGTAAATGACATCCCGATTACGATGGGCGGAAAAATTGAATGCAATATTGACAACTCACTCGCCGCGGCCGCCGCACTGCACTCCCTCGGCGTCCCTATCGAGACAATAAAAAAAGGGCTGAAGAGCTTCCGGGACAATTCCGGAAGATTCAACCTTTATGATGTAAACGGAATCACCGTTATGCTGGACTACGGGCATAACAAGGAGGGCTACAGGCAGGCAATTAAATTCTGCAGCTGCCTCCGGCACAATAAGCTTACGGGAGTTATCGGGATGCCCGGCGACCGGCCGGACAATTCAATCCGCCAGATTAGCCTGGAATGCGCCGGTGCTTTTGACAGAATCATTATTAAGGAAGACTCCTGTCTGCGCGGAAGGCAGGCCGGCGAGGTAGCGGGCATTATTTTTAACGCCGTCACACAGGCCGGCTTTCCCTGCAGCAGAATATCGGTTATCAATAACGAGGCCGAGGCGCTTAAAAACGCGGTCGAAAGCGCGCGCAGCGGCGATTTGATTGCTGTTTTCTATGAAAAGCTCGAGCCTTTGCGGGATCTTCTAATCGGCATGGGCGCCGAAAGGCTGGACGCGGATACGGCCGCCGCCGCTTTTCACTCGGATCCCGCCCCCGCGGTCGGCAATATCTGAGCCTTAAGCGTCTGAGCCTCAACTGTATATTGAGTCCGCAGGACGGATTCTCCGGGACTTTATACCGGGCTTTATTCCATTTCCGGCGGCTGTTTCTTCCCGCGGCGCCGGATTTGCCCGCTCGGCAAACGATTCAAAGCGAGGCAAGATAGGCTTCCAGTATAAGGCTCGCGGCGACGGCGTCTATCCTTGACCTGCGTTTTTTCCCGTGCCTGTCGTTTTCCGAAAGAATACGGTGCGCGTCGGCCGTGGTTCTTCGCTCGTCACAGAGGATCACGGGCAGCCCCGTCGCCTCTTTCAGAGTAAGCGCGAAGCTTTCGCATTTTTCCGCCCGCGGGCCCACCGTCCCGTTCATGTTCCTGGGAAATCCAAGCACAATCGTTGAAACGCCGTTCTCCTGCGCCGCTTGCTTAATCACGGCCGCCAGCTTTTCAGGCCTTCTCTCGCTCACTACCCAGGCGCGCCCCGTAATAGTCCCCGTAGGGTCGGACAGGGCGATTCCCGTGCGCGCGTCGCCGTAATCTATCGCCATAACACGCATTTCTTACCTCCGTACAGGCTTTTTAGCCTCTTGCTGGAGTTATGATAGCATATTCCGATAAAATAGTTAAGAAAAATCTTGACCTGCGCGAATAATTGTGTTAAAGTGACTCTACCTGCTCAGAAAAGGGCTTTTTTGTTGTGCGCCGATTTTCTAATTTTCGGCAGGGAGGCAATCGAAATAAGGAGGTGCCGATATGCGAGTCAAAATCACACTCAGATGCAGCGAATGCAAGCAGCGCAACTATAACACTTTCAAAAACAAGAAGAACGATCCAGACCGCCTGGAGATGAACAAGTACTGCCCCTTCTGCAGAAAGCATACTGTTCACAACGAGACCAAGTAGAGCCCGCTCCGATTATTAAGAGAAAGGTTGTGCACAGATGGCTAAAAGCGAAGAAAAGCGGCCCAATGTATTTGCTCGCGCCTTGCGCCGCTTAGCCAAATGGTTCCGCGAAATGAAGAGCGAGCTGAAGAAGGTCGTCTGGCCGACGCGTAAACAGCTCATCAACAATACTATAGTAGTCATTGTTATGATCATCATCATTGGCATTTTCATTTGGATATTCGATTGGATAGCGGGTTTAGGCGTCAAAGCGCTTATCAACGTCTTCCGGTAGGTGGCGACAATGTCCGAAAATGCTAGATGGTATGTTGTCCATACCTATTCAGGTTATGAGAACACCGTCGCGGCCTCGATCCAGAAATCAGCAGAAAACCTCAAAATGACTGATCTTATTCAGGATATTAAGATTCCGATGGAAACGGTAACCGAGATCAGCGGCTCCAAGACCAAAACCGTAGACCGAAAGATATTCCCCGGCTATGTGCTTGTTAAAATGGTCATGACCGACGAGAGCTGGCACATTGTCCGAAATGTGCGCGGCGTGACCGGCTTTGTCGGCACCGCTACAAAGGCCATTCCCTTGACCGACGAAGAGGTGGCCGCCCTGGGAGTAGAAAAGACCGATATAATTACCAAATACAGCATCGGCGACAGCGTCCGCATCACAGACGGCCCGCTTGAAACCTTCATAGGTACTGTCGAGGAGATTGACTCCGAGCGTCGCAAGGTGCGCGTCGTAGTATCAATGTTCGGCCGCGAAACACCCGTCGAGCTTGATCTCGACCAGGTCGAACAAATCAGCGTTTAATTTGTTTCAGCGCGTCATCGTGGGAGGAACCTTTATAAGGTTTCGTCCAACCACATTTTATTCAGGAGGTGCAACTTTAAAGTGGCACAGAAAATTACAGGCTATGTAAAGCTTCAGATCCCCGCCGGAAAGGCGACTCCGGCGCCCCCTGTCGGTCCGGCTCTCGGCCAGTACGGGGTAAATATCGCCGCCTTCACAAAGGAATTCAACGAGCGTACAAAAAACGACGTCGGCCTCATTATCCCCGTTGTAATCACAGTCTACGCCGACCGTTCCTTCTCCTTCATAACAAAAACTCCTCCCGCCGCGGTTCTGATAAAGAAAAGCTGCAATATTGAGCGTGGCTCGGGCGTTCCCAACAAGGAAAAGGTCGCAACCATCTCAAAGGCTGAAATTCGCCGCATAGCGGAGCTTAAGATGCCCGACCTCAACGCCGGCAGCATCGAGGCCGCCATGTCCATTATAGCCGGCACCGCCCGTTCCATGGGCGTCGTCGTGGGCGAATAGTGAGGAGGTACGAAGTTGTTTAGAGGCAAGAAATATCAGGATAGCGTAAAGCTTATCGATAAAACCGTTCAGTACGATCCCGCCGAAGCGCTCGATCTCGTGCTTAAGACTGCCAAGGCCAAATTCGACGAAACTGTTGAAATCCATATCCGCCTCGGCGTAGACTCACGCCACGCCGACCAGCAGGTCAGAGGCGCCGTTGTTCTCCCGCACGGCACAGGCAAAACAAAGCGCGTCCTCGTTTTCGCGAAAGACGCGAAGGCGGACGAGGCCAGGGCGGCGGGCGCCGACTATGTAGGCGACATGGATCTGGTCGAAAAGATTCAGAAAGAGAACTGGTTTGATTTTGACGTCGTTGTCGCGACGCCCGATATGATGGGCGTTGTGGGCCGTCTCGGCAAACTGCTCGGCCCGAAGGGCCTTATGCCCTCCCCCAAGTCCGGTACGGTCAGCGCCGACGTTTCGCGGGCAATCACCGAAATCAAAGCCGGTAAAATTGAGTACCGTCTCGACAAAACCAACATCATACACTGCCCCATCGGGAAAGTTAGCTTCGGGGTTGATAAGCTCACGGAGAACTTCAACACTCTTCTTGACGCGGTAATTAAGGCTAAACCGGCAGCCGCCAAAGGCCAGTATATAAAAAGCTGCACCGTGGCTTCGACAATGGGCCCCGGCGTCAAGGTCAACGCGCAGAAACTGGCCTGAGAAATTCCTTGACAAATATCTGAATATCTGATAGATTATCAAATGCGTTCTATAGACAGCAGGCCGCGAAAGCGCTAACGGTTAGTCCGCCTGCCGAGGAAAGCTCAAATCTGATTGTGCTTTTATGTCCTCGCGTCTATTCGGCGCGGGGACATTTTCTGTTTCCACGGAAATATCCCGGCAAAAAATCCCATGGAGGTGAAATTTCTAATGCCCAATGCAAAAGCCCTGGCAGAAAAACAGGCCATCGTCGAGAAGCTTGCCGGCAAGCTGCAGAATTCCGCCGCCGGAGTCTTTGTGGACTATAAAGGCATAAACGTCTCCGAAGACACCACGCTTCGCGCGGAGCTTCGCAAGAGCAATGTCGACTATGCAGTAGTGAAAAATACTCTCGTGCGCATAGCGGCCGACAAGGTAGGCTTTAACGAGCTCGACCCCATACTCAACGGCAATACGGCTTTGGCCGTATGCGCCGATGACCCTGTTGCCCCGGCAAAGATACTTTGCGACTTTGCCAAGAAGGCCGGCGAAACCAAGTTTGTAATCAAAGCCGGTTTTGTCGAGGGGCGCGTCATCAGCGCGGAGGAGGTCAAAAGCCTCGCTTCCCTGCCACCGAGAGAAGTACTCATAGCTACAGTTCTCGGCACTATGAACGCCCCCCTCACCGGTCTCGTCTCCGTACTGATCGCGAACATCCGCGGACTCGCCTGCGCGTTAAACGCAATAGCGGAAAAGAAAGCCTGAAAACTTTATTAAATGATTTATTTTTGGAGGTAAATTTATTATGGCCAGCGAAAAAATTACTGCCCTCATTGAGCAGGTAAAAGCTCTTACCGTTCTTGAGCTCTCCGAGCTCGTTCACGCCCTCGAGGATGAATTCGGCGTTTCTGCCGCCGCTCCCGTAGCCGTCGCGGCCGCTCCCGCGGCCGGTGCCGGAGCCGCCGCTCCCGCCGAAGAGGAAAAGACAGAGTTTGACGTCGTTCTTGCCGACTTTGGCGCCGAGAAGATCAAGGTCATCAAGGTCGTGCGTGAGATCACGGGTCTCGGCCTTGCCGAGGCTAAGGCCGCCGTCGAAGCCGCTCCCAAGGCAATTAAGGAAGGCGTGTCCAAGGAAGAGGCCGAAGCTCTCAAGGCCAAGCTCGAGGAAGCCGGCGCCAAAGTAGAACTAAAATAATTCAGCAATACTGCCCAAAAGAGGCGGCTTCTATAAAGAAGCCGCCTCTTTCTATATCTCCGGCCTAAACTCTTCCAATATTCCAAAATTATAGTGTAAATATTACAAAATTTCTTTTGTCAAGATGTATGATTTGGTATATTATATTTATATATTTGTTAAGGAGGAAGTCAATTTGAAGAAAGCGTTTTCTATCATTCTCGTTTTCATGCTAATTTTCTCCCTCGCAGCAATGGTTGGGTGCAAAAAAGGAAATGAAACCGCCCCGACTGAACCTCCCGCAGCGACTAAAGCCCCCGTTGAAGTTCCCGCCACTGAAGCTCCCAAGGTCACTCTGGCGCCCGCAACAGAACTGGAAGACTCAAATGCTTCGGCTGAAAACATCGTTCCCCCTGTTACGAAATATTACGGCAAATCTGTTCCCGAACTCATTGAAGAGGGGATCTCGCCTCTTGTCGGCATTACTATGCCCGTCCTTTCCGACCCGCACCTTCTGGAGATTATCGACGCTCTTGAAGCCCATCTGCAAGAGGACGGACTTCAAACGGAGGCCCTGGAGGCAAAGGGCGACATACCCACCCAGATAATGCAGGTGGAGAACTTTGTCACTATGGGCTGCGTCGCCATTGTAGAGGGCGCAATGTCCATCGAGGCGCTGGTAACATGCAATGAGGCCGCTGTGGAGGCCGGCGTTGTCGTTACCTCGCTCGGCAATAAACCGACTAACCATGAGATAAGCGGCGGCATTTTCAACGATATGAGAAGCCTGGGCCTTGCGGAGGGCGATATGATTATTGCCTACCTCGACTATGCCCATCCTGACGCCGAGCCGGGCAGCATTCACACCGCCTGGTGCAAAAACTCCAACCTGGACAATACTCTGCTATGCTCGAACGCCTGCAAGGAAAAGCTGCTCTCCGACCCCAGAATCAAAATTACTTTCGAGAAAGACCTCGTAATGGAGATTGACACCGGCTACACATTCGCCGAGGAGGCTCTGACAGCCGACCCGGAGATAACGCTGTTCGCCATGTATATGGACGCGTCCGCCATAGGGGCCAACAACTATCTCACTTCCCTGCCCAATGTCGATCTAAGCAAATACGCGATTTTCAACACCTCCGGCGGAGAGGACTGGCGAAAGCTTCTCGAGATGTCCAAGACTAACGAGAGCGCCATACGCGGCTCCATCAGCTACGGCGGAAGCGACCCCTCGCAGTCAATGTATATCACGACGCACGATATGCTCTTCGGCCTGCACGCAATCCCCTACTGGGTCAACGAGCCGCACTGGTCCGAAAACTCCTTCGGCTGGCAGTATTCGGGAGTCTGACAGGGAGGCGCCGCCATCAAAGCGGAAGCTTAACACCCGCGGCATTCCTTGCGATACATAGTTTGCGTCAAAAAGCGGCGGCTCGTGCGGGCCGCCGCTTTTTATCTTCAATTGAACCACGGAACTTTCCTTCTTAACAGCCATCGTATGAACGCACCGCCAAGAATCCCGACGGCGGCGCCCGCTATAATATCGCTCGGATAATGCACGCCGACATACAGCCTCGAAACCGAAATCAGCAGCGCCATACTGATGAATAAAAATCCCCAGCTTCGCCCCGTTCCCTCGCTGAGGGCCGGCGCCGCGGCAAAGCTGCTGCACGCGTGCCCCGACGGGAAGGAATAGTCCGACAACCGTTTCACAAGTATGGTAAGCCCCGGTATCGCATCGTACGGTCGGGGGCGGGCAACCAGGTTTTTCATCATAAGATTTGCTATTGCAAAGCAGAACGCCAGAGAGATTAGAGCCAGCAAACCGGTTCGGCGATATCGTTTAAAAAAGAGCAGCAAGAGCGATATTGCGATCCAAACCGCCCCGGCGTCTCCCAATATGGATAACGCCTTCATAATAGGGTCCAGCCAGGGCTGGCGCACGCTCTGCATCCACAGAACAACCGCGCTGTCCAACTCCCAAAGGCTCATTTCCTGTCCACGTCAAGGCTCAGTATGGTGCCGGAGAGCTCATAATATTGCGTCTTTACATAGTAGTTGGCGCGGCCGATCCTGATTTCCTGCGAAGATACCTGCAGCACGGCCGTGTCCAGAACCTTGGCCTTTATCGTAAATATCACGTTTACTTTATTCCCCATATAACGGCTGCGCACATTCCCGTCGTTGTCATAGAAAAATTCGACCTCGTCCGCCGCCTCCTCCGCCCGGCAGTCTGTCACATAGGCGTTGTCCACATAGTAATCGCCCGAAACGAGCTGCGCCGGGACCTCAAAGTCTGAGATGCTCTCCCACGCCGTCTTATCCACGTTCGGGCACCGGACTGTATATGTTATATCCACATACTTCGTCGAGGGGTCGTTGCGCCTCTCGATCAGCTTATACGCCGCGAATACAAGCGCAAGCAAAATAACTGCGATAACGATAACGTCTATGATGTTGAACTTCTTCCTGGGCTTCGGATCACTCATACTAACCGTTCCTTTATAATTGTTGATTGTTTGGTTTGTTTAATGTATAATAACCGCATTGCTATATTATACATTATTTTGAATTATTTTATTGTATAATAAGTAATCGTATAAATCAAGAACGAATCTATCGGAGAAGTGCGAATGAAAGTCATAACCCTGATAAGCGGCGGCGATGTGGGCGGCGCAAAGACGCATGTCCTGTCCCTGCTTCACTCGCTTCAAGGCGAGGTTGACGTGAAGCTTGTTTGCTTCACAGAGGGCGAATTTTCACGCGAAGCCGAGGCATTGGGAATCGACACGCTGGTAATCAGGAAGGGCTTCCTTACCGCCCTGAGGCGGCTGAAGAAAATGATAGCGGCCGGGAACTATGACATTATACACTGTCACGGTTCCCGCGGGAATCTGATGGGCATGCTGCTCCAGCGCTGCCTCGGGCTGCCCGTCGTCACCACCATTCACAGCGACAACCGTCTCGATTATATGGGCAGGCCGCTTGCAAATCTTGTTTACGGCACTATAAACAAAATCGCTATACGCCGCATCCGCTGGCATATAGGGGTTTCCGACCAGATGACGGAGCTTCTGATACGCCGCGGCCTGCGCCCCGGCAGCATGTTCACGATATACAACGGCCTGGATTTTTCAGGCGATCTCCCCGTTTTGGACAGAGCTCAGTATCTTGCAAGCGTCGGTGCCGATTTCCCGCCCGATTCAATTATAGTAGGCATAGCGGCGCGCCTCGACCCGGTCAAGTCCGTCTCAACTTTAATATACGCGTTTGCCGCCGCCGCCGAGCTTGAGCCCCGCCTTCGCCTGCTTATAGCCGGGGAGGGCCCGCAGAGAAAAGAGCTCACACATCTGGTTGCCTCGCTTAAAATTCAAGACAAGGTCCGTTTTTTAGGCTGGCAGGACGATATAATGAGCTTTTACAACGCCCTGGATATTAACACGCTCACTTCCCTGTCCGAAACTTTCCCCTATGCCCTGACGGAGGGGGCCAGGCTGCATCTGCCCACCATAGCGTCGCGCGTAGGCGGGGTTCCGCGCCTTATTCACCATGGCAAAACCGGCCTTTTGTTTGAAGCCGGCGATATCGGCGCGCTGGCCTCCCATATTTCAGCTCTTGCATCCGACCCGATACTGCGCCGAAGGCTTGGAGACAGCCTTTTCAGCCTCGCGAGCCGCGATTATTCGCTCCAGGTCACAAAAGAGCGCCAGCTGGAAATATACAGCGCCATCTTACGCCGTGAAGCCAGAAAAAACAAGAAAGACGGCGTTTTGATCTGCGGGTCGTACGGGCGGGACAATGCCGGCGACGACGCTATACTTGAAGCCATACTTCTCGAGATGCGCTCCCTCGACCCGGATATGCCGGTTACGGTGATGACCCGCCGCAGCCGGAATATCGCCGCTCGCTACAGAACGGACACGGTATACACGTTCAACTTCCCAAAATTCCTCAGTGTCATGCGCCGCTCAAAGCTCTATCTCAACGGAGGCGGCAGCCTGATTCAGGATGTTACGAGCCGGCGTTCGCTCTGGTTTTATCTTTTCACGCTTGCGGCCGCAAAGAGATGCGGCTGCGCGGTTCAGATGTATGGCTGCGGCTTCGGCCCCGTTAACCGCCGTTTCAGCAAATGGCTCTCAGTCCGTGTGCTTAACAGCTGTGTCGACGTTATTACGCTGCGTGAGGACGATTCGCTGCGCGAAATCAGGGAAATGGGAATAATAAGGCCCGAGCTTATTCTGTCTTCAGACCCCGCCCTCACGCTTCCCCCTGCCCCGCCCGAGATTGTTTCCGACGAGCTGGAGCGGTCCGGCATCGACCCTGACGGCAAGTATATATGCTTTTCCGTCCGCCGCTGGCCCGGTTTCAACGAGAAGATACCTGTTTTTGCCGCGGCGGCGGACTACGCGTATAAAAAATACGGCCTGACGCCGGTATTCGTGCCCATTGAGCCCCGCTATGACATCGGCCAGTCGAAAGCCGTAATGGAAGCCGTCAATTCCCCCTGCCTTCTATGGAAGGGCTCGATCTCCTCGGGTTTAACCATAGGGGTCTACTCGCGCATGCGCGTCGTTATTTCCATGCGCCTGCACGGGTTAATCTTCGCCTCATCGCAGGGCGTGCCCCTTATAGGCATAGCTTACGACAAGAAGGTCTCATCCTTCCTGCGTTATATAGGCCAGGACCTTTTTGCCGACTTAAGCGAGATTGATACGGACAGGCTATGTTCGTTTATCGACCGGGCCGTCGAGCGCGGCGGTCGGCGCGGCGAGCTGCTCGGGGCGGTAAAGCGCCTCCGGGACGTTGAAAAAAGGAATACGGATGCCGCCGCTAAACTGCTGGGCCTGTAAAACGGGCCGCCCAAACTGTTTTTTTGGGCGGCTATTCTGCAATATTACATTACAGGCGTCGAAAAACAGGGCCGCGATTGTGTATGTGTACGAAAAAAAATCAAGTATTCTCTGTCGCTTGAAAAAAGACATTATTTATTATAGAATTTTATATCATCATACTGAATCGGTCTTGGAGGTGGCGGTAAGGCGTATAGCTCTCGCTCGCTCCGGGGCTTTTTGCGTTAAAACGCGTGTATGACTGAAAGAGGGATAATATGAAAAAAGTCGCCCTTGTCATGGGTTCCGCAAGCGATTATCCGGTGCTGGAGCCGGCTGTCAAGACTCTTCTCGATTTCGGCGTTCCCTTCGACATCCGTGTTATTTCTGCGCACCGCTCACCTAAGCTGGCGCATGATTTTTCCGCCTCCGCCGCGGAAAACGGTTTCGGCGTAATAATAGCCGCAGCCGGCAAGGCCGCCCACCTTGCGGGCGTTCTCGCGTCGCTGACCACTCTCCCCGTTATTGGCGTGCCTGTCAAATCCTCCGCGCTGGACGGGCTTGACAGCCTTCTTTCGACCGTCCAGATGCCTTCCGGCATTCCTGTGGCCACGGTCGCAATAAACGGAGCCGAAAACGCGGCCATACTCGCAGTCCAGATACTTGCTTTAAGCGAAGCCTCCCTCGCGGAAAAGCTGGCTGAGCATAAGCGCAGAATGGCCGAGAAGGTCGACGAGGCAAACAAAAACCTGGAGGTTAATCTATGAAAAAGCTCGCGCAGGTATATGAAGGCAAAGCTAAGAGGGTTTTCGCCACCGACGACCCGGAAATTTATATTGTGGATTACAAGGACGACGCGACGGCCTTCAACGGCCAGAAAAAAGGCACAATACTCGGCAAGGGCGCGATTAACAACCGCATGACAAACAATCTGATGCGGCTGCTCGAAAAGCACGGCATACCAACGCATTATATAAATGAGATTTCAGACCGCGAGACGGCCGTTAAGAAGGTAAAGATTGTCCCGCTTGAAGTCATAATACGCAATATAGCCGCCGGCTCGTTCTCTCAGAGGTACGGCGTTCCCGAGGGGCAGAAGCTTCTTATCAGCACGCTGGAATTTTCATATAAAAACGATGAACTCGGCGACCCGCTCATAAACGATTACCACGCTATCGCCCTCGGCCTTGCGACAGAGGAAGACATCGCGCTTATTAAAAAGTACGCGTTTATGATAAACGATATACTCAAAGAGCATCTTCTGTCCTGCGGCATTACGCTTGTAGACTTCAAGCTTGAATTCGGCAAGACCTCGGACAATACTCTGGTGCTGGCGGACGAGATATCTCCCGATACCTGCCGCTTCTGGGATTTAAAAACCGGTGAAAAGCTGGACAAGGACCGTTTCCGCCGCGATCTCGGCAACGTCGAAGGCGCCTACCGGGAAATGGCCAAAAGGCTCCTGGGGGACAATTAGCTACCACTTATTTCCGTCACAGGAAGGATTAAACAATGTCAGTTAAAGACAGTTCAAGTAAAAGCTACGCCGAAGCGGGCGTGGACGTCACCGCGGGGTACAAGGCGGTAGATATGATTAAGCCCCTCATTGAGAGCACCTATACAGACGGCGTTCTCGGTGGCATCGGAGGCTTCGGCGGCATGTTTGCCCCCGATTTGAGCAATATGAAGCAGCCTGTACTCGTCTCGGGTACGGACGGCGTCGGAACAAAGCTGAAAATAGCTTTCTTGCTTGATAAGCATGATACGATCGGAATCGACTGCGTTGCGATGTGCGTAAACGATATCATATGCTCAGGCGCTGTGCCTTTGTTCTTCCTGGACTATATCGCGATGGGGAAGAACTATCCTGAAAAGGTGGCCCGCATCGTCTCCGGCATCGCCGACGGCTGCCGCAGGTCGGGCTGCTCTCTGGTTGGCGGCGAGACGGCGGAAATGCCCGGTATTTACCCAGAAGACGAATACGACCTTGCAGGCTTCGCCGTCGGAATCGTGGATAGGCAAAAGATTATAGACGGCTCGCGTATCGCTCCGGGCGACATACTAATCGGCTTCTCTTCAAGCGGCCTCCACTCGAACGGTTTTTCGCTTGTTCGCAAGGTATTAAGCCCCGACCCGGAATCACTTTCAAAGTTCTGCCCTGAGCTTTGCTGCACGCTTGGCGAGGAGCTGTTAAAGCCGACGCGCATATACGTCTCGGCCGTCCACAGTCTTCTCAGGAGCGGTATTGACGTCAAGGGAATCTGCCATATTACCGGCGGGGGCTTCTATGAGAACGTGCCGCGCATGCTGCCCGAGGGCGTCAGAGCCCGGATCGACCTCAATTCCTTCCCCGTGCACCCGATCTTCGAGTATATTCAGAACGTCGGCGGCATTTCAGAGCACGATATGTACAATACCTTCAACATGGGCCTCGGCCTTATTATCGCGCTCGGCAAAGACGACGTCGGCCATGCTGTGGAGGCTATAGTGCGTTCAGGCGAGCGGCCCTATATAATAGGCCGCTGCGTAAGCGGCGAAAAAGGTGTAGACCTATGCTGAATATAGCCGTCCTCGTCTCCGGCGGAGGCACGAACCTGCAGGCGCTCATAGACGACGGCATAAATATATCGGCCGTCATATCCTCAAAGCAGGGAGCCTACGCTCTTGAGCGGGCGAAGAAAGCGGGCATAGCAACTTATGTTATAGCCCGGAAGGACTATAATGACCGCGAGGCTTATTCCGACGCGCTGCTCAGCCTGCTGAAAGAGCTCAAAGCGGATCTTATAGTGCTTGCCGGGTTTATGTGCGTGCTGTCAGGGGAAATTCTCCGTGAATATAAAAATAGGATCATAAACGTCCATCCGTCGCTCATCCCCTCCTTCTGCGGCGACGGCTATTACGGACTTCGCGTGCACGAGGCGGCGCTTAATAAAGGAGTCAAGATAACGGGAGCAACCGTCCATTTCGTAAGCGCGGTGACTGACGGCGGACCGATAATTCTGCAGAAAGCCGTTGAGGTTTACGAGGGCGATACGCCGGTAACTCTGCAAAAACGCGTTATGGAGCAGGCGGAATGGGAGATCCTGCCGCGCGCCGTGCGCCTTTTTTGCGGCGGCCGCCTTACAGTGGAAAACGGCATTGTCCATATTAAGGAGGAATAAAAATGATTGACCTGTTCGCCGACCTTCGCTCAAACAGCTATCCGGGCCGCGGCATTATTCTCGGGCGAAGCGCCTGCGGGAAATATGCGGCGGCTGTCTATTTTATTATGGGCCGCAGCGCAAACAGCCGCAACCGCGTCTTTGTCAAGGAAGGCGACGGTTTAAGGATTCAGGCTTACGACCCGTCCAAAATGACAGACCCTTCTCTTATTATTTACTTTCCCGTGCGCTGCACAGGCGGCATGACCATCGTCACAAACGGCGACCAGACAGACACTATATTTGAGGCCTACGCAAATGGCCGCGATTTTGACTATGCTCTGCGAAAGCGCGAGTTTGAGCCGGATAAGCCGAATTATACGCCGCGCATTTCGGGTATCATAATGCCCAACGGGGATTACAGGCTCTCAATACTCAAAAGCTTTGAAGGCGACCCATCCTGCTGTATAAGGAGCTTCTTTGAATACTCCAATCCTCCCGCGGGACGCGGCCATTTCATTCACACATACGCGCGCGACGGGGACATACTCCCGTCATTTGAGGGCGAGCCGAAGCCCGTGAAAATTGAGGGCGGGCTGCGCGATTTTGCCTTAAAACTGTGGGACAGCCTTGACAGTGACAATAAGGTTTCGCTTTTTGCCCGGTTTATTGAGATTGAGACCGGCAAATATGAGAGCGTAATATTCAATAAATACGGAGGCCCGGTAAAATGAATGAACTTGAGCTTAAATACGGGTGCAACCCCAACCAGAAGCCTTCGCGCATCTTCATGCGCGGCGGCCGGAACCTCCCGGTGACTGTGCTCAACGGCCGCCCGGGCTATATAAACTTCCTGGACGCTCTGAACAGCTACCAGCTGGTCCGCGAGCTTAAGCGGGCCACGGGCCTGCCCTCGGCGGCATCGTTTAAGCACGTAAGCCCGGCCGGGGCTTCAGTCGCCTCGCCTCTGAGCGAAACTGACGAAAAAGTCTTCTTTACGGACGGGCTTCAGCTCAGCCCCCTCGCCTCCGCATACGTGCGCGCCCGCGGCGCAGACCGCCTGAGCTCCTATGGGGACTGGGCGGCTCTCTCCGATATGTGCGACGAGGAGACGGCTTTATATCTCTCGCGCGAGGTGAGCGACGGCGTCATAGCTCCCGGCTACACCAAAAAAGCCCTGGAGATTCTTAAATCCAAGCGTAAGGGCAATTACAACATCGTGCAGATCGACCCAGACTATGTTCCAGACCCCGAGGAGTATAAGGACGTCTACGGAGTTACGTTCCAGCAGGGTCGGAACGAGCTTATGATAGACGAATCCCTTCTCAGCAACATAGTTACCGCCAATAAGGAGCTCACGCAGGAAGCAAAGCGCGATATGCTTGTCTCGCTCATAACGCTTAAATACACCCAGTCCAATTCCGTCTGCTATACAAAAGACGGGCAGGCCATCGGCATAGGCGCAGGTCAGCAGTCCCGCATACACTGCACAAGGCTCGCGGGAAACAAGGCCGACAGCTGGTTCCTGCGCCGTCACCCGAAGGTTCTCGGCCTTGAGTTTATCGACGGCATTTCAAGGCCCAACCGCGACAACGCCATAGACGTCTATATTTCGGACGAGTATATGGACGTTATCGGCGAGGACGTCTGGCGCAATACGTTCAAGTTCCGGCCCGAACCGCTGACAAGAGAGGAAAAGGCCGAGTGGATTAAATGGCTCTCGGGAGTCACGCTCGGTTCCGACGCCTTCTTCCCATTCGGAGACAATGTCGAGCGCGCCCGCAAATCGGGCGTTTCATACATCGTGCAGCCCGGGGGCTCAATACGCGACGACAACGTCATTGAAATCTGTGACAAATACGGAATAGTCATGGTATTTACCGGCGCGCGCCTGTTCCACCATTGAGGAGGCAGATATGAAGGTTCTCGTAGTCGGCGGAGGCGGCCGGGAGCACGCAATAGCTGCCGCGCTCAAAAAA
>JBMNQI010000027.1:0-29042 GCA_050944055.1 Oscillospiraceae bacterium | reverse complement strand
TTCCCTGTTGAAGAGCTTCTGATATTTCCTGCAAAATCGACATAGTGTAATCCTCCTAAACTGATTCTTCAAATGTCATGGCATAAAACTCCGAAACAGCGTCGAAGAAAGCCTGTATGTTTTCCCACTTTGATTTGGGCGGAATATCGCACCCGGACGAGATCACGAAATTCGGATAAGAATGACATGCGCCCAATAGGTCCAGCGTAGCCTTTCTTATCGACTCCGGCGTCCCGTTGCAGAAATGACCGGCAGGGTCAACATTTCCCATCACGACCACGTCGGGCGGGAACTTTTTCAACATCTCGGTTATATCAATCGCGTTGCCAAAATGGTATGCAGACGCGCCGACGGTCAGTAACTCCTTGACCATGTGCGGCGTCCCGCCTCCGCAGTTATGGTAAATGACAATAAAATCGTCCGACTGTACCTCATCCACTATCCGCTTCACATAAGGGACTGAAAACTCTGCGTTCAGAGCGGGCGTCAAAAGGCCCGCGAGCGGCTCGGCGATCACGACACCGTCGGCATGAATGCCTTTGTATGCTTTTATATAATCGACGAGGAAATCCGTTGCCTTCTGAAGAACGGTACGCATAATATCCGGCTCTTCATAGCAGTAAATCATAGCTTCGGACACGCCTGCCAGTCTTCCCGCAAGCGAAAACGGGCCTATCGAACCGGCGAAAACCGGACGGTCGGAAATCATTTCCTTTGCTTTCTTAATAGCTTCAATATAGATGCCGGTACGCCCGGCGCCTACTTTCGGGACAGCCAGTTCCATGGCCTGTGCGTGATCGCCAACGATATTTCCGATAACCGTCGGAACCTCGTCGTCGGAAAAGCGGATATTGGAGCCAAACGCTTCCGCTTCCACAGACAGGTCCATCATACTTACGGACGCGCAGGCATCTGTCCTGTCCGCAATCAGCTTCATGCCCCGGGCCTGCAAATCGCTGTTCATAATCAATTCCTTAACGCCAATATTCATCAGCTGGATAGACGGAAAAGAGAGGATTGGCATTGCCTTTTTGACAGGCGCTGTTTTAAGCCCCTCTATCCATTTTTTCATATCCATGTTGTGCCCCTTCTTCCATCTAAATTTTAAGCCTGCTTAGTCCCTATATCTCACTCAGAGTTTTCGTTTTATGAATCAGGCCGGACGATCCTCTTATATTCGTCCAGTATCCAAACGCTGGCTGGGGAATTATTTGGGCTGAGTGCAAGCCCGTCAAAAAGATAATTCTTATGGCTTCCGTATTTTTCTAAAGATTTACGTACCTCGGCGCGAACAGTCTCCTCATCGGCCTCTTTCATTCCCGCGGAGCCCTGACTGTCCCATCCTCCCGCATGCACATGCGGTTTTCAAGCTTTGTAAGAAGGCTGTTAATATCGTTCATGACCTGGGCGGAGCTCCACAGATGTGCCCCCATTTCATAAAACTCTTCGACTACTGATTCGCACTTGCCGCAGGAATGGAAATCGACGAACAGCCCGTGGGAGCGGACTACGTCAATCTCTCGCTTTATATAAGGCTTTATAATCTTGCGCCAGACATCCGGCGCCATCAGCAGATTTGTCCCGCTGGAAAAATCCCCTCCGCAGATAACGATATCCGGCTTGAAATAATAAATCAGCCTGTCAAGCATTTTGCATCGGAAGTCCGCAAGCGTATCAAGCAGGTCGCAGACGGCCTCCGGCTCCTCATAGAGAGAGATGAGGAAGCCCTCATAACCCAACAGGGCCATAAGGCGCTCGCAAAACCCTTTTTTTGTAAATAGAATAACCAGCTTGTTGTCCCTGTCGGGCTTTTGAGCTGCCAGATCCTCCTCGCATTGCTTTTTCCAGTCCATAGCGTCGATATCCGGTACTCTGATCAGCTCCCGCCACCTGGTGACGTCGTCGATAAGCGGCGGATCATTAACGTCGACCATAGGCCCCATATCGTCGTGTATCCACTTAACGCCCCAATAATCAAGACCGCCGCCGATGGGTCCGTCCTCGTTCATAAGTGAGGACGAGACTATGGCAACGTCATGGCTGTAATAAGGCGTCCATTTCGGAGTTTCATGGTTAAGCGCGAGCAACAGATTTTCGCGTTCTGTCATATAAAATCCCCACAAAATATTGTTGATATGGAAATTAGAATCAATACCCAGAGTATCATACTCTAAGTATGTATTGTATATTAATATTTTTGGATGTCAAGTAATATTTTTCATGGCACAACTGTCTGGCGTTTGCAACTCAAATAGTCAAGATTAGCAGGAATATCAGAAACTTTTTGACAGAAAACTTATTCGTATGTTATTCTTTATGTAAATATTTCAGTTTTCAAGGAGATTTTCCATATGGAAAAGAAGCCACTGACAAAACGGAACTTTAAAGCCATAAAGACTAAGGAAACGCTTATCAATGCGAGCCTTCAGCTTATAAACCAATACGGTTATGAAAATGTTACCGTTAATGATATATGTAAATACTGCGGTGTTTCCAAAGGATCTTTCTATTACCATTTTAAATCCAAGGAAGATATACTTACAGATCGCGAATTTAAAGTTAATAATACTTTTAACCTTTCCGGCTTAAAGGACAGCAAGTCGGATATTACTGAGAAGCTGGCCGCGTTTTTGCTTGCCCAGATTGAGGCTCTTGAACAGAGCGGCTTTGGCATTACCAGACAAAGGACTATCTATATTATGGGTGGTGAATACATTTCAGATATTGATGAATTTTCATCCCCGGTCTATCAGAGAAAGATACTTACTGCAATTATCGAAAATGAGATCAAAGAAGGCAATCTGGTAGACACCGTTCCAGTCTCTGATATCATAGATCTAGTTATCATATTTAGAACCGGTATTGTTGCGGAATGGTGCATGCTTGGCGGGACATATTCAATGCTTGAGAAGGCGAAACGTTTGACCCATAATTACATAGAAGATATATTGCAAAGATATCGGCCAAATAAGCAGATATAATAATACGGCCTCAGATTCTCAAGCAATGCGCCGTGCTGCAGCCCTAAATGGACGATTCGATCTTAAAAGAACAAGCTCCCGCGCTTATTTCAGAATAGGCGCGGGAGTGGTATGTATGCCTGGAAGAGCAAGTATCTGCCAATACCTGTCTATTTTTTATTGATGTCTGATACATATCTCAGTGCGCCGTTCTCATCGCGCAAAACCTTCAGATTACACGGTACGCTCTGCGTGGGATCCGGATGATCCTTCCAGAGACCGTATATGACCGGCAGGAATTTTGGCCACATTGCCGCTTCGTACTCCGAATGGTCTGTAGCTGAGGGCGGTACGAATTGTGCGCCTGGGTCTTTTTCCAGCATTTCAAGCACGAACTGCGGCGGCATTGTTGCGCGCGTGTTGATCACGGAGGCAGTCTGGTGCACGCAACCTCCAGGTGTATCCTGCCACATGTGAATGGTGGAGTCTACCAGTTCGCCTTTTGAGTTGAAAACGCCTTCACATATCACATGCTCTAGAGAATCGGTAAAAGGGAACCATTCAAGCTCCAGGCGGTCTATTTGTATACCGCTGCCGCCGAATACAGGAGCGCCTTGCGCCACTGTTTCCGAAATCATATGCGCCGAGCCTGTAATACCGTATTTCCATGGCGGCCGAACCCAATTAAAGCGTTTGTGAGAACCGGGAGCCCACAGGTAGTAGCATTTTTCCATGTTGACCCAAAACCAATCCAGCATCCCGGCGGTGATTCCGGGCAAAAAATGCTGGCTCTGAGACGCGGTTTCAAAGCCGAGCTCTATGAATTTTTTGGACAGCTCAAGCTCCGGCAGCGGAGGCTGAGGCGCGGAGAGCGGCACGTAATCCAATGTGGGTATATGTATGTTTTCCTCAAACGGCATATAGGTCTGGCCGGCGTTCGGTATGTAGGTTTCCGCCATAATTATTTCTCCTTACGTTTAATAGTTTCTGTCTAAAAAAATGCTTGCTTGCTTAATATTACCATTGTATATTAACAACATCAATATTGGACGTCAAGAAAAATAAGAATAAGCGCTTAAGAGCGCCCGGAATTTAAGTTGCGCGATGCCGTGACAACGATATTTTTGCTTTTGTCTGATTATGTATTAAAATATAAACATTTAACATCGTACATAACTGTTTCATGACCAGGCAGCAGACGTTTAAGCGGGCTGCCGTATGCATCGAAAGGAGTTTGTATGGTCATAAGAAGATATTTAAAAGCCGACGAAGCGCAGCTTTTTAATATGCTCGAAGAAGAGGGAGACGACTGGAGCGATTATTACGGTGAAAACGGGCGCGGCAAATACATAAGATCGCTGGAATCAAGCGTCACCTATGTCGTATACGACGGCGGATTCATGTGCGGCTACGCCCGGTGCCATGAGGACTGCGGCTTTGGCGTCTACGTTTACGACCTGCTGGTAAGAAAAACGCATCGAGGCCGGCAGATAGGGAAAAAGCTTATGGAAAAGCTGTGCGGGGATTTTCCGGATCAGCCAATTTATGTCTTGAGCGATGTCGACGCATACTATGAGAAGCTTGGATATCAAAGAGAAGGGTCAATATTTAAAGTTAAATGCGATAATTAGATAATTGTGCGCGGCGTTTAAATAATGAATATTTGTTCAGGCTTCCATACATTTGACGCATTCGAAATATGTGGAAAAGGTAGGTTAATATGGAATTCAACCAACTGAAATACTTTCTCGAAGTCGCCGAGCGGGAACATATTACGCAAGCGGCGGCCGCCCTGCATATAACTCAGCCGGCGCTGAGCAAAACGCTTGCCCGTTTTGAAAACGAGATCGGCGTAAAGCTCTTCGACAGGGAAGGGAAAACGATAAGGCTTAACAATTACGGGAAAACGGTCAAGGCGTATGCCGAACGCATTCTGAATGAAATCGATGATATGCTCAGGAACATTGATGACCTTGAAAGCGGGGAGACCGGCCAGATCATTATTGGAAGCAGCATTCCGATGAGAGAGCCCGACTGGGTTATAAACAGTATTAGAACATTTACATTGAAGCACCCAAGAGTGAATATCATACATTACCAGATGAAACCCGCGAAGCTGAAGGAAAGCCTCGAGCAAAGAGAAATTGATATTGCCATAGGCGGTCCGGACCTCAATTCGTCTGATGTCAGCTGGACGAAACTCTATACCGAGCGCCTTGGAATTATCATTTCAAAAAAGCATCCCTTCGCGGAAAAAAAAGAGATTTCCGTAAATGATCTCGTTGACGAAAAGTTTCTCTGCAATAACGCGAGTTCAGATGCACTGGATATAACTCATTCAATCTGCGCTAGGGCGGGGTTTACGCCAAACATCTATTTCGAAAGCTACTATTCTCATATTATCGGCGAAATGATAAGTCTTGGAAGAGGCGTTTCCATAATAGCCGAAGGGCAGTTTTACGACCAGATATCCAACGCCGCTTACGATTGGGAAAAGAATATCACATTCCGCCGCCTGAAGGAGGACTATTGCGAAAGGGTATGCGGAGTCGGAATATCAAAAAACGTATACCTGGCAAAGCCCGCGAGAGAGCTTTACAATATAATAGTAACCAATGCGGGAAAATAACTTTTTCAAAACTCCCCGTTTGCCGGCAGAGCTGAGCAAGCGGGGAGTTTTGCCAATTCGGACAGATAATAATGAGAATTCAGGGAAAGCGTTAAATAATCACATAAAAGATATTGTTTGCGCAACCAGAGAGGCTTATAACCTCAATGTCATGAATACATATAAAAAATGCAATTTGACAGGAATGATTAACCGATTATATACTTTGCTTAAATATTTTTACAGAAATGACCGGAGATTTATTTTTATTAGACAGTTTATGTTTCCCGGTCTAATATAATTTCTTATGCGGATGAGATTTAGTTATACAATTAACGCATATAGAGATAGGGAAAACCGCCGTTAAGCAGAGGGCCGGAATAAATTGTCAGATCTGATTTGCCGCGGCAAATGCGGAGCGGTTGCAGTCTCTGACACAGCCGACCTCATAGCAGTCTCCTATCATGAAAGTCTGTCTGGCTATTCCATAGAAGGCCATGGCCTCGTCCTGAAGCGCCTGCATGCCTCCCAGGGCGACGACCGAATCGCACTCGATTCTTTTGCTGTTACCGTCTTTGTCCGTATAGATCACGTAACCGTCGCAAATCCCGGTTGCCGTTGCCCCGGTATACGCCTTAAGCTCCTTCAGAGAATTGAAGTACTCCTCCAGCATCTCGCGGTAATGTATTGGCGTAGCATCCGGCGCTATCTTGTTCTGGCGCGTCAGAAGCGTAACGGCGTGACCGTTTTCCGCCAGGTACATGGCGGCCTCCGTACCGCTCTCGCTGCCTCCTATTACTACGACGCGGTGCCCAAGCTTATCCTCGTTGCCGAATACGTCGAGTATGTTCCAGGCCTTATCCGCGCCGGAAATAGGCGGGAGCTTTGGTTTAGAGCCTATCGCGACT
This sequence comes from Oscillospiraceae bacterium, assembly GCA_050944055.1. GTDB lineage: Bacteria > Bacillota > Clostridia > Oscillospirales > Oscillospiraceae > JBMNQI01. The sequence continues at coordinate 22,566 of JBMNQI010000027.1, read as the reverse complement.
ATGACAGCGTCATAATTGCCGTCCTTTAATGAATCCGGAGTGGCATTTGTGTTTAAGCGTATGTCGACCCCAGCCTTCTCAAGCTGCTTCTTTAAATATTCACGGTATCTTTTCAAAGGCCATTTGAAGGACGGGTAATCCATTATTTTCAGCTGACCGCCAAGAGAGTCCGCTTTTTCAAACAGCGTAACTTTGTGCCCGCGCTCCGCCGTCATTAGTGCGGCGCGCATACCTGCCGGCCCTCCGCCGACAACCGCCACGTTTTTAATGCCCTCCAACGGGTCGACAAGCTTGTCAAGCTTGTGCGCTATGCCGACTGTGGGATTGACAGTACAAAACGATACCCATTTACCCTCCATGCTGGACACGTGGCATTTATTGCAGCGCACGCAGGGGATAACATCTTCCCCGCGCCCTTCCAGGGCCTTCTTATAGTAATCGAAATCCACGAAGAAAGCGCGCGCGCCGCCAATCAAATCGGCCTTACCGGAGGCTATAATCTCCTCGGCGTCGTCAAGGTCCTGCAGCCCACCTATGACCTCGCACAGTATGCTTGTACCGCTCGCTTTAACGGCGGCGCAGTCGGCCAGGGATTCGTATTCGTGCTCTCTTGAGTTATAGCCTGTCGGATGGTTCAGGTTGCCGGTTTCCGCGCGGAACTGGAAGATATCGACAAGCCCTTCGCAGAGCTTTGCCATTTTGATAGTCTCCTCGATAGTCGTTCCGCCGGTTTCGCTTCCCGTAAGCTGCACCTCGATAGGGAAGTCCTTCCCGCAAAGCTGCTTGATTCGGGAACAGAACTCAATCAGGAAGCGCGCGCGGTTTTCGATAGGTCCCCCGTATTCGTCCGTGCGTTTGTTGGTCAGGGGAGAGAGGAATCTCGAAAACAAAGTAGCCCTGTAAGCGAAGTGCAAAGTCGTCATGTCATAGCCCAGTTTTTTATAGTAGTAGATCCTTTGGGCTTCAAATTCGATAAGCTCGCGTATCTGTTCATGAGTGAGCTGCTTTCCGGCTTTTCCGCCTCTCATCACAACGCCCATACCGAGCTCTAACGCGGCGGTCAGCGGATCAACCACCGACAGATCTACAGCGGGTACGTCCGACACGTCATAAACGGGGTCAAAAGCCGCAAAAGGCATGATCGCGATAGATATTCTTGAGTTGTAGTAATGTACCTGGTCGACAAGCTGGCATAGATAGTTTTCAACGCTCGGGTCGCTTATGTCATACATGGGGAAGCGCTTCCCGTCCTCGTTAAAAGACTCGCGCTGCTTCGGATTTGTCCAGTCGGCGAAGGTTACAATCGCCGCTCCGTTTTTCGCAAGAGAAACCACATGGTTTATGACCTGGTCGTTCGGGAAAGTTTCCGGCCCCTGTAAAAAATGGGGGAGCGAATTGGCCGAGACAAACCTGCTTTTCAGGACATAGGGGCCTAGCTTTACGGGTGAGAGCAAATGCGCGTACTTCTGATTCATAATTCAACCTTCTTTCCTGATTTTCAGATTATCCATAGCGATAAGCAAGAGCCCGTACAATTGTTCCGCCTGTTCCTCGGTCATGTTTCTGGTTACCAGCCTGTCAATACTGTCAATATTCTCCTTCATCGAAGCGGTAAACTCCATTCCGGCCTCAGTTGCGGCAATTATCCTGCTGCGCCTGTCAAAATCGCAGCTCTTGCTGGAGACGTAGCCTTTGTCCTCCAGGCGTCGAATTATCCCGATAACGGTAGAGTGGTTGAGATGAAACTCCCTCTCCAGGTCCTTAAGCACGATCGTCCGTCCGCTGTTTACGCATAAATAAGCCAGGATTTCGATTTGAGAAATCGTTATTCCGTAAGGCCTCAGCTTATTATTGAAGATCTGCTCATAAGCATTTCTTATCCGGCGGAACGGATAACCGAACTGGTAATCCATATTTCTTGTCACCTCTGATTTATGTTGCATGCCACGTAATGTATTCTATAATACTGATTTTAAAAAAGTCAACTATTTTCCAACTCATATAAAAAAACCCCTTGCAACTTACAAGGGGACGGGATGGAAAGCCAACTATTCGATAAGCAGCTTGCGTGTTTTCCATTTTCCGGAGATGTAAAAAATCCCTCCTATTATGAACGGCACGAAACCGGCAAGCGCATGGCCGTACCAGAACCCATGTATTCCCATACCAAAAGTGATGCCCATTAACAGAGCCAGCCCGACACGGAAAACAACGCCGTCCAGAATGCCGACAAACATGTTCATAGCGGCGAATCCTATGCCATTAATAAGCGCAAGGAAGGGTGCGCGCGCGGCAAAGCCGAAAAACAGAAGTATGGCGCAGGGGATGAAGGTATAAGCGAGGCCAAGCACCTCGGGGTCGCTGTTGAATAATCCGAAGACCGCATTCGGGAAAAGCAACATCAATATGGAAAGCAGGGCGGAAGAAACAAGGCCCAGTAGCAGAGAAGTTGTTATGACCTTCTTAACTCTTTCAAGCTTTCCCGCGCCGACGCACTGCCCGATCATTGATGAGCCTGCCAGGCTCAAGCCTCCGGTTACAACGCTAGCAATATTTCCAAGCTTATTCCCGATGCCGGAGACAGCCGAGGCGACGACACCGTAGGCATTCAAATATGAGTTTACAAAGAGCATAGACAGTGAGATTGCGCCGTACTCAAGGCACATCGGCACTCCTAACCGCAGCAGCCTTTTCAGCTTATCGCCGTCGATTTTAAAGCTTGCCGGTTTGAAGTCAAAGCCGAATTCGTCACGCCGCCTGTACAGATAGATTATAGACAACACAAAGCTCAGCCCCTGGCCGATAACCGTGGCAAGAGCCGCTCCGAAAGCCGCCATATCAAATACCGCGACAAAAAGCAGATCAAGCAGCAGATTCGTCACCGCCGCTATCGCAATAAAGATAAACGGGCGTTTTGAATCGCCCATGCCCCGGAGTATTGCGCTTACCGTATTGTAACCGTAAATCAAGAACAGCCCGGCAAAACAGGTTATTATGTAGCTGTATGCGTAATCATAGGTTTCCGGGGGGGCGTTCATGGCTCGGAGCATGTTTTCGCCGAAGATGAAGCAGAATACGGAGACCACTATGGAACTGGAAAGAATGAAAGTAAACAGCGTTCCTATGGAATTTTTTATGGCTGCCTTGTCCCCGGCCCCGACGTACTGTGATATAAGTACCTGGCCCGCGCTGGCAAAGCCCAGCGCTAACAGAGTAAGCATATGCAGAATATCTCCGCCGATGGAGACAGCAGACAGGCCGGTTTTCCCCACAAACTGTCCCATGACTATCATATCCGCCATGTTGTAGACAACCTGGAGGAGATTCGACAGCATGAAGGGGTACGCGAATACTATCAGGGTTTTTGCGACGCTGCCTGTTGTGAGGTCGTTTATCATGGTTTTTTCTTTCAAACTATAACCTCCTGAGGAAATTAAAAACCAATTATATTACAAACAAAAAGAAATGTACATCCGCAAATGCAGTAATTATCAGCAGATCAATTGTTTTATAACTATTGACTATCAAACACCAAAGTGCTAATATAATATTTAGTAAATATTACTATTCGGAGCTGTTTATCATATTGGCCGGGAACCTGTGCCTGAGATAGAACATGGCTCCAAGAACGGCGATGCAGAACAGAGAACCAAAGAGCCGCCACAACTCGGGCCAGAGTTGCCCGTTTAAACGGTTAAGCGCCAGAAACACGATTTGACCTATGACGCTTGCAGCCAAAAACGCGATGGCAAAGCGCGTCGAATACTTGATACGCTTCATTGAAGCATAGTAAGAGCGGTAAGTCATTTTTTCCTTGACCGGAATCAGGCTGAAAACGCCCATAAACAGATAAATAAAAGGGATAATCGTCAGCATGGCGGGGCCGCCCGAGTAAAAAGCCTCGCCGCTGGGAGCTCCCACAATACTGCTGAGGATAAAGACAGTAAATAACGCGGCAGTCAGTATCAGGTATATGGCCTTCAGGAGCATCAGGCTTCGCGGCGCAAGATTAAAACTGTAGTATTCGCCTTCATAAACAAATATTCTCTTTTTTCTGCCCTTCTCATTCAGAACCGTTTTCATTTTCCAGCCGTCCCAGTACCAATTCACATATCTGGCCATAATCTTCTCCTTAATTGTCATAATGTACCATACGCATTATAACAAAAGTTTTTAACGTTAAAAAGCTCTTTCTCAAAAAAGGGCTTAAATAAAACTAAAAGGAGTCAAGGGAAATGAAAAAAACTAAAACTCTTCTAGCTCTATCCTTGGTCCTGGCAATTCTGCTTGCGCTATGCGCCTGCGGCGGCGGCGGATCGGAAGCAACGAAGGCACCGGATTCCGGAGAAAAACCCGCTGAAGCTCCAACACCCGGCGAAGCTCCCGCCGGAGAAGAGGGAAATAGCCTGCTTCGCGTCGGTTTGGACGGCGAGCCGGCGAAGCTCGACTATGCCGACCCCGGCGGGAACATCGGCTCAATGTTCGTATGCTATTCTCTTTACAGCCCGCTTTGGCAGTTTACGACTGACGGCGAGTTCCATTATCTGCTAGCCACAAGCCACGAATATAACGAAGACGGAACAGCTATCATCGTGAAAATCCGCGAAAATGCAAAGTTCTCAAACGGCGATCCGGTTACGGCGAAGGACGTTCTGTTTTCTTTTAAGTCCGCCGATGAGGTCAACGGCATGCGCACACAGTCCGTTGATTTTGCAAACAGCAAGGTCATAGACGATACAACCGTACAAATCGGAGTAAAACAAAAGAGCCCGACCCAAATCGAAGACTTTGCGCTGATCCCCATAGCCAGCGAGAGCTGGACGGAAGGCCGCGCTAATGAGGACCATGTTTTCGTCAACCCGCTCGGCTGCGGCCCGTATATGATCGAAGGCACCTGGGCCACAGGCAAGAACATGATTCTTGTCAAGAACCCCTATTACTGGGACGCTGACAAATTAAAGTATGACAAAATTGAATGCTACTTTATTAACGAGGAAAACACGCGTTATCTCCAGTTTACGACAGGCGGGCTTGACCTTTGCTACCTTACGGACAGCACCAATATAGACAACATAAAGAACGACAGCAATTACGTGCTGTATAACAGCCCTGTACAGCTGAACGTAGGCCTGATTTTTGACACGGAGACGCTGCCGACCTTCCAGAATCAGGACCTCCGCCTCGCTATCTGCCACGCGGTCGACGTCGATACCATAGTTCAGGCCGTCTGCGGCAGCGCCTACATTCCCGCCTCTTCAATGCTGCCCTCGAAGAGCTGGGCTTATAAAAACACCAAATACAAATATGATCCCGAGCTGGCAAAGCAGTACCTGGAGAAATCAGGCGTCAAGAACTTCACCTGGGAACTCACAGTCAACGAGAGCCCTCTGAATAAGCTGGTGGCCGAGGCAATCCAGGGCTACCTGGCGGATATAGGCATCACGATGAAAATTAACGTCGTCGACATGCCGACCTTCTTTGCCGGTATGCAGAGCGGCAAGCTTGACTCGACAATAACCCAGTATTCGGGCTCCAGCGACCCCGGCTCGGTGCTTAACTCCTGGCTCTCCTGGCAGCCCGGCAACCTGAATAAGACTCCTCCTGAAATCAATAACCTCATTGACGACGGGTGCATGAAGCCGGCCTCACAGGAAGAGAGGATTAAAATCTATCATGAGATTCAGGATAAGGTCGCGGAAATGGGCAAGATTCTGCCGCTTTATGAGGTTACCTGTAACTACGCCTCGACCCCGGACATCGACTGCTCGGGCTCCGTCCAGGCCGACGGTTATCTGACCTCTGCGTTCCTGTATTAACAGCTTTAGGTTTCTCTGACCGGATCGGGCGGCGGTTCGCTGCGGCTTTGCGATTGAACCGCCGCCTGTCTTGCTAAACCTTATACCGTGAAAGGAGGGGTACCGCTTGCTGAGATATACGATCCACCGCTTATTGTTATTGATTCCGGTGTTGGTCGGTGTGGTTGTTCTGGTCTTTACGATCAACTATTTCTCGAGTGTCAGCCCCGTATACTCATTAATAAACGTAAACTCGACGCAGGAAGATATCGATCGCATTACGCATGAGCTCGGCCTTGACAGGCCGTATTTTGTGCAGCTTGGAGACTATTTCTACAGGCTTATTTTCCATGGAGATTTCGGTACTTCATATATACACAAAGTATCCGTGTGGTCGCTGGTTCACGACCGTTTTCCGGTTACGGTGCGAATAGGCCTTTCAGCCGCAATATTATCGACAATGATGGGCATTCCGCTGGGGATTCTGGCCGCGGTCAAGCAAAACACGGTGCTTGACTATTCCTCAACGTTCCTTGCGGTCATTATGGCTGCCCTGCCTTCGTTCTGGGTATGCCTGATACTTATGCTGTTCTTTGCCGTGCAGCTGCGATGGGTACCCGTATCCGGCATCGATACATGGAAAGGATACATCCTGCCGATTGTATCGTCCGCGCTTATGCCGGTTGCCATGACGATGCGCATGACCCGCTCTTCAATCCTCGAGGTTATTAGGCAGGACTATATCAGGACGGCGCGCGCCAAAGGGCTGCCTGAAAAGAAGGTCATATGGAAGCACACGCTGCAAAACGCGCTCATACCCGTCATGACGGTCGTGGGCATGAACATCGGCATGTCGCTGACAGGGTCGGTGATTTCCGAGACCATATTCAATATACCCGGCATGGGCTCTCTTATGAGTTCCTCCATAACTCAGAAGGATTTTATCACAACCCAGAGCTGCGTGCTGATCTGCGCCTTCATTATTTCCGGAATGAATATGATTACGGACCTTGCGTATGCGCTTGTAGACCCGCGGATAAAAGCGGAGTATTCGCATCTGGCGGCAAAAAAAGGAAAGTCAAAATCAAAAGCCGGGGAAACTGCTGCTGAGGAGGGTGCGGCCTAATGCTCAAGAGCAGAAGAGAAGTATACAGGCTGAAAGCTCTCCCGCAGGAGGGTGACGGAAAGCGCCGCAGCCAGGCTTACCTTAGACTGCGCCGGTTTACACGGAATAAGGCAGCCGTCGTTTCGCTGTTTTTTATCCTTCTGCTGATTTTCTGCGCTATATTTGCAGACAGGCTGACGCCTTACGACTATGCCAAGCAGAGTCTTGTCGACAGGCTGCAGTATCCAAGCTCGGAGCATTTGATGGGAACCGACGACTTCGGTCGCGATATGCTGACCCGAATACTCAGGGGCGGCCGAGTTTCGCTGCTCGTATCCCTGATGAGTGTGAGCTTCAGCACAATTGCCGCTCTGATTATCGGCGCGATAACAGGTTATTTCGGCGGGAAGATAGACAACGTCATCATGCGAATTATTGACATCTTCCTCGCGCTTCCCGGCCTGATTTTTGCGATGACCATCTCGGCCGCTCTTGGCTCCGGGCTTGTGAACACGGCAATTGCGCTTGCCGTCACATCGATAGCCCCGCTTGTGCGTCAGCTGCGCTCATCCATACTGCTTATAAAGAACCAGGAATTCATTGAGGCTTCAAAGGCATTCGGTGCCAGCCATGCGAAGATTATCGTCAAGCACGTGATACCGAATACTATGGCGCCGCTCATCGTTCAGATCGCCATGCGCCTTGGAGATACTATAATGGCAATAGCGGGTCTGAGCTTTTTAGGTTTGGGAGTACAGCCGCCTACGCCTGAATGGGGCAATATGCTGTCGGCGGGGCAGAAGTACATACAGACCTTCTGGCCTATGATGTTCTGGCCGGGCCTTGCCATAGCGCTTAACATGCTGGCGTTCAACCTTCTGGGCGACGGGGTCCGCGACGCGCTCGACCCGCGCATGAAGCGCTGATGAGGAGGCACGTATTATGAGTTTATTGGAAATCAGGGACCTCGCCGTGCGTTTTAACACGGACACCGGTGTAGTTCACGCTATCAACAATGTCAGCCTTAAGCTGGAGAAAGGAGAATCCCTGGGCCTTGTCGGCGAAACGGGAGCCGGCAAGACCACAACCGCGCTGAGCATACTCGGCCTTGTCGCGATCCCGCCCGGAGAGATAATAAGCGGGGAAATCATATTCGACGGGCAGGACCTCATGAAGCTGGAGCCGGAAAAGCTGCGTCAAATCAGGGGAGCTGAGATTTCGATGATCTTCCAGGACCCGATGACGGCTCTCAACCCCATAATGAGCGTGGGGGATCAGATTGCGGAGATGATCAGACTGCATGACAAATGCTCCGCGGCGGAAGCAGAAAAGAAAATGCTCGGCATGCTGGAGAAAGTCCGCATCGAACCCAGCCGCGCGGGCGACTATCCGCATCAGTTTTCCGGAGGCATGAAACAGAGAGTGGTCATCGCCATGGCTTTGGCCTGCAACCCCAGGATGGTCATTGCCGACGAGCCCACGACCGCTTTGGACGTTACTATTCAGGCTCAGGTTCTGGAAATGATTAACCAGCTTAAAAGGGAGAACAGGACATCCATGCTGCTTATAACGCATGACCTCGGGATAGTGGCGGAGTCCTGTGAGAAAGCGGCAATAATGTACGCCGGCCAGATAGTGGAAACAGGTACGGCCGAGGATATTTTCGACCGCACCGCCCATCCGTATACAAAGGGGCTGTTCGAATCTATACCGCGTCTTGATATCGAGGTTGAACGTCTCTCGCCTATAAAGGGGCTTATGCCGGACCCGACGAATCTGCCGTCAGGCTGTAAGTTCCACCCGCGCTGCCCCTACGCGACAGATGAATGCAGCAGGACCGATCCGCCGGTATTTGAAATCACAAGAGGACATTTTGTACGCTGCTTTCTTTTTAAGGAGGGCGCAAAATGAACAATTTACTGGAAGTCAGGAACCTGTGCAAGTATTTTAAAGTCCCCGGCGGATTCCTCCACGCTGTAGATATGGTAAGTTTCGGGGTGCCGGAAAGAACGACGCTGGGCGTCGTCGGCGAATCCGGCTGCGGAAAATCGACGCTCGGCCGTGCCATACTCGGGCTGAACGAGGCTACATCCGGGCAGGTGCTGTTTGACGGCGAGGATATTACTCATGTCCGCGGCAGGCAGCGCAAAAAAATGAAAAAGAACCTTCAGATAATATTCCAGGACCCGTATTCTTCCCTGGATTCCCGCATGAGCGTCAAACAGCTTATTGCCGAACCGCTCAAGATTCTAAAAGCTTACAGCAGCAGGGAGGACCTCAACAGAAAGATCAGGGATCTGATGGATACGGTCGGCCTGGCCGAGCGCTACATGGAGGCTTACCCCCATGAGCTGGACGGCGGGCGCAGGCAGAGGATCGGCATAGCCAGGGCGCTGGCCGTCGAGCCGAGGTTTATAGTGTGCGACGAGCCAGTATCGGCTCTTGACGTATCAATACAGGCGCAGATACTCAATCTGCTCAGCGACCTTCAGAAGGAGCGCGGTTTGACTTACATATTCATTACGCACAATCTTTCAGTCGTCAAACACATTTCCAACGAAATACTGGTCATGTACTGCGGATGCGTGGTGGAAAAATCGAATACAAGAGAGCTTTTTAAGCTCCCGCTCCATCCTTATACCAAAGGCCTGTTATCGGCGATTCCGATTCCTTCCCTGCATGTTAAAAGAGAGAGGATCCTGCTGAAAGGCGAGATATCTTCCCCTATTAACCCCGCGCCCGGGTGCCGCTTCGCGGCGAGATGTGAGTACGCGACGGAAATATGCAGCAGGGTCATGCCGGCGACTGAGGAAATCCTGCCCGGCCATCTTGTCGCGTGCCACCATGTAAAGGAAATTAACGACCTGCAGGCTGCTGCCGGCACTGAGAAAGCTCCGGATGTCTGAGGCGGCAGGATTTATTTCGTTAGAAACGGAGGTTCTCTATGGGTAAATTCAAGCATTTGCTTTCGCCTATCAATATAAGAGGGACAGTATTTAAAAACCGCATGTCAGCCTCATCCTCGCACGCCCATTTTTTACAGGGACCGGAGGCTTACCCGCCGAAGCACATAATTAACTACGTGGCGGATAAGGCCAGAAAAGGAGCCTCGTATGTGACATTCGGGCATACATACGCCTCAATAGGTGCCAAGGGGCTCAAGATTGCCGGGGATACGATGCATTTCCCGGAATACGACATATACGACGAGCAGTGCCAGAACTACCTTATTATGCTTTGCGACGCAATACACTACTATGAGAGCAAGGCCTGCCTGAACCTCGCGCGTCCGATTGAGCCCGAGTGGGACGTGGTCGACGACCCCGAACGCGGCGTTAAGGCTTATACGAAGGAAGTAATTGAAAAATATATCGACACTATGGTGGAGCAGGCTGTCATCGGAAGGAAGCTTGGCTTCGACATGTTCAGCGTCCATTTTGCGTACAGGAGCCCGTTCGCGGGGGCCTTCCTGTCGCCGCTGACAAACACGCGGACGGACGAGTACGGCGGCAGCCTAGAAAACCGCGCGAAGGTTGTGCTCGAGATATTCCGGCGCGTGAAAGAGGCTGTGGGCGAGGACGTTGTCATGGAAGGGCTTCTCAGCGCCGAGGACCTGCCCGGAGGCTATACGTTTGAGGACGCCAAGCAGTTTGCAAAAATGTCAGAGGGACTTATCGACATACTTCAAATACGCTTGTCGGACGGCGACCCGTCGCACCCGACGGGCTTCAACCCGGATCCGAACCCGTCCCTGAAGTATGCCGAGGAACTGAAGGCGCTCAATTTAAAGACTGTGATCTCTCCGTCCGGCGGCTTCCAGGATCCGTATGCGGCAGACGATGCCATACGCGACGGCAAAGCCGATATGCTCAGCATGGCGCGCACATGGATATGCGAGGACAATTATCTGCAAAAGCTGATAGACGACCGCGCGGAGGATATTGTCCCCTGCGTTCGCTGCAACAAGTGTCACGTGATCAGCCACAAGCTTCCTTACCGCTCGGCCTGCACAGTTAATCCCGCCTGGGGAATAGAGACGTATCTCGAAAAGCTGTCGGCGCCGGCAAGCAGGATAAAAAAAGTCGCCGTAGTCGGCGGAGGGCCGGCCGGAATGGAGGCCGCTCTTATCGCCTCCCGGCGCGGCCACTATGTGACGCTGTTTGAAAAAGCTTCCGAACTGGGCGGTCAGCTTATTGCGGCTTCCGTCCCCGACTTCAAATGGCCGATGAGAAAATTCAGGGAATACCTGAAAGCTCAGACCGGCAAGGCGAAAATCGATGTTAAGCTTAACACTGAAGCCACGCCCGAAATGATCAGAGAAGGCGGGTTTGACGCCGTTCTTGTCGCTCTGGGCGGAAAACCCGTCATCCCGCGCATACCGGGTGTAAATGAGGATACGGCTTTGTCGGCTGTGGACGCTTTGCTCAGGCCTGATAAGGTATATGGCGATGTTGTAATAATCGGCGGAGGGGAAATAGGCGTCGAGACCGGTATGTTCTTCGGGAAGAGGAACCACAAGGTGACTTTGCTTGAAATGCAGGACGAGCTTGCACCGGACTGCGTGCCGATTCATTACCGCTCGATGTTCAAAGAGGCCTGGGAAAGCGTTGAAAACCTCAAAACGCTGACAAACGCAAGGGTGGTTTCCGTTGAAAACAAAATCGTGAAATATGAGGACAAAAACGGCTCGACGATGGAAGTGCTAGCTGACACGGTTATAGTCGCGGCCGGCACCGAGGGGTTCAGGGACAAGGCGCTTGAGTTCTACGGCTGCTGCAATGAGTTCCATATGCTGGGCGACTGCTCCCAGGTCGGCAACCTGATGACGGCAATGCGCTCGGGCTACTCCGTGGCGAATAACGTCTAGGAGCCGGCGTGCGGATTGACCATTCTGCCGAATGGTCATGGATAAGGAGTACAACTCATGAAGTATGAGCATTAATGAGGAGGAATCACATGAAATATAAAAATCTGCTCTCTCCCGTTAAAATCGGCAATGTAGTGCTTAAAAACCATATTTCATCCCCCGACTCAAGCCCGCATTTCCTGCAGGGACCCGAGACTTTCCCTGCCGACGGTTTCCGCGCCTTCATGATCCAAATGGCAAAAAGCTGCGCATACATGGTTCTGGCGGACTGGTGCAACCCGCTTCAGCGAGTTGTGGGTATGGACGATTCCAAACGCATGCAGAATTTTGATATGAGCGACCCCAGCGTATCCAACTACTTTCAGAAGATGTGCGACGATATTCATTTCTACGGCTCCAAGCTGTTTATCACCTGCTTCCCGATGAGGCTTCCATTCCCCGAAGGCTATAATCTTGACGGCTGCTCCCATGTCATGCTCCCGGGCTGGCCGGAGGACGACAGGAAGGCGCTGCCAGCCGACCGTTTCCCGGAGGTCGCGGAGGCTTTCGCGAACTGGGTCAGCGAATACCAGGTTTACGGGTACGACGGCGTTTCGCTGAATATTAGCATGCTCATAGGCTGCAACCACAATACGCGCACAGATGAATTCGGCTGCACCACTCCCCAAAACGCCGCCCGCTTCCCCGGGATGCTGTTCAAAGCCGTCAAAGACAGATGCGGCCAGGATTTCCTGACGGAAGCCTATGTTTACGGCGAAATGGACAATATCTATACGACTGACTATATGGCAGCCGTTATCAAGGAACTTGAAGATGTGCTCGATATCGTCACGATTAAGGAAAAGGACGCGGCGGCCAACCATCCGACGGGCTTCCAATTCACCAAAGGCTACCATCCCTGCTTTAATTACGCCAGGGCTGTGCGCGATACGGGGGCTAAGGTGCTCATCGGCGTCAACGGCGGCTTCCAGGACCCCGAGGAGCTTGACAAGTATCTGGCGGAAGGCAAGTGCGATTTCTTCGCGATGGCGCGCGGGCTCTTCTGCGAGCCTGATTATATGCAAAAGGTCATGGAGGGCCGCGGCGAGGACATCACGCCCTGCCTCTGGTGCAACAAGTGCCATGGATTTATGGGCCCGCCGTTTTCCACGCTCTGCTCCGTCAACCCCAGGTTCGGTATGGATCATGTGCTTATAAACCAGCTTCCGAAGCCCGCGCCTAAAAAGGTCGCGGTAGTAGGCGGCGGCCCAATTGGCATGCGCGCGGCCATAATGGCGGCGGAGCTCGGCCACGATGTCACGCTCTATGAAAAGACCAACTATCTCGGCGGCCAGCTAATCTATTCTGACCACATGTCGTTCAAATGGCCGATAAGAGATCATAAGTCATGGCTTATACGCCAGCTTGGCAAGAAGGGCGTTAAGCTGCTTATGAATACCGAGGCTACGCCCGATATGATTAAGGCGGGAGGATATGACGCCGTTATTGCCGCGACGGGGGCTAAGCCAAATATCCCCGCGTTCGCGGCCAGGGAAGACGGCACGCTGAAAGACGGCCTGATGACCATAATGGACGTTTTCGGAAATGAGGATAGGATAGGCAAGAAGGTAATCATCGTAGGCGGCTCCGAGAGCGGGGTGGAGACGGGCATGCACCTTTGCGAGCTTGGAAGGGACGTAACGGTCCTCACGCGTCAGTTTGAAATCGCGCACGACGCTTCCCACCTGCATTCGATTACCATGGCTATCGTAACCTATGACCCCGTGGACAAACACGAGATAATGAAATGCGCCTGGGAGAAATACCCCAACTTCAAGTGGATAGTGCACGCCACCACTACTGAGGTCACGCCGAAAACCGTCACCTATAAAGACAAAGAGGGCAAATTGCACAATCTCGAGGCCGACACCGTCATAATCTGCGGCGGCATGAACGCACGCGCGGACGAGGCTCTTAGGTTCTACGGCTGTGCGCCAAAGTTCTTTATGGCCGGAGACTGCGAAAAAGTGGCCAACCTGCATTACGGCAACCGCTCGGCAATGGGCAAGGTATATCAGATCTAGTCGGTTTGTATAAATAATAAGAAAGACGGGGGCAAAAGGCCTCCGTCTTTCAATATGCAATCTTAAGCGCATTAATAGCGCGCCTATGCCCTGGTTATTTCTCAGCAATTAAGGCCTTTGTCGATGCCTTAAGCGCTTTTTCAGCTTCCGTCGGGGGGAAAATATAGCTGAACAGAACAGTTGCGACAAAAGCCACTACGACCGCGGCATACGTCTCGGTTAACTCAAAACCGCCTATGATAATGGGATATGAGCCGAAGTACATCTTCCATACAACCCAGAACACAGCTATAACACCCGTGCAAACGAGGCTCCAGCAGGCGCCTTTCTGGCTTGCCCGCTTCCAGTATATGCCCAGAAGCACTACAATGAAGATAGCCCCGCGCAGGGAGTACGCCGAGTAGACTATATCCAGAACCTTGCTTGAGTTTACAAGCGTAATTGCGCCGATACTGCAGATGACGCCGGAAAGAGCTGTTGCGATACGGCTTACCCGCAGCACTTCAGCATCGGAAGCGTCCGGTTTGAATACGCGCTGGTATATGTCCTTTGTTATCATCGTGCCGGAGGAGAGGATGATTGGAGATACCGTGGATAAAATCGCCGCCAAAATCGACGCGAGTATGAGGCCTCCGACAAGCGGGGGAAGGTTCATCATCAAAGTAGGCAGGGCGAGTTTTCCGTCTGTTACGACTTTTCCCGCGGTATCCAGAAGTGTGCCGTTATGGCTCATAACTTTGGCTATCATGCCGAGCAGGGCGGTAAACAGGCCGAAGGGCGCGGCCACAAATGCCGTGATTATGCAGGCTTTTTTTGCCGTCGGTACGTCTTTAGCGGCCAGGACAGGCTGTATCCCGGCCTGGGCGGTGCAGGCCCCAAGCAGACTGGCAATAAGCCAGGAGCTGACCTTGGACCATCCTATTGAAAACATATTGAAATAGTTGCCGCCGTCAATAGCCTCCACAGAGGCTATGCCGCTTCTGAAGCCCGACCAGCCGTCCACCTTTGTAAGCGCGACAATCACCGCAAGGATAGCGCCGCCGTACATGACGAAAAGATGCATTTTGTTGGTTGACGCCACGGCGTTCATACCGCCGGCCAGCGTGTATACGATAAAAATTATTGCGAACACAATGACCGTATATGTAAAATCGAACCCCATCAAACTCTGCCCGAGTTTGCCTGCCGCTATCATCTGAGAAAGGCCGACAGCAAGCATGACAATAGTGAGAAGAATGCTAGAAACGGTGCGCGCGTGGACGCCGAAAAACCTTTCTATTATGCCGGGTACTGTCACAGAGGACAGACTTCTGTACAGCTTTGCGAATAACAGCGCCAGGAACATGACTCCTATACCGTTGGCGATAGTGTACCACGCGCCGGAAAGGCCATATGTAAAGCCGTATTCCGACACTCCCGTTGTGGCCGTGCCGCCAAGCCATTCGCCGGCGGAAGCGCATACGATTGCAAATACGCCCAAAGCCGCGCCGTGAAACGAATCCGAGGTTTTAGACTTTCTTAATGACCAAAGACCTATGCCGATAGTCAGTGCGAAATACAGTATTATTACTACCAGCTGAACAGAAACCACAAAATCACCTCATATTTTTTAATCTGACGCATGATAAACTGTATTAAGTATAAACCATGTAACGGTTTCAGAGTCAAGAGCAATTTCAGTGAAATTTCAACAAAATAGTTTTGTATTTTAAGCCTGATAAGGTATGAATTGTAAAAAAACGGTTTAAAAACCCTGTTTAATTCTTACATATGTAACATATATGGCCGGGGACGTTCTCCAAGCTTTATTAAACGACATGACATTATGGGAAATTAGCTTAATACGCTTATTGACTCAGTTTCAGCGGAGAGTTAAAATATAGCAAGATATCTACTTATTTTAAGACTAATTTGTAGACGGGAGGAGAAATTAAGTGAATCTGCCTGAAAGCGGTTCCGCGCGTACGCTTACGACTGAGGAGATCCTGAAAAAGACATTCAGCCAAAAAAACAGGAGGGAAGACCCGAACGCAGTTGCTCCCGCAACGCCCGAGGAGTATATTGAAAAACTGGAAGCGAAAGGTGCATTTACCGCCATGTTTGTCGGCAGCGTTCCCGGCCTGGGGCTGTCGCCGTCTCAGGTTATGCTGAACAAACCGGCATGGCTGGGAGACCCCCCGGAGATAAATAATATATCCTATGAGGAGAACTGCGAGGTCCTCGTCATCGGCAGCGGGCAGGCCGGCACAACGGCAGGCCTGCGCTGCGCTGAGCTTGGCGCGGACACGCTTATACTCGAAGTCCAGACCTGGGAAGAATATGACGGATATGCCTGCGATATGGCGACATACAATTCAAAACACTTCCTTAATAAAGGCGTTCCGAAATACGACCTTATGGATATTTATAACGAATACATGAGAAAGGCTCTCGGGCACGCGCATCCGAAAATTGTCCGCGACTATGTAACTCGCTCGGGTGAAATGCTCGACTGGATGCTCAAGTTTATCCCCGAAGAATACATACAGAAGTATTCGTATGCATGCAACTATAAGGGCAACAGCAAGTTTCCCGGCGAAGCCTGCGGTCAGAAGAGCTATATCGGAATGCTGCAGTGGCGCGACCAGAAATCGAACTGCAACATGTGGCCCTTCGTGATGCGCAGCCTGCATAAGGCTGCGGAGGGTTTCGGGGCAAGGCATAAATACGGAGCGCAGGCAATAAGGCTGGTGCAGAACGAAGCTGGAGACGTAGTTGGCTGCATAGCGAGCGACGTCGACGGCAGGTTCTTCAAGGTCAACTGCAAAGCAGTGATTGTCGCGGCGGGAGACTACGGCGGAAACCCGGATATGCGGCTTGACCTTTGTGACCTCCAGAGGAATTTGGCATGGTCTTACGGTATGGACAGGACTGATGCAAAAAGCGTGTTCAGCGGGGGGCGTGACGGTTCGGGCATACGCATGTGCCTCTGGGCGGGCGGTACAATCGAAGCCGGCCCCAGGGCAAGCCAGGGCGCAAGCATAAACGAACATCCGGGCTTCCCGTTCGGCGGCTGCTTTCCGGTCTTCGGCCCTGACGGAAGGCGTTTCATGAACGAGACCGTTACCAAGTTTGGCTCCATAGGCGCTGTAGATATGCTGCCGAGAGACAGCCTTATTACCAGCGTTACGGACTCCAACTGGGACGAGTACTGCGAGTGCCAGGGTTACGGACATGAAGTCATGGATCGCAGCAACGAGTACATGCTCAGCACGGTTCGCGCCGAAATGGCAAATTATAAGACCGGCCCGGAGGGCTTTGGAGTCCACGCCTTTGCAAGGTACGGCAATGAGCTCCAGACAATATATGCCGCGGATACGATTGAAGAGCTGGGAAAAATCCTAGGCTATTCCGGCGAATCCCTAAAGGCGTTTCTGGATGAGGTCGAGCGCTGGAACAAAATGTGCGAGGACGGGTATGACAGCGACTGGGGCTGCGATAAGAATTACCTCTTTCCCATAAGAAAACCGCCGTTTTTCGGAGTTAAAACAGTGCCGGGCGGCGGCCCCTTCGGAGGCTTTGACGGCCCCGCTCCGGCCATGGGCGGCCTTTGCCATCACGCGGGCGTCTGTACGGACGGCAATTATAACGTATTAAAAGCGGATAAATCGCCTATAAAAGGCCTATATGCAGTCGGTAATTGCTGCGGCCAGAGGTACGGAGTCCAGTACCACACGCCGACGGCCGGCAACAGCTGCGGCTCCGCTTTGACGACCGGTTACATCGCGGCGGAGCACGTGGTCAGCATACTAAAAGAATAACGCAAATAAATAATATATAAGCAAAGACAAGCTTTTCTTCCGGAGGGGAAAAGCTTGTCTTTTTAAAAAACATCTTGACAAACGAAATTATTGTGTTATTGTATTAGTAGCCTAGTACAATAACACAGGAGGTGTTCCGATGAATTGGCAATTCAGTGCGGACGCGCCGATTTACGCACAGCTAGTAAACCAGATAAAACAGAAGATCGTCATAGGAGAGTACCCGCCGGGAGAGCGGCTTTCCTCGGTCCGTGATCTGGCGATGGAAGCCGGCGTAAATCCGAATACCATGCAAAGAGCGTTATCCGAATTGGAGAGGGAGGGGCTGGTATACAGCCAGCGAACCTCGGGGAGATTTGTAACGGAGGATCAGAAAATGATTGAAGAGGCCAAAAGCGCGCTTGCCGAAGCTTATATAGGAAGCTTTTTAACGGCTATGAGCCGAATAGGCTACGAAAAGGATGAGATTCTGGTGCTTGTAAGCCGGAAAATAGAAGGGGAGGGAAAGGAATGTCAGTCCTAGAGTGCAGGGAGCTGCGAAAGAATTACGGTCATGTGCAGGCTCTCAAAGGCATCAGTTTAAATGTTGAAGCGGGCAGCATCGTCGGGCTGCTCGGACCTAACGGGAGCGGAAAGACAACTTTTATTAAAATAGCAAACGGCCTTTTGACTCCCGGCGATGGAGAGCTTCTCATTGACGGGATGGCGCCGGGCAGGGATACGCACAAGATAGTGTCCTACCTGCCGGAGCATACCTGCATACCCTTGTGGATGACAGTAGGCCAGCTCCTGGAGTTCTACAGCGATTTTTACTCTGATTTTCGCATGGATGCCGCCGTTTCAATGCTGCGCCAGCTGAACATAAGCGAAAAGCAGCGTATCAGGCAGATGTCAAAGGGCAATCGGGAAAAGACGCAGCTGATTCTGACAATGAGCAGGGCGGCGCGGCTGTATCTTCTGGATGAGCCGATAGGCGGGGTGGATCCCGCTACGAGGGACTACATTCTAAACACAATCATAGGCAATTACAATCCGGAGGCGGCCGTAGTTATCTCCACGCACCTGATAGCCGACGTGGAGAAAATTCTGGATAAGGTATTTTTTATTGATAAAGGCGAGATCGTGCTGGAGTCTTCCGTGGACTCAATACGCGAGGAGAAGGGTATGAGCGTGGACGCTCTGTTCAGGGAGGTTTTCAAATGTTAGTTAAACTGCTTAAACATGAATTCCGCAGCACGGGCCGAATCATGTGGCCGCTTTACCTGGTGCTGCTGGCGCTGTCTTTCTTCACTAACCTTTCCGTCCGGCAGCTTGAAGACGCGGAAAGCAAGATACTCAATATCCTGGGAGGCATAGTGATCGCAGCCTTCTCCGTGGCGCTGGTAGCCGTCTGCGTAATGTCCGTAGTTCTTATGGTATACAGGTTCAGGACAAATCTGATGAATGCGGAAGGGTATTTAATGTTCACGCTTCCCGTATCCGTTCATCAGCTCATATGGTCCAAGATCATAGTGTCCGTCGTATGGTTTGCCGTTTCCGCTCTGGCCGTTATCCTGTCGGGCATGATCGCGGTTTTCAGGGTGGAGTATATCAGCGATTTCTTAAGCTTAATCAATTTGCTATTTGTACAGATGACCGCGTATTACGCGATAAACGGCGCGGCCTTACTTGCGGAGGCTCTTGTATTTCTATTCTTCATATGCGCCGCTGTGTGCCTGCATTTCTACGCGTCAATAGCTGTGGGCCATAGCTTCACAAGCCATAAGAGGCTGCTGTCCGTTGCGTTCTTTTTCGTGTTCATGTTTGCAGTGCAGCTTATCATATCGGTCGTTGCGGCCGGTTTGGATGGACTCAACGTCAGCTGGAACCTGAAGCCGGTCGCGGCCGTGTACGCCGCTATGGGTCTGGGTATAGTCTGCGCTCTTGTATATGGAGCGGCCTTCTATGCGATTACAGCGTTTACGCTGAAAAAACGCCTCAACCTCGAATAAGCGGCAAAAATCATAACCACCGGCCAAGCCGGTGGTTATGTTTAGCAATCGATATTAGAAAACCGCAATATCAATCGCTGTAAGGGGGGCGGAAAAACGGTAAATCCGGGTAACTGCCCTACTCCAACTCTATCTTTCCTGTATATTTGCCCGGAGCGACAGGTACTTCCTGCCCGTCTACGGTCATACGGCTGGCGAGGACTTGTGAATCTTCCGAAATGTAAAGAGCAGTCAACCAGCAATGTCCCGTGACCTTCCATTTGGAGGCGGCCTCAAGGTTCACAATCACACCGTTGTTTACCGTGGGCGCAGGCGTCTGGATAACGTTCGAGAGCTGGTGATGGTTCTTTTCGTCTATCCGCGTGACGCCTTCCTTATATTGTTGTACGGCTGAACTGATGATACCTGTGACGGAGGCGTTTTTCAGGTTTAACACAAGGTTTTTCGGGCCCTGAGTCTCATCGTCCTGAGCGGTCAGCTCCTGGCTGACTCCCGGCGATTCCGCGATAAGCTCGTTGAGGTCTTCACTGTTGAGGTCAAAATGGGTGCCCTTGGGCACTCTGCAGTTTGCCTTGAGATTTGTAGTGGAATTTAAGAAGTCTCCCTTAAGCTCAGTGTTTGAGATTGTCATAAAAACATCGGCGTCCGGGTTTCCGCTGGTCAGATCGCGCCCTTCGACATACTCGTCGGCTTCCCCGATAGGGGGTGCGAAATAATCGCAAAGCACGCCGGGCTCGTCGTTGTCCATAAGCTGAAGGATAACGCCCTGCTTTGAATTTACCTGCGCATTGTCAATATATATATTAGTGCATGAACCCTTGACCAGGAAGGAGGCGCGCTCTGAATTCATAACGGAGCCTTTATCAAGCGTAAATCTGCCCGCTTCATCCCTGAAAATCATGGTTCCATACAGCGGCGCGTTTATGACGCTGCCGTTTGTAATCTCGGCATAGCCGTCTCTCTCTGTGCTCATCAGTATCGGGTAGCCGTTGACGTTTAAATTGCAGTGGTCTATTATTGTCCGGCATTCGCCGAAAACGAACACTCCGTAACCGCGGGCTCGCGGGCCCGACAAGTCAACCGTGCAGTCCTTCATAAACAGCGTGCAGGATATCGGGCCGTCGACGGACTGTACGCCCCAGCCGTTGCTTTTTATGTAGCAGTTGTAGTACTCCAGAGACGCGTTGTCACAAAGCTGCGCGGCGCGGTTGGTGCCGTCGAGGCCAAGCACCCACGCGGGCTTCATCCCGGTATCGGGGCTTTCGTTAATAAGACGGCAGTTTTCCAACTTCATAACGCTGTTGCCGCCGGCGTGTATGGCGCAGCGAGTTACCGAATTAAGGTTAATCTCGCTGTTTCTGATCGTGACCTTGGAGTTGCCTACGGCCGAGACGCCCGCGCCCACACCCTCAAAATCGTTTGCTCCGTTTCCTTCAAAGTCAATATCGGCGTTTTCAATTACGTATTCGCTGTCGCCGTCGATTAGAAGGCCGTTGAAAGACGGGTCGCCGCTGCATATCTTGATGTCTTTTGCGCTTTTATCGCCAACTTCGCCTTTGTACACGAGGGCGGCCATGCTTTTACTGTGGTCCAGCTTTCCGTCGATGACAGTTACAGCGCAGCGGAGCGGCGTCATGCGCCCGGACTCGCGGAATATACATGAAGGCGGCATCATAAACGGATCCGAAACGGAGATTACCACGTCGCCAAAATAATAACCGGGTTTTGCTTCGCGGCCGATTCCGTCTACCGAAAGGGCAACAACCTTCCCGTCAGGGGCCTCCAGGTGTGCCCCCTCCTCGATTATAAGCTCGTCAAGACAGGTGGTCTGCTCCACCACCCACGCGCCTGAAACTGTTTTAGAACGCACCACTTCAATACCTCCTATTAATGATTATTTTCATATATTCTCTATCGTTTATATGCTTTTTGCAGAGGTTGTTAATTGCAGCAGCACCCCGGCGCAAGATCGGCGGCCGCGAAATAAGCTTCGTGTACCGCATTTGAAGCCTTGCGGGCCGCTCGGCAGTCGCCGACTGTTACGACAGTCGGCGCGAGATCCTGAAGGCTCTCCTCCAGCGGCTTGTATGAACGCATTCCCAGAGCGAATATTACCGTATCCGCCGGCAGGAACTCGTCGCCGCCCTCGGGATTCTTGATAACCACGCCGTCTTTTCTTATCTCGCAGCAGGTGCTCTTTGTATGCACCTCAATTCCGTACTGCGCTATAGGAACCAGCATTCCCTGCTGCTGCATCCAGTTGGCGTCGGGAGCGAGGGCGTCGCGCATCTCCACAATTGAAATCTTATGACCCTGCTTTGCAAGTGAAACGGCTGTCTCGCAGCCGACAAGGCCGCCGCCGACGATGACAATACGCTCGCCCAGCTTCGTTTCCGGCTCATAAATGTCAAGCGCGTGAAGCGCGTTTTCGATACCGGGAATGCGCGGCACGATGGGGACTGAGCCGGTCGCAACGATAACCGCGTCCGGATTGAGGGCCTTAATGCTGCCCGGCGTTGCCTCCGTATTAAGAAGTACCCTGACGGACGACGAGGACGTTTTGCGTATCAGGTAGTTTTTAAACCGCCTGAGGTCGACCTTCAGGTCGTCGTACTCCGTGAACTTCAATAAACCGCCCAGCTCAGCCGACTTTTCCATAAGCGTCACGTCATGCCCCAGCTCGGAAGCCGTGACAGCCGCCTGCATTCCGCCGGGTCCCCCGCCCACAACGACGAGCTTCAGCTTTTCGCCGGCTTTTTTGGGATTGACAAAGCGTTCCCGCCCTGTCCGGGGATTTACGGAGCAGTTGAACGAGTCCTTCTCCTGAAGCCCTGTCAGACAGTCCAGGCACCTCAGGCACGGGATGATCTCGCCCGCTTTGCCGAGCCTTGCCTTGTTGGGGAAATCCGGATCCGCCATCAACGCCCTGGCCATGGCGACAAAAT
>JBMNQI010000026.1:0-30230 GCA_050944055.1 Oscillospiraceae bacterium | reverse complement strand
CGCCATCTCGCCCAGCGAGCTTATGACGTTAGCGGACGTAACCGTAGCCGTGACAGTGCCCGCCGCCGCCTGCGTGTAGACGTTCTGGAACACTTCCTCCTCGATGTACTTCTTAAGGTTGTACGCCGCCCTCTGGGCCTGCGAGCCGGCAAGGTCGACGTTCGCCATGAGCGCGTCCTCGTCGCGCACCTTGAACTGGAACATCGCCTCCTTGTCGATTAGCATGGCGATCTGGTCGTCTATAAGGTCCTCGTGCGAAATCGTGCCAGTGTAAGCGGAGATAGTCGGGTCGGCTAGCGAGCTGAAATAGACGGTGTCGCCGAAGCCCTTAATCGGCGTGACGCTTACCCCGCGTACGATCTTTTTAAGCACAAGATTGTCCTCGAGCGTGCGTATAATCGACGCGTCGAATATTTCGGGTATAAAACTCTTAGCCACGTTGTTAGGCATTAATCATCAATCCTTTCGTTTTTATTGCGCGCGTGTCCGGAGCTGCCTGAGCGGGGGCAACCGGGGCGCTTCGCCGTACGTCGGCGCGGGCGGAAATCCCGGTGGGCACAGAGGCGGACTGTATAATTACCAGCTTGCACGGCTCTTCGTAATTTTGTCGAGGTTCCTGACGACCCAATCCTGGTCGTGCTTGTTTGCCTCGAAGACGTCGTAGCTGATGAAGTCCCCGCTCCCCGCGCCGTCGGATTTCAAACTGCCGACGGCGCTCTCGGCATTTTTCAGGTTAATCTTCTGCGCCTGGAGCTTCTTCTGAAGCGCTTCGTTCTCCGCCTTGAGCTCGCTGACGCGGACGGCGAGATAGGCGTCCTTTATCTTCGCCCCGGCCTTTTGCGCGTCAAGCACTTCCTGCGGGAGCTTGTCCTTCATCGGGTCGAAGTTTCTCCCGTACTCCTCCCGGAAATAGTCGAAAAACTCGGACCATTCTCTCTGCGCATCCTCTTTTTTCCTCTGCTCCTCGAGGATCTCGTTCGCCCTGCGGACTGTAGGGTCGTTTTTCAGCAGCTCGTCCACAAGAGAGGGGTCAAGCCCGTTTTTCATAAGCGCTATGTCGCGCGCGGCCCTTTCGTATTCCTCAAAGCTGCTTATCTCCTTGCCTTCGCGCGTGCGCCATCCCTGCCTTTTGGCCACTTCGGCTATGGCCTTATCCCGCGCCCTGGCCTCCGCCTCCGCTATTTTGCGCTCCGCCTCCTGCTCCGCCTTGCGCCTTGCGGCGGCGTATCTGGCGTTTTCGTCCGCGCTCTGCCGCGCCTTTTCCTGCTGCGGTTCGGCGACTTCCGCACTTTTCGCCTTTTGAGGTTCCGGCTTTGCGGCATCGCCCTGAGCTTTTGGGGCCTCCACGACAGGCCCCTGTCCTGCGTCGGCTGCCGCGCTTACAGGATTTGAAATGTTCTCCATAATTTCACCTTTCTTCACATAACGCCTCTGGCGGGCGCGCGAACACTGTGATATAATCAGTTGAAATCCGATATATCGCAGGAGCGCCGTACCCGTCGGCGTATACTATGTTTATAAGCCGCGGCGCATACTCCGCGCCGCGCATTCATAAATCGCGGGCAATTCTTGATCTGAGGTGGGGCAAATGCCAGAAAAGCGAAAAAGCACAGAGGAACTGGTAAAATCTTTTGAAGAAGCCGGGGCAGGTCAGGATCCTACCGAGCTTGCCGTCGAGGCCGCTCTCAGCAGGGCCTCTTGGATCGCAAAAAACGACTACGTCCAGCTAACGCACGACGTAATAAAAAAGCTGCTTGGGAAAAAGCTCGCGGGACTGGACCCTGAAAAGATAGTTCAGCCGGAGCCATATATAGGCGTTCCCGTGCTCAGGGCGCTCTCGTATTCGATGGACAGCGGCGAGCTGCGCTATATGTACCTCACGCTTCTGGCCAACGCCATGGACCCGGATACCAAGAGCCTTGTCCACCCGTCCTTCGTCCATCTAATCGAGCAGATGAGCCCGCTTGACGCCAGAATCTTCAAGCTGCTGGCGGAAATGCCCAGGATACCGATGATCACGATATTCGGGAAGGACAGGGAAACCGGGGAATTGGCTCCGCTGCTCAAGCATATCATCCCAAACGCCGACATTGCCCCTTTCCCGGACGTCACGAGGTCGCTCGCTAACCTGAGCAGATGCGGGCTTATACGCCTGCTTGAGGATAAATATTACCCCGACGAGGACGACTATGACGTTATAAGGACGGATAACAATTACAGGGCGCTCTATTACGAGCTTTTAGAGACATTCGGGGCGGACTGCGAACTGGAGGAAGAGCCTCAGATGATAGAGGTGACTGATTCCGGCAGGGCTTTTTATGCCGCCTGCCTGAAGGAAAAAAACAGGGAGGGAGCTTAAATGCAGGTAAAATACTCTTTTCTGTGCAGCGCCGCCAATCTCTCGACGACACACAACTTAAACGCCCTGGGCATATTCGACACGCTGAACGTTCAGAAATTCCCGCACATACTCCCTAAATTCACCTACGTCGCGAATATCGAATTTCACCGCAGCGAGCTTGGGGCGCATAAATTCAGGCTGGTGTTCATCGACCCGGAGGGCCGGGAAGTGATCCCGCCTTTTAACGGCGAGATAAACGTATCCGCCAGAACCCTGAAAGCGAGCCTTCTCATTGAGCTTGCGTCGGTGAGGTTCCTCTGCGCGGGGACATACCATTTTGACCTGACGATAGACAACGTACACGTCTGCACGGACTCGCTTTATCTAAAAGAACTGCCCCAGACAAATCGATAAATCTCCAGCCCGGCCGAAAGGCCGGGTTTTTGCTCCTCCGAGCCGCCCGCCCCGGACGCTATCCGGCAACCGGTCAAAGGCGCTTACACCAAAGGCGGGACAATCTTCGGCGCGGCTTCCGCCGGCGGCTTATTTGTCAAGGCCTTATCCGGTTGAACCGGCCCTTCTCCGAGATAGCTCCGCGCCTGCTTTATGAGCTTGTCGCCCTGAGCCTGCAGCATCTCCTTGAGCCTTGCGTCGGTCGCAAGCCCCTGCGCGTCGGGCAAAAGGCTCTCGTCCTTAATGCGCTCGAAATACTGCACGGGAGTTATATACCCGCCCTTTAGCAGGTTGTCGAGG
Source organism: Oscillospiraceae bacterium (assembly GCA_050944055.1). Lineage (GTDB taxonomy): Bacteria > Bacillota > Clostridia > Oscillospirales > Oscillospiraceae > JBMNQI01. The sequence continues at coordinate 27,136 of JBMNQI010000026.1, read as the reverse complement.
TTCTGCTGCCGCAGGCTCTCGCTCCAGAGCGTGGACTGCCCGACGTTGACCTCGCAGCTGAGCAGCACGTCCGACAGAAGCGACGCGTCATAATCCCCGCACTCGATACCCTCTTCCCCCCTGAAATACAGCGTCCTGCTGCTGTATTTCTTCAGGTAGAATTCGCCCCAGATAAGATACAGGTCCTCGATGAACTGGTGCAGGTTGGATTCGATATTCGCGTGCGGTATTGAGGCCTGCTTGGCGGTCATCATAATAGCCGCGCCGCTTGCCAGCTCGGGATTTACCTGCCCTAAAGCCGCGTCATTCGCGCCGACGAATTCTTTTGTGTACTTGATAGCCATGTCGATAATCGTCAGCATGGCGGTATTGAAGGAGCCGCCCGCGAGCTGCTGCACCGCGTCGCCGACGTTGCCCTGCGCCTTGATGACCTCGCCTATCTTATTCGACCACTGCTGTATGCGCGTCTCGTCAATAATTACCTTGCCGAAAGCGTTCAGCTTTGCCCAGTAGACGACCATGGCGAAAAGCTGGTTTATGGAAATCTGGTTGTCTATCAGCCCGTTGCCGATCGGTATGCCGTGGTAGCTGTTCTTGTTCCTCCGCCAGTTGCCCCAGGCTATGGGATAGCGCGAGATGCCGAGGTCGACGTCTTTGCGTATAAGGCAGTCCCTGGTGGACTTGCTCCAGAAAATCCGCCCCGTATCGGGGTCGCGTCTGTACTTTATTACATACGTCGTCTTGCCCGAGTCCTCATTGCCGCCCTCAAGCTCGTTTTTGCCCTCGCCAATCTGGTATTCTGTGTCGGCGTCGGGCAGGATGCGCTCGTAATCCTCCCTCCCGACGCCGTTTGCCCTGGCCTCGGCCCTCAGCTTTGAAACAAGCTCCCGCCCTGAGACTACGATGTACGGCTGGGATTCGACGTCGGCAATATTCGGGTTGCCGAAAAACACGTTGCCTCCGTCGACGATTTCGGTATGGAAATCGCCCGTCTCGTTCTGCCCTGTGCTTGCGTCGGCGTCCCAATATACATGGGCGCACATGTCGCCTGAGCAGGCCGCGTCGAGAAGGCAGTTCATGCGGAGCTTGAAATCCATCTTCTCCTTTTCCCATTTTAATCGCGCCGCCCGATTAAGAAGCTCTATCTGCTTTCTGATGAGCCTGAAGCTTTCGGCTTGGGGCGAAGTGTCGTCGTCGGCCGGCTTCGGGATATTGTCCGCCGCAAATTCCGCCCTGATGGGCTTGGACATTATTGAAGCTATGATAAATTCCGTTGCCGCCGCGTATATGTTCATAACGAATTTCGGCAGCTCGCCGGCGTGTATCCCCACCCACTGGTTGCCTTTGTACATATTCCAGTTCAGGTCGGTTCTGCCGTAGTAGTCGAGCGAGTTGTTGTACCTCTCGCCCGCCAGCTTGTCCAGCCATTCGCGCGTAAACTCAGGTTTTTTTCTCATCTCACACGCCCCTTATAACGTCTAGCCGCGTTTTCCGCCTTCAGCGCCGAAAGCATCTTCTCGGCGCTGAAGGCCATAATTTCGCCGAATTCATCCGCCTGTTCCGAAGAAGTTGCGCTCTGGCCCGAGACTTCTTCGCCCGCTCCGTGCGCCAAAGCGCCGTTTTGCTTTACAGGCGGGCGCCGCGATATCGCGAAGCCGCCCCGCCGTCCCAGCATATAGCCCGCCGTAAAGCATAATAAGCAAATACTGATAAAATGAATCATCGCCTGTACCCCGAAATCCTCATATTAATATAGCTCTCCGGCAGCTCGCCTTCCCCTGAAGAGAGCATCCTCTGTCTGAAATAGCTGTACCTGTCCCGCGCGGGCGGGTCGGACGGCTTCTGGCGCATCACGCAGAAGCCCCTGAGCGCGTCCGGCGCGTGCGTCAGCTCGTGCCTTCCCGAGTTCCTCTCGTCGTCCGCCTTGCTCGGTTCCTTCGCGTCCGCCCGAAGCTGGGGCAGGCAGCGTATGAGGTTGCGGCAGGTGCTGAAAATCTTCAGCCTTGAGGTCTTTCTTATGCCGCCGGTCTGCTCGTCCAGAACCTCTATTACGCGCAGCCACTCCTTGACGGCGAGCCAGCCCGCTTCCCTGTCGTTTGAGGATTTGCATAAGAGCTCGCCGTTTTCGCGGAATATATCCGCCGCCGAGCGCCCCGTCTCCTGCCTCCTGTTCCAGAGGTCCGGCGGCGCGTATTTAATGAATATGCGCTCGCCTCCGTTTGCCTTGCGTATTCTATGAGCCGCCTCCGAGATTATAAGTCCCGGCTCGTAAACCTCCCTGTATACGAAGGCGTTCCCCTCCTCGTCTATCGCTATCCACAGCACGGCGAGCATGTCCAGGCCGTAATCCATGGTCGTATACCTCTTCCAGTGTTCGGGGATGGGGAACGGGTCGATAACGTGTATGTCAGTCCGAAACTCAGGAAAAAACGCGCTGCCAGGTATGCCGTATTCGCCTAAACCTATGACCTTATATCGCTCAGGGTCGTTCTTTTCTGTGTACTCAATCAGCTTTCTATCGTTATCGTCAAGCCATTCGTTGCACTTGTACGTCGTAGTCAGAGTGAAAGCCTGCGGGTCTTTGTTGTCGAAGAACCTTGTCTTTGTCCAATGCGACGCTACCCACGGATTGAAAGTGAGCGTTATCTGCTTCCACAGGCCTTCGGGCATCTCGCCGCGTATGGTCTCGTCAAGCGTCCTGAACTTGCTCTCGTCGTCAATCTCGAAGGCCTCCTCAATCCAAACCCAGCACAAGCAGCCCACCGGAACGGTTATGGAGGTGAGCTTCAACGGGTCGTCAAAGCCCCGGAACAATATCTTCTGGCCCGTCGGCCTGTACGTGCACTCAAGCGGGTTCTCCTTGAAGCTCCAGAGATGGTAGACTTTCAGGCGGCGCATCGCCCATTTAAGGACCGCGAAGGTGGAGTCCTTGTGCGTGTTTAAAAGCTGGCGCACGACGAGCGCGTTCGCCAAAGGATGCTTCATAATGTGATATACGAGCCATAACGCCATCGTCGTCGACTTCTTCGACGCACGACCGCCCTTAACGACCCTGTACCTGTGTTTGTCGCGCCAGAACTGCTCATAGCCTTTGCCGACGGTTTCTCTTATACTTACCTCAATCGCGTCCGGCACTTAATTCCTCCGTGATTCTGCGCGTTATAAGCTCGTACTGCGCCAAGCTGCCCGTCGGACAGGAAGCAGAGCCAGTTCCATATGTAAAATTCGATTAAAAAGAGCAGTATTATCGCCCCGGCAGCAAAAAACATGTGAAGCCTCCCGTCCTTTCAATAGAATAAACGGAAATATATTTCACTTTTCGACAAATTTCCATTGACTTAATGGCCCGCATGCGATATTGTTAATCACGCGCTTATACAGAGGCGTAACTAATTAAACGAGGTATTACATGTACAAAGACAAAACACTCGTCTGCAAAGACTGCGGACAAGAATTCACTTTTACTGCCAGCGAGCAGGAGTTTTACGCTGAAAAAGGCTTTGAAAACGAGCCTACGCGCTGCAAACCCTGCCGAATTGCCCGCAAAAGCTCATCGGGCGGCCAGCGCCAGATGTACGACGCGGTGTGCTCCGAATGCGGCAGCGCCTGCAGGCTTCCTTTCGAGCCGCGCGGCGACCGTCCTGTCTATTGCAGCGATTGTTTCAGAAAATAAAAGTGGATTCATTAAAGCGCGCCTTTCCGGAGGGGCGCTTTTTTATTTCCGGAAAACGGCGGCTCGGGCCTAGTAGTCGTCTATGAAGTATACGCTCCCGAAAACGTCCTCCTCATTCCTTTCCGAATAACCTCCGTTATTCACCAGCCAGAACTTCGCCCCGCTCATAGTCTGCTTGTCAAAAAGCCGCTCCTCAGCGTATTCAAGCACCTTCGCCCTCGCGCTCATAATCGCGTTTGAATACTTGTCCTCGCAGCCGTATTTAAGCAGCGTTTCGCGCTCAAGCCCGAGGGCGTTTGCCAGTCCCTGCATGGTAAGCGGCCTGTTCTCCGAGGCGGCCTTTGCAAAATACGCGTCTATTCCCGCCTGCACGTCCTCAAGGCTGTCATATTTGAGCACGCCGTAAGGGCGAATCCGCCCGGTCTTCCGTCCGGCCATGGTGCCCTCCCGTTTGTCTTTCTACTTCAAGTAGAGTCGGCAGAAGCGGGTTTTGAGCGCGAAAGAAAATATTTTTACAGCATTTGCCGCCTTCGGGACAAAAAAACACGCCCGGTATGATACCGGACGCGTTTTTAGTCGTTTAAAACTTGCAGCGGAAGGCCCTCAGCCTATTACCTCCGCGCTAGGTCTTGAGGCCGTGATAAAATCCTTGTACTTTTGCACGCGGGCCTTAAACTCCGGCGTTTTCTTCTGCTCGGCGAGCTGTCCCTCATATTTGCCTATGTCCTGCATATGCAGCATTTTTCCGGGTATAAGGTTATGCGCGTGCCTAAGCTGCTCCTCGGGGAAAACGAAGCTATACTTCCCGTTTTCCAAAACAATGTCGCCGATGATGCCGCAGACCTCGCACACGGCCTTGCCGTCAGCCCCGAGGAAAAAGTTGCGGCTGTGGCAGTTTGAGCAGCAGCCCGGGTCGCCCAAGTATTTAGCGTGCTCAAAGTCGGAGGCCGCGTTAACGATATTGACGCCGACCTGATGGCATTTTTCGACCGCCTCGTCGTCCAGAATTATGGACTTGGACCACGGGAACACAAGGTCGTCGATTGTTTTCCAGCCCGCCGCCATAGAGAGCATATTCATGTCGCAGCTTACGCGCGTATTCCAGTCCGAGCCGCCTATGGAGATAAAGCTCATCGGCTTTGGCCGCATTTTCCGGATATCGGGGCCGGGGCCGCCGGTCTGCTTGCTTATCTCGCCGGAGACAATGGCCATGCCGGGGTCGTGCGCGGGGCCGAACAGGCGGTCCTGCACCAGGTGCATTACGCCGGGGGCTCCCTTTTCGAATATGGGCATAGCCCATACGATGCCGTCGGCGTCGAGCACCTTGTCTTCCAGCCATTTGAAATCGTCTTTTATGACGCAGTCGCCGTTGCCCCCGCGCATCATGCCGTTTACGCATGAAATGCAGCCCGTGCAGGGCTTGAGGTTGAGATCAAGCAGGCGAATAAACTCAATCTCGGCGCCTTTTTCCTTCGCCCCTATCAGCGCCTCGCGGCACATGGCGTCGTTTGAGCCGTTTTTGGAACCGCCCGAAATTCCGAGAATCTTCATTTTTCTTCCTTCCTTATCATTTATTCACGCGCACGTCAGTCCCTGATTTTTCTCCCACAGCTTCCGCAGTACTTCGCCGAGGGGTTCACGGCCTCACCGCAGGCGGCGCAGACAATCTGCTTCCGTATGTTTCTTGAAAGCGAGCTTATCTTCAGACGTATAGTCAGGAAACCGACCAGCCATAAAAAAGCCAAAACAATAAAAATGTAGGGCAGCGAATAGAATAGAGACGCGATGCCGGGACGCCTGAAAACTATGTTGTAAGCAACCAGCACTATTAAAAAATCCAGTAAGCAGCTGGTCATCAGCTTTAGTTTGTCCTTCTGAGCCTTTATGCTTCTCGGGCCGGCCTTGTAGCTCCTGTCGTAGCCCAGGCCTGTGATGACAATGCCGGCTATTGCCGCGGCCGCAAAAAGAACGCAGAGGAGTACGCTTCCTGTCGCTGCGTTAAGGAAAATAAAGAACATAAGAAATACCATAATGCTGACGATCAGTCCGGCCAATGCCATAATGTTCTCCCCTTCTTTTTTTATTTGATCGCCCTCAGCTTTATTATAGCATTTCTGGGAAAAAATTGAAATACCCAAGGTGTCGACTTGGGTATTTCCGATAAAAAATATTTGATTGTTCGGGCGGCGCCGCGCCGCTTTAAATACGCGCGAACTGCTATCTGACCATGCTTACGTCCCTTTTAAACGGCTGGTCGTACAGGCCGACATGGCCCCACCAGTCCATAGCGTTTTCAGCCGAACCCTCGACCGTAAACTGCACCTTTTCTATCGTAGGAAATTCGGTCAGGGTGTTGACTATGCTCAATATGCCTAAGCTCTCCCCGGACGAGCCGACGTTGGCGTTAAGCACTTCCCTGGAAAAATCCACGGTGGCCAGCCCGTCTTTAATGTTTATCCCGAGTATCTCCGTGTCGGCGGGCAGGACCTTCACAGCGCCTTCCGTCAAGGGCGTTCCGGAAATGAGCTCCTTTAGCGCGGCCCGGGCCACGGCCTCGGTTTTCTCAACCGTGTGAACCTCTTTGACGAGATACATTTCGCTTCCGTCGTCCTTGAGGTAATACACGGTTATTTCCATTGTCTGCTCTTCTTCCGGAGCGGGCTTACTGGTCGGCTCCGCCGTGGTTTCGCCCTTGTCCTCCGGCTCCGGCGCTTCTGTCGGCTGCGTTTCTGCGGGCTTTTGCGTCTGTTCCGGAGTCGGCTCTGCGGTCGGTTCCGCCGTTGCCTCCGGTTTTGATTTGCACGCTGTCAGCCCCATAAGCAGCAATGCCGCCAGCAAAACCGCTATGATTATATTTCTTTTCATCCACTATACCTCCATATGTCAGTCTCATCTCTTACTTTGACTCGTATTCCGGAAATTTGTTCCGGAATTGGCGGAAAAGAAACCTGGCAAAGCATTCCGGTGTCTTCCGAGGGCGTTCAGAGCCCAATATCTTCCCCGCGGCTTCAACCTTCCTGAAAGCGCCGCATAAGCCCGATTAAAACATCCACATACTTGCCAAAACAGCGGAAACACTAAAGCCGGAGGTGTTTCCGATGGTATCGCGCAAATCCGTCATATCTTTCGGCCTCGTCGCCATCCCGATAGCGATGTATACGGCGACGCAGGACAGCGATATTCACTTCAACCAGCTGCACAAGGAGGACAGCAGCCGCATCCGCTACAAAAAGACCTGCGCCCACTGCGGCAGGGAGTTAGGGGCCGAAGACATCGTTAGAGGCTTTGAGTACGAAAAAAACAGGTACGTTGTTATCACGGACGAAGAGATTGAGAAAATTAAGACCGAAAAGGAAAAGGCGATACAGATCCTGCATTTCGCGAATCTTAACCAGATATCCCCGGTCTATTATGAAAAGACCTATCAGGCCGTGCCGGAGGCGGGGGGCGAGAAGGCCTTCGAGCTTTTAAGAGCGGCTCTCATGGCCGAGCAGAAGATAGCTATAGGAAAAACCGTAATGGGCACTAAGGACACGCTCATGGCAATAATCCCCCGCGAGGACGCAGTGCTTATCTCCACGATGTTCTACGCCGACGACATCAGGGAGCTTCAAAAGCAGTACGCAAAGCCCGAGATATCCGAGGCCGAGCTCAAAATGGCAAAGACGCTCATCGAATCGATGGACACGCCTTTCGACCCGTCAAAGTACAAAGACGAATACCAGTCAAGGCTCCGGGAGCTTATCGAGGCCAAGATTTCAGGCAGGGAAATCGTCGCCGCGGAGAGCGAGGATAAGGGCAAGGTTATAAGTCTGATGGACGCCTTAAAGGCCAGCGTCGAGAAGGCAAAAAAGGAGAGGGAAACGGCTTAAATGCGGCGATGGCCCGCATAATGTATTATGGCTTTAAATCTTGAAGAATACAATAAAAAAAGGAATTTCGAGAGCACCGGGGAGCCCGTGGGCGAGGTGTCTCCGCCCGGCGACGGCCTGAGGTTCGTCGTCCAGCGCCACATGGCCCGTACGGAGCATTACGATTTCCGCCTAGAGTGGGACGGGGTCCTTTTAAGCTGGGCCGTGCCCAGAGGCCCGTCCTTCGACACAAGGGATAAGAGGCTCGCCGTCATGGTGGAGCCCCACCCCCTGGATTACAGGAATTTTGAAGGGACCATCCCCAGGGGCGAGTACGGCGGCGGGGAAGTGATGCTCTGGGACGAGGGCTTTTGGGAGCCCTACGGCGATACGGAGGAAGCTCTTAGTAAAGGCTCTTTGAAATTCGCGCTCAAAGGCAGAAGGCTCAGGGGAAGCTGGGCGCTTGTCCGCCTGCGTTCAAAAGAAGGCGGAAACAAAAACAACTGGCTTTTAATCAAGGAAAAGGATGAGTTCGCCAAAGAGGGCGTTGATATATCCGGATTCGACACAAGCATAAGGACCGGGCGCACAATGGAGGAAATAAGAAACGGCGAGGATGAAAAACTGGCAAAAAACCCATTTAATGAAACCGGCGTGCAGCTTGCAAAGCTCTCCGACACTATCCCGGAGGGCGACGACTGGCTGTTTGAGCTCAAATACGACGGGTACAGGATAGTGGCTTTTATAGAGGGCAACGGCGTTCATCTCATGACAAGAAACGGCGGCGACTATACGGGCAGGTTCCAGCCCGTCGCCTCCTCTCTTGTTGATTTCGCGGCCGGGAGGGCTATGGTGCTCGACGGCGAGATGACCGTAACCGATTCTCAGGGCAAAACTGATTTTCAGGCCCTGCAGAACTATCTGAGAAATCCCGAGGGCCGTAATCTGACTTATATAGTATTCGACCTCCTCGCCCTCGACGGCGTGGACCTGCGCTCGCGCCCTCTGTTTGAGAGGAAGGCAATTCTGGAAGAGCTGATGAAAGACGGGCCTAAAAACCTCAGCTACAGCGTCCACGTATGCGGGAACGGACAGCAGAGCTTTAAGGCGGCCTGCGAGCTGGGCATGGAAGGCATAGTGGGCAAAAAATCCGGCTCCGTCTACAGCGGAACCAGAAACGGCGACTGGATAAAGCTTAAATGCGACAAGAGGCAGGAGTTCGTAATAGGAGGATATACGCTCTCCGGCAAAAAGGCAAGCGGTATAAGCTCGCTTTTGCTGGGCGTATACCAGGGCGGGGAGCTGGCCTTCGTCGGGCGCGCCGGCACGGGCCTCGGCGAGCGCAGCGTAAAAGAGCTTCAAGCAAAATTCGAAGATATAAAGACGCCTCTTTGTCCTTTCAGCCAAGAGCCGAAGATAAGACCCGGCGAAAAAGTCACCTGGCTTGAACCTTGTCTTGTGGCAGAGATAAAATTCGCCGAATGGACGCAGGACAATTTATTAAGGCAGGCGAGCTTCAAAGGCCTGCGGGAAGACAAGCAGCCGAGGGACATACAAAGAGAGGCATCGTCCGACATGCCGACTTCCAGCGAGGAGAGAATTATGGACCCAAAATCAGAAGGCCCCGTTATAGAAGGGATAAAGATATCGAGCCCCGGAAAGATAATTTTTGAGGAGCCAAACATCACGAAGGAAGACGTAGTCCGCTACTACGAGGCGGCGGCGCAGAGAATGCTGCCCTATGTGTCGCGCAGGCTTCTCAGCATAGTTCGCTGCCCCAAGGGCATAGCTCAGACCTGCTTTTATAAAAAGCACCCCGGCCCCGGCAGCAAGTGTATAGTGACAATCCAGGTGCCCGGCAGCGGCGGGGAAAATGAAGAATACTTCTATATTGAGGATAAGCCGGGGCTTATATACGAGGCTCAGATGGGCACGCTGGAGTTCCATACCTGGGGCAGCCGCATTGATGAGCTTGAAAAGCCCGATATTATGGTTTTCGACCTTGACCCTGACGAGGGTATGGAGCTTAATACCGTACGCCAAGGCGTGCGGGATATTAAGAGCGTTCTTTCCGACCTCTCTCTCGTTTCGTACCTAAAAACGAGCGGGGGCAAGGGCTATCACGTGGTCGTGCCGTTTAAGCCTGCCGCCTCATGGGAGGTTTTCCGCGATTTTGCCAGGCGCGTCGCCGAATTCATGGAGCAGAAATGGCCCGACCGCTATACAAGCAACGTCAGAAAGAGCCGTCGGACGAACAAGATCTTCATCGACTGGATAAGAAACGGCCGCGGCGCGACAAGCATCGCCCCCTATTCGCTCAGGGCGAGGAAAGGCGCCCGCGTATCCATGCCCATCTCATGGGACGAGCTGGACAGTGTATCTCCCGACGGCATAACCATGGAAGCCGCGCTTGAGAGGATAAAAGGCGGGGACCCATGGAAAGATTTCTTTATAACCGACCAGCAGCTTAAATAAAAACCAATTTACAAACGCCGCGAAACACAGAAAGCCCGACATCATCGGGCTTTGTCACGCTTTTGTTTTGTCGGGCGCGAATCCGCGCGCAAATCTTCTATCTAAAAAGCGCATAAAAAACCCAGGGTCTCTTACCCTGGTCCTGCGCCGGCACTATCTTTCGCTCGCGATTGTCTTTACGTCCCCAAAGATCATGTCGTCTATATCGCCGTGTACTCTGTTGTTAATATGCTCTTCCTCCTTTCTCAGTTTATGTTTTGATTATACGCTGCAAAGCGGGATTAATCAACTATACAAATGTGAACTTTACGTAAACTCTTTAACCTCTCAGGTCATTATGAATTCCTTTCCGCCTGGGAATGGCAAATCGCCATGTTTGTTTTATTGACATATGCCAATAATAATTGTAAAATGTTCCCGAACCCCCCGTCCAAATAAGTAATTGATATACGGCGCAAAACGTAATAGAATACTGGCATTGAAAACAAACCGGAAGGAAGTGTGCCGATATGCTTTCGGGGAAAAACATAGTTCTAGGCGTATCCGGCGGCATCGCCGCGTATAAAGCGGCGGACATAATAAACCGCCTCAGAGCTCTGGGGGCGAACGTGGACGTTATAATGACTAAGAACGCCCTTGAATTCATAACGCCGCTTACGCTAGCGGCTCTTTCTAAAAACCGCGTAATTACCGATATGTTCGAGCCTCCTGTCTCGTGGGAGATTGACCATATTTCGCTCGCGAGGAAGGCCGACCTCTTTCTCATCGCCCCCGCGACGGCGAACGTCATAGGCAAGATAGCAAACGGCATAGCCGACGATATGCTGACCACAACGGTCATGGCGACGAAGGCCCCCGTCGTCATAGCCCCGGCGATGAACGACTACATGTATGAAAATCCGATAGTCCGGGAGAATATCTCGCGCCTTGGGAAGCTTGGATACAGGTTCATAGAGCCCGACGAGGGCTATCTCGCCTGCGGGACGACCGGGAAGGGGAAGCTCGCCAGGCCCGAGGCGATAGTCGAATTTGCCGCAAGCGTGCTTTCCGGCGCGGAGAATAAGCCGCTATGAAGATCGTCATAACAGCGGGCGGCACCTCCGAGCCTATCGACACGGTCAGGTCTATCACGAACTCCTCAACAGGGCGGCTCGGCTCGGAAATATGCTCTGCCCTTCTTGCAAAGAAGCCCGCCGTAATTGAAAAGATATATTATCTTTGCCACTTACGGGCAATAAGGCCCCCCGCTTCCCCGCTTGTGGAGGTCGTGACAACGGGCAGCACAGAAAGCTTATTGGAGACGGTAAAATCGCTGCTTACCGAAAACAAAATCGACATATTCATACACAGCATGGCGGTGTCGGACTATACCGTCGACTACGTATCGACAGCGGGATTGCTCTCGCGCGAGATTTCCGAAAGGCTCAAAGGAAGAGAAGCGGGCGAAGACGCGCGCCCTCTTATTGAGGACATAATCAGGAAAAACGAGTCCGTCTTAACCGGAAATAAAATCTCCTCGAGCGAAACCGACCTTATTATCAAGCTCAGGCCGACGCCGAAGGTCATCTCCGCTATTAAGCCTCTCAGCCCGGATACGTTTCTAGTCGGCTTTAAGCTGCTAAGCGGCGTTACAAAGGAGGAGCTGAGGCAGGTCGGGATGAATCTCCTTAAAAAAAACAGCTGCGACCTCGTCGTGGCCAACGACCTTGCCGATATATCGGGTGATAAACACAAGGCGATGCTGTTAAGGCCGGATGGCAGCTTCCTCAGGGCTGAAACAAAGTCGGAGATAGCGAATCTTATAATATCCGAGGCCTTCGGCAGGGATTAATATCGGCAGGGGTTAGATATGTGCATAATACTTTTTGCTTTTGATTGTCACCCGGATTACAGATTTATCTGCGCTGCAAACAGGGACGAGTTTTACACGCGTCCTACGCTGGAAGCGTCGTTTTGGGAAAACCGGCGTATTCTCGCGGGCAAGGACCTTGTGCGCGGCGGGACGTGGCTTGGAATCACAAAGAGCGGGCGTTTTTCTGCGCTTACAAACTACCGAGACCCCTCCTCTTTTATGAAGGAGGCGCTCTCGCGCGGGCTCCTGGTGCTAAACTGTCTTGAATCCTCCGACCCCGCGCCGGTTATATTCCGGAGCGTATCCGAATACGACGGCGCTTATAACGGCTATAACCTGCTGCTGGGCGATATGGACGGGCTCTATTACCATTCAAGCCGTCTTCCCGGCAGCGAGGTGAAAATAGAGCCCGGCGTGCACGGACTGAGCAACAGCTTCCTCGACGTGCCGTGGCCGAAGGTCAAAAAGGGAAAGAAGCGGCTCGAAGACTGCATTATGAGCGGCAAGGTCGACCATGAGGCCCTGTTCGATATACTCTCGGACGATGAGCTCGCCCCAGACGACGAGCTGCCGCACACCGGCGTCACGTACGAGCGCGAGAAAATGCTCTCTTCGATATTTGTAAAAAGCGCAGACTACGGCACGTGTTCTTCCACGGTCCTGCTTATAAGCCGCGGCGGCCGCGTCGGGTTCTGGGAGCGGAGCTACGAGCCCGCCAGCGGAGCTTTGAGAGGCGAGGTATTTTTCGAATTCGATATAGAATATTCGATATAGATAAAGTAATACGAGGATAACGCCATGCAAAGGAAATTTCCCCTGCTTTTCAGCCCGCTGAAAGTTGGAAAACTCACACTGCGCAACAGGATCGAGGCCTCGGCTACGTCAATTCACGAATTTGATTCCCGGGACTTTCCCACGAAGGAGTCAATAGCTTACTACCAGGAAAAGGCCGCGGGCGGCGCGGCAATCGTCACCATAGGAGAGACGCCGGTGCATACGGCGACAGGGCGTTCGCATGACCACGCGATAGCCCTCGATAACCCCGACATATTGCCCGTGCTTGCCGACCTTGCCGACGCTATACACCAGCACGGGGCCTTCGCGTCCCTGCAGATCGCGCACGGCGGAGGCTTCTGCAGGCCCGCCTTCATAAACGGGCGAAACCCCATAGGCCCCTCGGCTATGAAAAACCCGATGGGCGACGACATCGAGCCCATGGACGAGGATATGATAGAGTTCATAACCGAGTGCTTCGGCGAAGCGGCCCTGCGCCTTAAGCAGGCAAGCTTTGATATGTGCCAGGTGCACGCAGGGCACGGCTGGCTGCTCGGCCAGTTCCTTTCGCCGCTGACGAACAAGCGCACAGACAGGTTCGGCGGCAGCCCTGAAAACCGGGCCCGCTTTCCGCTGATGGTAATCGACCGCATAAGGCAGAAGTGCGGCGAATTTCCCATAGAGCTGCGCATCTCCGGCACCGAGGACTTTGAAGGCGGCTATACGCTTGAAGACGGTATAGAGTATGCCAAAATGTTCGACGGTAAAGTAGACCTCTTCAATGTTTCAATAGGCACCGTGTTCAACGCGGCGGGGCGCACGACGGCCAGCCCCGGGCCGCACAACCCCCCGGGAATGAACGTATACCTGGCGGCAGAGTTTAAAAAGCATGTAAAAACACCCGTAGCCGCACTGGGCGGAATCAACACGCCCGAGCTGATGGAGGACATACTCGCAAGCGGCAAAGCCGACGTAGTAAACATCGGACGGGCGCTCATAGCCGACCCCTACCTGCCCAAAAAAGCCAGCCTCGGCCGCGGCGACGAGATAAGGCCCTGTCTTAGATGCCTCAACTGCATGGATTCCGGCTTAAAGCCGACGCACAAGCTCCGGTGCGCCGTGAACCCGCTCATACGCCGCGAGCTGGATTTCCGTTTCTGCAACGAGCCGAAGGTAAAAAAGAACATACTGGTTGTGGGCGGGGGGCCGGGCGGTATGCAGGCGGCCATTACGGCGGCCGAGCGCGGCCACAACGTGACTCTCTGCGAAAAAAGCTCTTCCCTGGGCGGACTTCTGCGCCACGCCGAACACGTCCCGTTCAAGGCCGACATGAAGCGATACCTGGACTGGCTCATACGCATGACGCGCAAAAGCGGGGCGGAAATACTTTTGGGCATTAAAGCCGACTCCGAATTTATCAAGAGTTGCAGCGCGGACGCAGTTATAGCCGCCGTGGGCGCACAGCAGAGCTTTCCGTCCATTCCCGGTATTGATGGCCCCAATGTTGTCGCCTCAACGCGGATTTACGACGACGGCGTGGAGATAGGCAAAAACGTAGTTATCATAGGAGCGGGCGCCGTCGGCTGCGAGACGGCCATACATATGGTCATGCTGGGAAAAAAGCCCGTTCTCATTGAGGTTGCGGACGATATTCTGCCCGACGCGGGTATCAGCCAGCGCATTTATACGCAAAACGCCATGAAAAAGTACGGCATTATTCCTAACCTGGGCCTGCGCTGCTCGAATATTGACAAAAACGGCGTGGCTGCCGTTAATAAGGAAGGTACGGAGCTTTTCTTCCCCGCCGACACGGTTATTATAGCCACGGGCCTGAAGCCGCTGGAAGCCGTGCGCGAGGATCTGCGCAAAGAGGCGCTCGAATTCATCGCCATCGGCGACTGCCTGAGGCCCGGCAGGATAATGAACGCAACTGCGGACGGGTACTGCGCGGCCATGAATCTGTAAACGCCGGATAATCGCCGCCTGGTCTGCCGGTGATTATCTCTAAATAACACGATATTATGGAGGACATTATGAAGTACAAATATCCCCATCTCTTGTCGCCGATGAAGGTCGGCAATACGGTTTTCCGGAACCGGCTGTTTTCGGCTCCCAACGGCATACACGCGCTCCAGGGCGGCGAGCCGTATCCTACCCAGGCGATTATCGACCTGGCAGCGGAGAGGGCGAAGGGCGGCGCTGCCTGCGTAACCTGCCACGGCGTTTATCCCTTCGCGCAGAACGACGGCGAGCACCTCGCCTACGACGGTTCTGTCCTGCACAACCAGCACTATATCTCCCAGCTTGCCGACGCCATACATTTTTACGGCGCAAAGGCCTCTCTGGAAATAATGGGGCAAACCATGAACAACAGGGGCTATTACGATGTCGTGGCGGGCCTGACGACGGAATTCGGCCCTCCGGGCGTTTTGTCTATGGAAATGACCGAGGAAGTCATGGACGAGATAGCCGACAACTTTGCCGAAAGCGCATATATCGCCAAGATATGCGGCTTCGACATGTGCATGGTGCATATGGCCTACGGCACGCCCGGCGGCGGCAGGTTCATCTCCCCGCACTTCAACAAGCGCACGGATAAATACGGCGGCAGCCTTGAAAACCGCCTGCGCTTCCCCATTATGGTATTTGACCGAATCAAGCAGCGCTGCGGAAAGGACTTCCTTATTGAATTCCGCGTAAGCGGCGCCGAACCCCAGTTTGACGACGGCATCACCAAAGAGGATACTCTCGCCATGTCGAAAATCCTGGAGGGCCACGTCGATCTGCTGCATTTGCACGGCAATGAAATGTGGGAGGCCCATCCGACCTGCTTCGCCGGCCCCGCGCCGTTTGTGCCTGCGTGCGAGTATGTTAAGAAAAACGGCTCGCCCATACCCGTTGTCGCAATAGGCGGCCTGCAGGATTTAGACGAGGCGGAGGAGATTATAGCCTCCGGCAAGGCTGACTTTGTCTCCATAGCCAGGGGCTGGATAGCTGACCCCGAGCTGGGGCTCAAGGCCTATGAGGGCAGGCCGGAGGACGTTGTCCCCTGCATCAAGTGCCTGCGCTGCCATGACAGCGGCTGCCTTGAGAACAAGGTTTTCGTATGCTCCGTAAACCCGGAAATGGGCGTCAAGCAGAGCATAGCGGGCCGGCCCGACGCTCCCAAACGCCGCAAGCGCGTCGCTGTGATAGGCGGCGGCCCGGCGGGCATGGAAGCGGCTATGACAGCAGCGAGGCGCGGCCACGACGTGACGCTTTATGAGAAGAACTCCAGGCTCGGCGGCCAGCTCAATTTCGCCGACTACGCCGAGTTTAAATACGGCCTGAGGAAGTTTAAGAATTACCTTATGACCCAGCTTGAAAAGGCCGGCGTCAAAATAAGGCTGAACACTAAGGCCACTCCCGAAATGATCGAGGGCGAGGGCTACGACGAAGTCATAACCGCGCTCGGCGCCGACCCAGTTGTCCCGCCCATACCCGGCATAGACAGCAGCAAGGTCATAACGGCTTTAAACGCCTTTGGAAACGAAGACAAGCTGGGCAGCAGCGTCCTGGTGCTCGGGGGAGGCCAGGTCGGCTGCGAGTCGGCCGTACACCTTGCCCGGTGCGGCAAGAAGGTCGATATAGTCGAGATGCTGCCGCAGCTGGCTCCCGACGCTTCGCCTACATACAGGATAATACTTATGCGCCGCATTGAAGCCGAGAAAAACATTAAAGTGCACACTTCAACGCGCTGCGTATCGATAGGCGACGCCGTCGTATGCGAGGGCCCGGACGGCAGGCTGAGCTTCACTCCCGACACAGTCATACTGGCCGCGGGCATGAGGGCTAAGCAAACAGAAGCGCTCTCCTTCTTCGGAGCGGCCCCGCGCACGCTCATGGCGGGCGACTGCGAGCGCCCGGGCAACGTCGCGAAGGCCGTGCGAAGCGCTTACGGCGCCGCCAGCCAATTATAGGAAATATTCAGGGCCGCCGGTTCTCCCGGCGGCCTATGCATATCCTTCCATCCAGCAATTCCTTTTAAGCCCGGCCCTGCTTATATGGCTCTATATCTGAACAGGCGTTAGTTTTTGCTGATAGAGTTTCACATTGGATGCGAGTGGAAATATGGCCGGGGCCGATTTTGGGATCCAACCCATGGAAGATGCTGTTTTCCACGATGGGCAGGAGCACAAGTTTTGGAAGGAGATATTGATCCATACTGTCGGAGTTATACGGCGAAATATCACATTATCGTATCCGCGGTATCTGCCAGTCAATGATATTCGAAACGCAAACAGACGGGTAGTATCAAGAAACAGAATCTTTTCGAAGCCAATAACTGAGCACAAATCCAATCGCCGCGTAAACGACCATCAAAACAAACGAGGATGTATACTTAGCTCCTGCCGGCGCAAGATCCTGCAGGAGTCCGCTCAGGGATGAGCCGAGGACAGAAGACAGCAGTAAGGCCGGCGCAGCATAGCTGAAGATGGCTGAGAAGTGTTTGGAACCAAAGCGGCAACGCAGATAAACCGCCTGTGTCGTAGGTGTACAGCCGAATCCGAAACCAGTCAGTAAAAGCCCTACAATCAGAATCAGAACAGAACCGGTCAGGCAGCCGACCAGCATAAATCCGGCGGCAACCAGGAACTCTATTCCATGAGCCAGAGATACCCTGCGGAAGCCGAACCGATCTATCAGAGAGCCCAGCACTACGCGGGAGACGCCGTTGGTCACGGAAACCACCAGGCCTAAGATGGCAGGCGCTTTAAAATAGCCGATGATGGATGCGGAATTGCTCATCACAATCAAGCTGCCTGCGCTGACAACGATTGCCCAAGCCATAATTATCCAGAAAGAAACAGACCTGAGGGCCTCTTTGGGTGTGTAGCCGTTCTCCTCACAGGCGGGAGAGGGAACGTTCTCACTCACGCGGGCTGTTGGGTCGGAAATAAAAATCGAGCATATTATAAATACAGCAAAAACGCCGATGCCCATGATGCGGTAGGTCGACAGCAGCCCGACCGCACTGTTCAATTTCGTTACGATGCTGCCCATGCACAGCGCACCCAGACCATAGCCCATCAACAGGGTGCCCAGTGCAAAGCCGCTGTGATCGGGGAACCATTTTACGATGACTGTTGTGCATATATTGTATCCGATGCCGGTGCCTAAGCCGCAAAAGAGACAATACGTCAGATAAAGGCGGATCAGGCTGCCGGAAGCATCCCCGGGGTCAATGGTAGAAGCCCCCATAAAACCGATAAACATAACGGCGGCCATTAATATTAACAGCAGCCGGGGCTTTTTAAATTTGGCTAATGCGCCTGATACCATACCGCCAATTGCATAAAAGCTCATCAGCAGGGTAAAGCCGGTAGACAAATTGGATTCAGTCCATGACGGGAACATTTCCTGAAGAGGGCCTTTGAAGATCGACCAGCCGTAGATCAGACCCAGGAGCATCAGTGTTAAGGTGCCGGCACACAACTGAGCCAGTGGGGGGAACGCCCATCTGCGGGAGAGTTTTGGAGCCTGATTCATAGTTTCTCCTTAGCTCACCGCGCATGTGTAAGCTTGCGCGGTGAGCTTTTCTTTGGAAATGGTAATTACAAACAAGCCTGCCCACCGTCGGGAAGCAGGTTCTGACCGGTTAGAAAGCCGGCGGCTTCAGAGGCGAAGAATGCGAAAAGTCTCTATTTATTCGGTCTTTCCCCCTGTTGAGCCTGATGGTCAATTCATCATTAAAAATAAACCTATTAAATTATTATAACACGATTGCCATGCAAGTCAAATTACTATGAGGATGTGCTGATTTGCGGTGCGCTTTTGTCATCCGGAAAAACATCCGGTTAAACGATCCGATTTGAGGCCTCGGACAGGGTCATCTGCGCTTTGTTCCAGGAGCAGTGCCCCGGCCTTTTCGTCTGTATACAAGCATAATAATGTTAATTCTTTTTCAGTATTGTCCGGGTCGCTATCCCCGAAATGGGCAATACCTATGGCAATGTCCATCTGGATTATGACGAATGGAACGCCGCCGGGCTGGACGGGCCCTCCGTCACCGGAGCCGCTTTGCCTATTGACGCGCGGGGCGCGTTTTGATACGATGATTTATAGAATTACGTCCAGCGAAATTTCGTAACGGAGGTATACATTTTGGGTCAGATTACCGAAATCAAGGCCGCGTGCAGGGGCTGTCACGGCGGCTGCGTACATATTTTGACGGTCGAGGGCGGCAAGGTGATTAAAATACGCCCCGACCCGGACGGGCCGCTCAATAACGGGCACGCCTGCGCCAAGGGAATGACCTTGATTGAGCAGATGTACCATCCGGACCGCATTATATACCCCATGAAGCGCGTGGGAAAGCGCGGAAGCGGCGCCTGGGAGCGCATATCCTGGGACGAGGCCTACGACACGATAATCGACAAGCTCACGCATCTTCAAAAGACATACGGCAAGGAGTGCATAGCCACGACCACCGGGACGGGCCGCCATCATCTGGCCCAGCTGTGGCGCTTTGCCAACGTCCTGGGGACGCCGAACGCGACCTCCTCCGGCGCGCTTATCTGCCTCGGACCGCGCAAAAACGCCGGGGATTTCACAGCCGGCGTTTTTGCCGGCGTGGATTATTACGGAGAGACAAAGCCCGCCTGCATCATAGTCTGGGGGGCCAACCCCGCAGTCTCCGGCGCCGACGGCGAGCTTCAATGGCATATAAAAGACGCTGTGCGCGGCGGAACGAAGCTTATCGTCGTCGACCCCCAGCCCAACGAGCTTACGGAGAGGGCCGCCCTCTGGCTGCGCGTCCGCCCCGGGACGGACGGCGCGCTCGCTATGTGCATACTTAACATCATAATATCCGAAAACCTTTACGACCATGAGTTCGTGGAAAACTGGACGTACGGGTTTAACGAGCTGCGCGAAAGAGTAAAAGACTATACGCCCGAAAAAACGGCGCGGATTTGCTGGGTTCCGGAGGAAGACATCGTAAAGGCCGCGCATATGATAGCGTCGGTTAAGCCGCTGTCCCTAGAGTGGGGCTGCGCGGTTGAGCAGACGCCCAACTCCTTCCAGACCTGCCGCGCCATATATATGATACCCGCCGTCACGGGCAACTGGGACGTTCCCGGCGGCTTTGTGGAAAGCAAGGAAATAGCGCCTACGGCCTATCCCATGTTCGAGGCCCTTTCGGAGGAGCTCGGGAAGAAATGCATAAGCGGCGGCTACCCCCTGCTTGACGGCACGGCCACGCCGAAGATGTTCGCCCACCCCTGGTACACGCTCGACGCGATAAAGACCGGCAAGCCCTATAAGATACGCGCCCTGCTCGCTCACGCCAACAACTCGCTTCTTTCTATGCCGGACGCGCTCCATACATACGAATGCCTCAAAGAGCTGGAATTCTTTGTATACATGGACTTCTTCATGACGCCTACGGCGGAGCTTGCCGACATTGTTCTGCCCGCCGCGCTCTGGGCTGAGGTGGACAGCTTTTTCTGCATGCCGGAGTTCGGCGACCAGGCCCTGCTCACCATGCGGAAAGTCGCCGACGTGGGCGAGTGCAGGTCCGACGAGGAATTTTTCATGGAGCTGTGCCGGCGCATGGAACTTGACTACGGCGCCCGGAGCCAGGAGGAGCTTTTAAACGGTTTGCTCGACGAAATGGGCAAACGTTACCCCGAGTACGCCGGGACGGATTTTGAAAAGCTCAAGCAGATTAATTACATAGTGCCACGTCGGGAATACGAGAGATATAAGAAGCGCGGCGGTTTTAGCACGCCGTCGGGGAAATTCGAGCTTTGGAGCCTCGGCGTCGAGAAGGCCGGGGGCGACCCGCTGCCCTTCTGGTCCGAGGTGCCGGAGAGCCCTTATTCAAGGCCCGACCTCGCTGCCGACTACCCGCTCGTGCTGACAACGGGCAGCCGGAGGCACCAGTACTTCATATCGAACAACCGCCAGATCCTCTCGCTGCGCCGCACGGCGCCCTTCCCGACGGTCTCCATAAACCCGGACACCGCCGCAAAGTACGGGATTAAGGAAGGCGACTGGGTCTGGATCGAGACCCCGCGCGGGAGGATAACGCAGAAGGCCAGCTTAAAGCCGGAGCTCGACCCCCGCGTTATAAACTGCGAGATGGGCTGGTGGTACCCGGAGGCGGGCGCGCCCGGTTACGGCTGGGATGAATCGAACGTGAACGTCCTGACCGCGGGCGAAGCGCCCTGCGACCCGTTTGACGGTTCCTACCAGCTGCGCGCGCTTCTCTGCCGCATCTCCAAAAACGAAAACTGCACCATAGAGGAGCGCTATTACAATTCGCCGCTTTACCGCCCGCTCCCGAAGGACTGCTCATCAAAAAGCGTCGTCATTGACCCCAACCTCTGCATACTCTGCCACAGCTGCGTAGACGTCTGCAACAAACAGAACGTCGGGGCGCTCGAAATAGTCACGCGCGGCGGCGTTACCATAGTCGCGGCAAAGGATAAGCCAAGCCTCTCGGAAACGGGCTGCGTCGGCTGCGGGCAGTGCCGCGCAGTTTGCCCGACGGGGGCGATTTCCGTCCAAAGCAGCGCGCAGATTGTTAAAGAAGCGCTGGGCGACCCTGAGACAACAGTAATCGCCCAGATAGCGCCGTCGGTGCGCGTTTCCGTCGGCAAAGCCTTCGGGCTTGAAGGGAACGCGCTCGGGAACATAGTAGGGGGCTTAAGGCTCCTGGGCTTCGACGCCGTTTACGACACCGTGTTTGCAGCGGACCTTACGACTGTCGAGGAGGCCCGGGAGTTTGCCGATATACTCGCCTCGGGCGAAAAGCGCCCCCTCTTCACAAGCTGCTGCCCCGCGTGGGTAAGCTGGTGCGAAAAAAACCGCCCCGAGCTTTCCAAATACATCTCCACCTGCCGCTCTCCCCAGCAGATGTTCGGTTCGGTTCTCAGGGAACACTTCAAGCGCGACAATAAGCGCGTAGTATCCGTTTCCGTTATGCCCTGCACCGCAAAGAAAAGCGAGATATACCGCTTTGGCGACGATAAGACCCGCGACGTCGATTATGTCCTCACCGCGACCGAACTTATTGACCTCTTTCTGGAAAAAGGCATCGACCTTGCGTCAGTTGCTCCCTCGAAAGCGGACGACCCGTTCGGATTCGGCTCAGGCGGCGGCGTCATTTTCGGAGTCACAGGCGGCGTAACAGAAGCCGTGCTGCGCCAGCTGAGCCCCGACTCGGACGAGGCGGGATACAGGGAAATCGCCGAGCTGGGACAGCGCGGCGAGGGCGGCGTGAAGGAGTTTAACCTCGATTACAAAGGGCGCAGGCTTCGCATCGCCGTAGTCAGCGGCCTCGGGAATGCGGCAAGAGTCATGGACGCTATTGAAGCGGGCGAGCATTACGACCTTGTCGAAATCATGTCCTGCCCCGGAGGCTGCGTCATGGGAGGCGGCCAGCCCGCCGACGTATACGCTCACACGTCGCTTCGCCGTGAGCGTACGGGCGCCCTCTACGGCACGGACGAATCCTCCGAAATAAGGCGCCCGGGCGACAACCCGCTGATAGGTGAAGCGTACGACCGCCTCATACGCGCTGACTCCCAAAAGCTGCTGCATGTGCGGAAACACAGCGGTTTATAATCTATGATACGTAGCCAAGAAGAGCCCGCTCTAAGCGGGCTCTCCTGTTCTGTCAGCCGCCGCGCGGCTTCTATACAAGATGCAGGCCGCCGCCTCTCTCCGGCTCCCTGCCCTAAATCGCCTGTCGGCTGAATTTAATCCTTGAATACCTGTAAATCTCCTCCCTGTAAGCAGGCGTCATCATCGGGAAAACATAGGGGTTGATGAAAGCCAGTTTATCAGGCTTCGCGAATCTGTCGACAAAATCACGCGCCGCCCTGCGCTGCTCCTCCTCCGGAGCGTTTGCGTCAATCAAATCGGGGTATACGCCTATATGTATCTTATCGCCGTATTTGTCGTAAAGCATATGCGTGTCGTTGACGCTCATGCCGCTCCACGAGTCCCAGCCGGCCTCGACGAAGGTCGGAAAATGCGCCTCAATCTGCCCGCAGCTGTGCAGCTCGGCAATCTTACCTTTTGAGTGTATATGGCCGACAAGCTTCTCCATATACGGCAGGAACAGTTCCCTGCCGGTTTCGGGCGAAAAGAACGGCGACCTCTGCGAGCCCCAGTCGTCGTGCACCATAAAAGCATCTATGTCGAAATAGCGTACGGACCTGTCGATAATGGCGCAGTACAGGTCTGTCGTCCTGTCAAACAGCTCCCGGACGGCGTCCCTCTGGTCCTCGTCGATAAGCGCGACGGCGGCGCCCTCAAAATCCATGAAGGACACGAGCCTTTCAAACCAGCAGCCGTTTAATAGCCACATTACGTTGAACTTCCCGCCGCCGAGGTATTTCTCGTTTGCCTTCGCGCTGCCCTCCCAGTCCCACTTGTCGATATCCGGAAACCTGATAGCATTTACCCAGTCGTTTGCGTCCTTCAATACGGGCGAGCCGGGCTTTACCATCGAGCCCCGCGCCTGAGGCTGGTATACCCACTCGACGCCGAACATGTCCCTGCCGCCCGGCTCAGCTTCCGGCATCTCGCTTTCCTCGGCCAAAAACCCTCTTGCTATATTGTCCGGTATTATCCTCGGGCTGAAGAAGTTTGTTTCCACTCCGATAGGCAGCCATATGGGCTCGTTGTCATACGCCGCCCGGCACGCCTGCTTCATTGAAACGGGAAAGTCATAAACGGGCATCGGCGGCTCGCCGGGCATGCCGGGCGCCTGCGCGACTGGCCTGAGTTCTTTTTCATCGAAAGGAATCTTTCTCACGGCGTCATTCTCCTTCAGAATTTTTCCGGCTGTGACCTGTCAAACTAAATATATTATAATTAAAACATATTCCGCCGCCAAAATGCAATGACGTTTTTTGTGCTTTACGCAGAATTGCCGGCGCCGTCCTGACAGGGACAACGTTTTGGCTGAAAATATTCAAATGTTTGAAATACTGTGATATTATCAATAATTGAAAAAGCTCCGCGCGCGGGCCGTTTCGGAAATACCAGGCTAAGAGCGGAGGCTGCGCATGCCGAAACCATTGCGAAAGGGGGAAGCCTGATGGAGCGGACCGGCCTTATGCTGGTCGAAGACGACGTGTTCATACTCGAGGACCTGTCCACAATTGTCGACTGGGCGTCCGAGGGCTACGATTTGACGACGGCGACAAACGGGAGGCAGGGGCTCAATAAATACGAGCTGATGAAGCCGTCGATTATAATCACCGACGTGCGCATGCCGTTTATGGACGGGCTTGAGATGATGAACGAGATAAAGCTGAAAAACCCCTTTGCCGAGTTCCTCGTTCTGAGCGCTTTCGACGATTTCAGCTATGTGCAGGAAGCCCTGCGCAGCGGCGCCAGGGACTATATACTCAAGCAGGATATAACGGCCGAGGCCCTTCTCGGTAAGGTCAGATATATACATGCCGAGCTTTTAAAACAGCGGGAAATAGTTCTCAACGCGGTTAAGAACAGGCTGTTCGAGCTCATCGAGCGCCCGCAGGCGGAGAACGCGCAGGAGGAACTGACCGAGATACTGCGCTTATGCAACTGCTTCCCGGAGGATATAATCCTCAAGCCTGCTCAGAGCTTCGCCGTCGGCCTCATGCAGAAAAAGGAAAACGTCGTTTTCGATATAAACGACGATGAGGATCTGGCGAGGGCGTTTTTCGACATGCTCAAGAAGTATGTCCGTATGGACGGCAAAAACCAGGCTCTGCAGTATGCCGGCGTGCAGCGGTATTCGGCCCCTGTCGCCGTCGCGATCGATTATATAAAGAGGGAATACCGCAATATAAACCTCAGCGCCGGGCTTATATCCTACGCCGCGGGTATGAGCTACGGTCGCCTTAGCGTGCTTTTTAAGAACGAGACGGGAAAAACCCTCAGCGATTATATTACGGACATTCGCATTGAAAACGCCAAGAGGCTGCTGCTCACCACAGACGAGAAGGTCTACGAGATAGCGGAGAAGGTCGGGTACGGCAGCAGCCAGTATTTCAGCTATGTATTCAATTTAAAGACCGGGCAGTCCCCGGTCGATTACCGCAGAGGTGGCAAAAGCAGTTGAAGAGATTATTTTTCAAACGTCCGCCGAAAATACTGAGGACGCTGGCGCTGGGGATTCTCACCGCCGAGATAGTAAGCCTCGTCGCTGTGATAATCGCAGTCTTCTTTATCTACCGCCCCAGGCTGGAGAAGGAAACCCTGGCCTCGGCTCAGGCTACAAGCAACGCGCTGGCAAAGCAGATAGATATAACCATGAGCAGCATCTCGGACTATGCCGGCCTCTATACCGCTTCAAATGAGCTTGAAAGCCTCCTCGACATTTACCAGATAAAGAAGGACGACGATTCCTACGAGGCAGTATGCAG
Source organism: Oscillospiraceae bacterium (assembly GCA_050944055.1). Classification (GTDB taxonomy): domain Bacteria; phylum Bacillota; class Clostridia; order Oscillospirales; family Oscillospiraceae; genus JBMNQI01. The sequence continues at coordinate 2,101 of JBMNQI010000026.1, read as the reverse complement.
CATGCTCAATATGATACAGGAGTCCGGGACGGTCGGCATTCGCGGCGTTTTGCTGTTCAGCGAGGATATAATATTCACCTCCGACTTTATGATAAGGAAAAAGGACAGGGAAATATTTGATTCGGACTGGTTCAGAGAGATAAAAAACGGCGGGGCGCGCAGCGAGTTTTCACCGTTTTACGATACCACGGGCAACGGGAAAAACGACTCGGTCGTTTTAATTTCCAAGTACAGGCACCACGGCCACAGCTATATACTGGCACTTATCAGCACCGTAGACAGTATGGTGGAAAATATCGAGGAGCTTTCCGAGGGCCTGTTTTCAGGCTACGCCCTCGCGAGCAAAACAGGGCCCGTATTCTATACGAGCGGCGAAACGGGCAACGCCGTCGCGGAGCTCGGGAAGCACGCGCCGGAGGAAGGATTTATCGGCCATGACGAGGAAGGCTACTATGTGGTGAGCGTTATACCGTCCATGAAGTGGCGCATACTGGGGTACATGACAAACCGTTATTTCAACGCAAAGTTCAATTCTTACCTTACCGTAACGGTTATTATGTGCCTTGTCGCGTGCGTTATTGCCGTTTTAATGGCCGTTCCGATAGCCAGGAAGCTGCTGCGCCCTCTGACCTCGCTCAAGGATGCCATGGACCTTGCCACGGCCGGAGACCTCGACGTAACGGCGCCCGTAATGACGAACGACGAGGTCGGGGATTTGAGTATTTATTTCAACAATCTCCTCCAGCAGATAAAAATAGACCGCGAAAACGAGAAAAAGGCCGAAGCGCGGGAATACGCCATGAAATACAGCCTTCTTATGTCCCAGATAAACACGCACTATATATATAATACGATGAGCACGATAAACTCTCTTGCGAGGATGGGCCGCTGCGAAGAGGTGGTATTCATCAATTCCGCGCTCACGAGAATTCTCCAGAACAACCTGCGCATAAAGGACGGGGAGATATTTACGACTGTCGGCGAGGCCGTCGCCATCATCAAAGAGTATTGGAACATAGAGAGGATCCGCCCCAATAACCATGTCCACTTCAGCTGCGAAGCGGACGAAGGCCTTTTAAAGCAGCCCATGCTTCAGAACCTCCTGCAGCCGCTTGTTGAAAACAGCCTGCGCCATGGCCTTACCGACGAAGTTTCGGGCGAGATGAAGGGTGAAATCTCGCTTCGCATCACGGAGAAGGACGGAGATATAATTGTCGCCGTAAGCGACAACGGGCGCGGCATGGAGCCTGAAAAGCTGGAGCAGTTTGAGCAGGTCGGATATGATACCGGGCAGGACAGCCGCCACATAGGTCTTGCCAACATAAAAAAGCGGCTTTACTATGTTTACGGCGACAGGGCCGGCATTGAAATCCGCTCCGATCAGGGCACAACCGTTTATATAACCTATCCAAAACAGAACGGCGCGTAATCATCAGGCGCCCGAGCCTTGGCGAATATTCCGGTTTTTTGCCAGGTCCCGGGCGCCGCATTATTATTTCTAACAAAGTCATAATAATATCATATTCTCCGCTGAAAAGATATGTTATACAATTGTCATGCGTAGCAGGAGGGTTTTAATTGTTGCAAATATACATTAAATCAGACAAGAAAGGGATTAATATGAAAAAAATAATAGCTATCATATCGGCCATCTGCATTATCCTGTCCTTGGCTTCATGCTCCGGCGGCAAGACTCCCGCGCCGACCGGCGGCGAATCTGCCGGCCCCGAAGCTCCCGGGACCTCCGCGCCTTCCGAAGGAACGGAAAGCCCCTCCGGTATGATCAAGGTCGAAAACTTTAAATGGAACGGGCAAAAAGAGGTTTGGTCAGTCCTCCCGACCACGAACGCCGAAGGCCTGGTCGCTATTAACGACGCGATGGGTGCGGTGCTTGAGGAGCAGGGCTGGAAATACGTCAAGAAGGATGCCGCGGGCGACCCCACTAAACAGGTCACATATATCGAAGACGCGATAGCTTCCGGCACCGTCGGCGCTATTATGTGCGCGGCCATGTCGGTCGATATGCTGCAGGACGTCGCGGTCCAGGCCCAGGAAGCCGGCATCGTGGTTGTCTACCTCGGCGCCGAGCCTACGGCTTACC
>JBMNQI010000025.1:0-30447 GCA_050944055.1 Oscillospiraceae bacterium | reverse complement strand
CAATACGTTCAGACATAATTTGCTCCAATCAGCCTAATCGAAAATATTAGAGTATAGATATTTTATAACATATAAATTCAGTGTTTACAACGATTATATCAAAACATAATTAGCCTAAACAAAGCAGATAAGAACGTCAGTATTGATACAATGCTGACGTTCTTATTTTGCACACGGTAGCGTCAGAAGGTCTTTGTATCAAGGCTTTCCGGCGGCTTTATTGCTTTCTGCCGTTTGTTGAGTGCAAAGAAAAAGCCCGTCTGCGGAGAGGCGTATGACACCTTGCAGTTTTTTAAATATTCTTCCAAAAGCTATTGACAAAAGAGATAGGGCGGATTATAATTCTAACGAACGTTAGATATGGGGCTGAGTATATGACAGATAAAGATTTGCGTGCCCGAATTAAAGAGGTTGCGGTTGACCATTTCAACAAAGAGGGTTTTCACGGTACAACCATACGCAATATTGCCAAGGACGTAAACTGCTCGCTGCCCATGATCTATTATTACTATAAAAACAAAAAAGAGCTGTTTGATGAAATTATTAAGAATGACTATTTCAAGCTAATTGAAAAGCAGGCATTGCTCTTGAAGAATGAAAATATTATAGATTTTTATACAAGCTTCATTTACAACCTAAACGAATTAAGCAGCTACGACAGGCAGGTTTACCGGCTTGGCATAAAGGTTTACCTCTCCTTTGACGGGGATCAGGAACTGATGAGCCATATGGATCAGTGGGAAAAAGGTATATTCCCAAGACACCTCCAAATTCTGAGACGCCATATAAAAGATTCCGGCAATGAAACCGCAATAGCAAAAACTCTTATACATCTTCTGGAAACCATGATTATAAACATTGTAGTGAAAAACCGCTATCTGTCGGAGGAAGAAATCAGAGAGGAAATCTCGATTGTCCTTAAGGACCGTGTAGCTTAATAATAAATATAGATCGGCATGCAAACTGCCGTTTTATATTTACCGCTAACCTAACGAACGTTATATAAGGAGATGCGAAGATGGAAATCGAAAAACGACTTATCGTATTGCAAAACACATATGCGGCTTCAATTGCGGAAGCCGTAAACACCTATGAGAAGCTGAAGGTGCTTGGAAAGGTTGTTGACGAGAGAAAAATAAGGCAGGCGCAGACGGCGCCCTATATGAATTCGCAATTAGGCATTCAAAGCGTCGAAGACGTATTTTACACGCTTTCCGAAATCTACGGCTGCGCAAACTGGTCGGTTGAGAAAACCGAGGATGGATATATCGCGACGGCGACATCATGTAAACTTTGCGCGATGTCAAAGAAGCTTGGCGGAGCGGACCCGTGCAGGGGCTGGTGCCTTGACCCCATGTTTGCAATGATAGCCGCGGTCGGCAAGATCAATTCCGAAAATATAGCCGCAGAAAGCACCCTGATGAACGGGAATTGCTGCAGAATGTTAATTAATAATACGAAAGAATAAAGCGATGACTCTCAGAGTTAGAGAATAGTATCATGCAGGTTAATTAAAAAGGAAAATTACATCAAATATGATGACATCTATCCGAAAAGTCCGCAAGAGCGGGCTTTTCGGCGTTTTATATGTGTTTTATTCGTAGTTATTCAATAGACCGGAAGTGCCGTGAAAAATTGCGTTCACCATTAAGCAGCCGGCATTCGCGCAGCTTATGCCGGCGTTATGCTGCTTACTGCAAATCCATTGCCATATTTTGCTGCAAAGTATATACTGAAAGCGTAAGCTTCCAGGGAAAAGCAAATCCAAGCGGCGGTTTCCGTTCATCAGGCTGAGCGGCGACACGGGCCAAGAATAATCCTCAGTTATTTCGGCCGACTGCCGGATGAAGGCCGCTGTTTGCCGGCCAATATGCTTACAACCATTCCTGAACGACTGCAATTTTAAAGGAGGAAAAACTGTGAACCGAAAAATATCCGATTACTGGAATGTCGGAACATCGATAGGCTTTTGCGCCGCCTTAGGTATTTTAGCAGGTGCTCTGCTGAACAATCTGGTTTTATGGCTCTGCATTGGCGCTGGTATCGGAGCGGTTTTGGGAGCCGTATCGCATTTGTATAAGCAAAAAAAGCGCGATGAGGGCCGATAAAACCCTCGTCGGCGCTTTTATTACAGGCGGTTGTTGCCGGCGTGCGCTTTCGGTCTGTTTCTGACTGCATTGAAGGGAGCATATCTCCGGCGCCGCCCTATTTTCATCAGATTCTTATAGTTTTTCGCGAAACCATTCCAAGAAGCTCCTGCAGCCTGTTTCAAAATCGGTTTTAGGGTCGTATCCGAGCACTTCTCTTGAATGAGTTATATCGGCGCACGTGATTGGAACATCGCCCGGCTGATTTCCCCGCCTGTCCAGAACCGCCTTTTTCCCCAGGCTCCTCTCAATCGTTTCCAGCATCTGCGAAAGAGAAACAGTATTGGACTGTCCAAGATTGAATATGCCGTACCTCTTTCCGCTTCCGCCGACCCACTCAAGAGCTTTCATAATCCCGTCCACTATATCGTCTATATAGGTGTAGTCGCGCTTTGACGAGCCGTCCCCGAAAAAAGGAAGCTTCTTCCCGTCCAAAATGAGTTTAGTGAACTTATAAACCGCCAGATCCGGCCTTTGACGGGGCCCGTATACCGTGAACAAACGCAGGCAGGCAGCGTTTATGCCATACAGATGATGATATGTATGGCAAAACAGCTCGCCTGCTCTTTTTGTTGCGGCATAAGGAGAAATAGGCCGGTCGACAATATCCTCCTCTGAAAACGGGACCTTTTCACTGCAGCCATAGACTGACGACGACGAGGCGAAAAGGAGCTTTTTGATCAACCGGCTTTTCATGCATTCCAGCACGTTTAAACTGCCGTTTACGTTAACCTCGGTATAGAGCGCCGGATTGTCTATGGACGGGCGGACGCCCGCGCAGGCGGCCAGATGTATTACGGCATACGGCCTTTCATAATCGAATGCCTCGCTGAGCAGCGAGCAATCTCTTATGTCGATCTGAAAAAGCCTGAACCGGCGATTCTCAGCCTTAGCCGTCTCTTCGATTTCCCGGACGTTTTCTTTTTTTATACCGGGATCGTAGAAATCGCAAAAATTATCCACACAGGTCACGTCAAAGCCGGACCTGAGCAGCGCCTGGCAGGTATGGGAGCCGATAAACCCGGCCCCGCCGGTTACAAGAACGGTTTTGCCGACTGCATTGCTCATTTATAAAGCCTCCGGATTAACATATCCTGCCGACGCAATAGTATTCAACGCCGGCTTCTTTCATTTCGGCGACAGAGTATATATTTCGGCCGTCGTAAACCAGGGGCGTCCTCATAAGCTTCTTATATTCCCCGGGTTTGACCTGCCTGATTTGCTCCCATTCGGTGAAGATGAAGCAGGCGTTAGCCCCCTTAAGAGCTTCCTGCGCGCTATGTACGTATTTTATGCTGCCGCAGAGCAGCCTGCCTTCGGGGTAAAGCTTTTTAAAGTTTTCCGCGCCAGCAGGATCATAGGCGTATATTTCGGCGCCCTGCTCCAAAAGAAGCGGAATATTGCTCATTGAGGGTGCCTCGCGCAGGTCGTCCGTGCCCGGTTTAAACGTCAGGCCTAAGACCGCGACCTTCAGGCCGTTAAACGTAATCAGCCTTTTGCAGGCCTTTTTGTAAAGCATAGTCTTCTGATCGTTGTTTACGTCAATTGCGGCCCTGACCGTCCTCAGCTCGTAGCCGTGCTGCCTCGCCAAATACTCAAGCGCCTTGGTATCCTTCGGGAAGCAGGAGCCTCCGTATCCTATGCCCGCGTTCAGGTATTTACCGCCTATCCTGTCGTCATACGACATTCCCAGCGCCACATCCTGTATATCCGCGCCCACCAGCTCGCAGAGGTTGGCAATCTCGTTCATATAGGATATTTTTAGGGCGAGGAAGTTGTTTGCGGCGTATTTAATCATCTCAGCCGACCTCCTGCTGACCGAAACGACGGGGAGACCGAACGGCTCGTATATCTTCATAAGCAAATCCTCGGCCCACTTGCTGTCTGTGCCTATTATTATCCTTTTCGCGTGCAGCATATCGTGGACGGCAGTCCCCTGCGCGAGGAATTCCGGGTTTGAGGCTACCTCTATCCTGATGGATTTAGAGGTCTTGCCATTATGTTTGTCAGGCAAAAAATCATGTATGAACTGCTCGACTTTATCGTTCGTGCCGACCGGCACCGTTGATTTTACAACTACGAGGCAGTCCCGGCTGACGGTTTCGGCAATCTGCCTTGCGACGGTGGCTATGGAGTTGAGGTTTGCCGACCCGTCCGGCTGCTCAGGCGTCCCCACTCCTATGAATATCGCCTCCGCCCCGGCGTAGGCCGCCCTATAATCCGCAGTAAAAGAAATCCTTCCGGCGGCGATGTTTTTTCTCAGAAGCTCTTCAAGCCCCGACTCAAATATCGGGGATATTCCTTCTGCAAGCAGGTTTATTTTGTTTTCGTCAATGTCCACGCACGTTACAGTGTGGCCTGCCTCCGCAAGGCATACTCCCGTGACAAGGCCGACATATCCCGTACCGATTACCGCAATATTCAATATTGTCTCTCCTATAACAATTATTACCAATTATACCATATAATCTCAATTTATCAACAGAATATTGCAATTTCTCTCATTGACTAATTTTTCAGGATAGTATAGTATTAAAACAGTAGATTCCCATAAATTGCCAATAATATGCGTATGTCCTCCGCGCTCCTTTTGCACAATGAAACAAAGGGGACAAAACTGTGGACTTAAGTCGTAAAACGATTCCGTTTTCACCGCCGGACCTCACGGAACTGGAAACGAGCGGAGTATTGGATGTACTGAAATCCGGCTGGATCACGACCGGATATAAGACAAAGCTCCTGGAAAAAAAGATTGCGGAATACATAGGCGTAAAGAAAGCAGTATGCTTAAACTCAGCCACAGCGGCGCTTGAGCTCACGCTCAGGATTCTGGGCATCGGCCCCGGAGACGAAGTAATAACCTCAGCCTATACATATACAGCTACGGCCGCCGTCATAGAGCATGTCGGTGCAACAATCGTACTTTCCGATCTTGCGCCCGGTTCTTATGAAATGGACTATTCCAGGCTGGCGGGCGCAATCACCGAAAAGACAAAAGCAATCATACCCGTCGATATCGCAGGAAAGATGTGCGACTATGACGCGCTCTTTGAACAGATAGAAGGAAGGAAGCATCTCTACAGGCCGCGGAGCTCAGTTCAAAAACTTTTTGACCGGGTCATTGTAATAGCGGATTCGGCCCACGGCTTCGGCGGTAGGAGAAAGGACGTAAAAAGCGGACAGGCAGCGGATTTCACGTGCTTTTCTTTCCACGCCGTCAAGAACCTGACGACGGGCGAGGGCGGGGCGGTGGTCTGGCGCGGGGTTGACGGGCTGGACGATGAGTGGCTATACAGGCAATACATGCTTTATTCTCTGCACGGCCAGTCAAAAGACGCGCTTTCTAAAATGAAGCTCAACTCCTGGGAATACGATATTCTGTATACCGGATATAAATGCAACATGCCGGACGTACTGGCCGCTATCGGGCTTGGGCAGTTTGCAAGATACGAAGAGCTGCTGAAAAGGCGCAGGGAGATAATAGAAATGTATGACGAAAAGCTCCTGCCCTGCGGTATAAAAAGCCTTAGGCATTTCGGCCCGGATTTCAGCTCCTCCGGCCACCTGTATCTGGCGAGTATCCCGGGTATCGGAGAAAAAGCCAGAAATAGAATCATAAAAAAAATGGCCGATTGCGGGGTGTCATGCAACGTCCACTATAAACCTCTGCCCATGTTTACGGCTTATAAGAATCTGGGCTTCGATATTAAAGATTTCCCGAATTCTTATGCGCAGTACGCAGATGAAATTTCCCTGCCCCTGCACACTCTGCTGACGGACGACGACGTAAGCTACGTATGCGAATGCCTGAAGTATAGCATTGGATAAGCCGGGAAGCTTGGAAGGGAAGTACAAGTGATTTTAATGCCATGGGACTGTTTGCCCGCCGAACTTAGAAACAGCGAAGTTAAAGAATACTACGATATACTTAAACGAAAGAACCCAAGCCTGGCGGCCAAGCGCAGCTTCGACATATTAATGAGTGCAATTGCCCTGATTCTTCTGTCCCCCGTTTTTCTAGTAATCTGCATTGCAGTCAAGGCGGATTCGAAAGGGCCGGTTCTCTTCCGCCAGGAACGGGTTACTCAATACGGCCGGAGATTCAGGATGTACAAATTCCGTACTATGGAGGCAAACACGGAACTACAGGGGATGCTGACTGCAAAAGACGACGGGAGGATAACAAAGTCCGGAAAGCTTTTGAGGAAATACAGGCTTGACGAGCTGCCTCAGCTGCTTAACATTATAAAAGGCGATATGAGCTTTGTAGGGACGCGGCCCGAAGTCTCCAAATACGTTGACAGGTACACGAATGAAATGAAAGCGACTCTGCTCCTGCCCGCGGGCATGACGTCGGCGGCCAGCATTTTTTTTAACAATGAGAGTAAATATTTGGATAATAAATATGATATTGACAAAATATACATAGAAGATATATTGCCCCGTAAAATGCGCTATAACCTGGAAGGAATAAAGAGCCTCTCTTTTTTCGGAGATATAAAAATTCTTGTTAAAACAGTGCTTGCCGTAACAGGCGTTAAGAAATGGCTTGAAGCTCCGGAAGAAACAATAATAGCGCGTTAAATCCGATTAATGGAGATAAAATGAAAAAAAACCGCAGGATAATGTTAATTACGAACCATGCCGATGATATATACTGTTTCCGGAAGGAACTGGCGGAAGACTTGATAGGCAAAGGTTACAAGGTCATAATTTCATGTCCTTACGGCGAAAAGCTGGAGCTTATGAAGGACCTGGAATTCACTTATGTAGAGTCGAGGATTGACAGAAGAGGTACAAATGTCATCGCGGATTTAAGCCTGCTGATTCACTATCTCAGGCTGATAAGCAGGGAACGCCCCGATATTGTTTTGACATATACGATTAAGCCTAATATATACGCTGGTATCGTCTGTTCATGGCTGAAAACCCCATACATAAACAATATTACGGGGCTCGGCAGCGTTCTGACAATGAAGGGCTTTATAAAAAAGCTGGTAATTCTTATGCTCCGCGAAGCTATAAAAAAATCCAGCTGTGTCTTTTTCCAAAACAGCGAGAATATGGAGCTGGCGAAAAGGCTGAGGCTTTATAAAGGCAGGAGCATTCTGATTCCCGGGTCGGGCGTAAATATCGACCGTTTTCCGGTTCAGGACTATCCTTCCCAGTCCGGAATTACCGTTTTCAACTATATCGGCAGGGTACTCAGCGAAAAAGGAATAGACGATTATATAGAAGCGGCGAAACTCATAAAAAGCGAACGACCCGATACCGAGTTTAACATAATCGGATTTATTGAGCCGGCAGAAAAGCGTTTCGCAGGGAAATTGAAGGAACTGGAGAGGGCCGGTATTATATTCTACCGCGGAAACCAACAGGACGTGCGGCCTTTTATAGCCCGCTCGCACTGTATGATACATCCTTCAAAATACGGCGAAGGCATGTCGAACGTCCTGCTGGAAAACGCCTCTTCCGGCCGGCCCGCTATTACGACAGATATAGCGGGCTGCAGGGAGACCGTTTTAGACGGCGTTACCGGCTTTATTTACCAGGCGGGAAACGTAAACGAGCTTGTCGAAAAAATCAGGGCGTTTTTGAGGCTCCCCGACAGCGCCAGAAAAGCAATGGGCTTAAACGGCAGGCGTAAAATTGAAAAGGAGTTCAACAGGAAGTACGTAGTTGAAGCCTATTACAGGGAAATTCAAAGAATTGAAGAGGATGGAAAAGCAATTTCACAGTCCTGAGAAACGCTTAGCTGGATCTTAGCATGACTGCATTGTAGGTGATGGATTTGTTAAACGGTAAAATAAGTCTCGGGAATGCGGCGGGGTTGAAAAGAGTACTGATATACGGAGCCGGTGATTCCGGGAGGGAATTTTCATCTGCGTTACTGGCAAAGGATCACAGTAATATGATGCCCGTGGCATTTATTGACGACGACGAAAGGCTTTGGGGCAAACGCATAAACGGGATTAAGGTCTTCGGCGGCAGGGAGGTTTTAAAAAAGACCGTTCTTGAGCAGCAGGTCGATATGATTGTGTTATCGGTAGGGACCGCCAAGCAGAGCAGGATCCGGGAGCTTGCGGATTTATGCATGGCATGCGGCACACCTGTTAAAATTATTCCTACTATCATAGACATGCACAGATATCTAAGGCTGAGCGTGAAAGATGTGAAATCTCTTTCGGCCGAATACGAGGTGCTGCAGCACCACGAAACAGAGACAAGGCAGGACTGGCTTGACGAGTTTATCAGGGATAAGGTTGTTCTGGTGACCGGAGGCTCCGGGTCAATAGGTTCCGAGATCTGCAGGCAGGCGCTGGCTCTGGGCTGCAGGACGCTTATAGCCTTCGACATCAACGAGAACGGACTTTTCTACCTCAACAGAGAGCTCTCTCCAAAGTACGGCCCGAAATTCTGCTATGAGCTGGGCACGATCAGAGACACAAACCGCGTCGACAGCGTTCTTAAATCGTACAGGCCGGATATTGTTTTCCATGCCGCGGCTCACAAGCATGTCGCCATATCGGAAAAAAACCCGTTCGAGGCCGTTAAGAACAACGCTCTCGGCTCCTACAATGTTTTCAGACAATGCGTGGCGAACAACGTCGGGAAGGTAATTTTGATATCCTCCGACAAAGCGGTCAAGTCCTCCAACATAATGGGCGCTACAAAGCGGGTTGCGGAGCTTGCCCTGCTTTCCTTCCACAGGAAGAGCGAAACGGTGATGGCAGCTGTAAGGTTCGGCAACGTTTTCGGGAGCACGGGAAGCGTCGTCCCAATTTTTCTTGAGCAGATAGCCGCAGGCGGGCCTGTCACGGTAACGCACAGGGATATGACCCGGTATTTCATGACTATATCCGACGCGGTCAAGCTTGTGCTTCATGCCGGAGCCCTGGCCAAGGGCGGTGAAATATTCTTCCTGGACATGGGCGATCCTATCAGGATTTATGATCTTGCCTGCGACCTGATACGGTTTTCGGGGTATGAGCCGGGCGAGGATATCGAGATTAAAGAGATAGGCATTATTCCGGGCGAAAAACTCCATGAGGAGCTTTCATACGAAAGCGATAACGTGGAATTGACCGAGCATAAGGGCATATATGTCTGCACTCCGCCCGAGATAGACAATTACGAAATAGAAAGGCTGCTGGAAAAGCTTAACAAGGCCTGCAGGAATAAAGACAGGAGAGCTCTCGCGGAAACCTTATTCTCCGTCACTACAGACGTTTACCAGCAGAACTTAGTATCTACCGAGGTTATTATTTAATACGAAATAATAAAGCGCCCGCTTGCACAGGATGCGAGCGGGATTTTTCTTTGGCGGGCTGATGCGCCTCGGCAGTAAGCCGTTTTTGCCTCCGTTATCCGCCCGCCGCTGTAAAGAGTCGATTTTTACATAATATATGACGTACATGTATTTAATTAATAGAGGTGGAGCATGCAGCGAGAGTTTACGAAGATTGAGGAATGCATCATGTCCGACAGGAGGCCGTCTGCGCGCCTGAGATTGTTCTCCAATGAGCAATGGTTTAAAAGCTTTCCGTTTTCATTGCTGCTTGAAGAAAAGAACACGAACCAGTCACCCGTCTATCATCCGGAAGGCAGCGTCTGGGAACACACGCTCATGGTAGTGGACGAGGCCGCCGCCAGGAAAGCATACAGCCCGAATCCAAGGGCTTTAATGTGGGCGGCCCTGCTCCACGACATTGGAAAACCGATAACGACAAAGATACGAAAGGGGAGGATTACCGCCTATAATCACGACATAAGAGGCGCGGAGCTTGCGCGCATATTCCTCTCCTCGCTTACGGACGAAGCCGAGCTGATTGAAATTGCCGTCCGTCTGGTGCGTTATCATATGCATATCTTATATGTGAATAAATCGCTGCCATTCTCGGACCTCAGGAACATGAAAGAGCGCGCCGATATCCGGGATGTCGCGCTGCTGGGATATTGCGACCGTTTGGGCAGACGGGGCGCCGACCCTCAGGCCGAGCGCGCGGCCGTAATTGCCTTTCTTCAAAAATGCGGCGAGAAATCGGATTTGCCCTGGCTTCGGAACAGCTGAATGGTAAAACCGCGCAAGCCCGGCCTGAAAGCCAAGCTTGCGCCGTGGCCCAAACCATAGCAAACACTGATACAGCTGAATATGATGTCATGTAATCTGTATCAAGGAGAGTTGTTTGCATGGATTTAGCACATTGGCTGATTCTATTGGCCTTAGGGGTCCTCGGCTCAATATATATTGGCTTTATTATATACAGGAACAGAATGCAGTCAAAGCTGGAAGAGGCGGATATTGACCAGATAGTGGGAGAAGCGGGCTTTGCTTACGATGAGCGGCAGGATATTTTCTATTCGAAAATGGACGCTTGGCAGAGAAAATACGGGTACAGCAAAGTATACGACGAAGCCTCGCCGCCTTTAAGCATGATTTTTGACATTGAACCTGTACACTTTGCGTATGACAATCGAAACTGGCTCATTGAGTTTTGGAAGGGCCAGTACGGTATGACGACAGGCGCGGAAATCGGCGTTTATTACACGGAAAACCCGGTAGTTAATGATTTCACGTTTTACAAATGCGCGGACGACGAAGACCTTTTGCCGATGTCTTTGACTTTAAGGAAAAACAATAAGCTTCTTTTCCGCAGGAGCGGAGTCCACTGGTGGTTGACCGGGTTTGTTCTCGGCGAGTTTTCCGAACCCGACGAGCTGGAAATGGACGTGGAAATCAGTTTTAAGGACTATAAAATGCGCGATAAATTTATTAACAGGCTTCACAAAATCGGTTACAGGGACTTAAGGATCAGCGGCCATACCGTCGGGTTCACCATTTCGAAGCCTTATTCGCCGCAGCCGAATACCCGCACGGAAGTCCTTAGCAGGATACAGCAGAAGAAAAACAAACTGCTGTGCGAGCAGTATAAAAAAATTGCCGGAGACTATCCGAATACTTATGAGGCGTTAAAAGCCATAAAACAGAAGTCGCCCAAGCTGTTCAGCAGGATTGTGACAATGGGAAGACCGGCGGAATTATACAGGGACTACGACCTGAGAAAACGCCAACAGGCGAACTGATAATATGGCCTGGTATAATCGTGTCTCGAAACTGTACCAGTCGTCGCGGGAAATAGATTTTGATGAGGACTCAAGGATAGTAATCATGAGCGACTGCCACAGGGGAGACGGGAGCTTCGCGGATTCCTTCGCGAAAAACCGGAACCTGTTTACGGCTGCGCTGTACTATTACTATGTAAATAATTATACTTATATCGAGCTCGGGGACGGGGACGAACTATGGGAGAACAGAAGGATTTCCGAAATAGTTTCTACGTATCCCGAAATATTTCAGCTGATGTCCAGATTCCACAAAGACAACAGACTGTATATGATGCTTGGCAACCACGACTATGTAAAGAGAAAAGAAGCTTTCATAAAAAAACGCTTTGAAAAACACAAAGACGCTTTGAGCGGCAAGATAATCACGCTGTTCCCAAACATAAAAGTGTATGAGGGTCTGCTGCTCCGGTACGCTTGCACAGATAACAGAATATTTTTGATGCATGGGCAGCAAGCCGATTTTTTAAACGGGCCTGCCTGGAAGCTCACCAGATTCATGGTCAGATATCTGTGGAAACCGCTTGAAATACTGGGCGTGAACGACCCGACAAGCGCCGCTAAAAGCAGTAAGCGAAAGTTAAATGTGGAAAAAAAGCTGATGCATTGGGCTAAAAAGGAAAACCAAATACTGATAGCGGGCCACACGCACAGGTACGCATATCCAAAACCGGGCGACAGCCCGTATTTTAACGACGGGTGCTGTGTGACAGGCAGTTTCATCACCGCAATGGAAATAAGGAACGGCTGTATCACGCTTGTCAAATGGAGCTTCAAAACAAGGGCGGACGGCACAGTCTATGTCGGTAGGGATGTGCTCGCCGGGCCGAGAAAACTGAAGCGTTACTTCTCACTCCTGGAGAAAAAACCGTATGAGAATATGTTTTCTCCCGCCGCGCTTTGAGCCCGGCAGGCAGTAAAAAAACGAGGGGCTGAACCGAAACGGCTCAGCCCCTCGTTATGGGGGCACAAAGCAAAACCACCTGCACGGCCGGCGGTTTTGCTTGCTTTCTTAATCCTATGCAGCAATCAGAGTGCTTATATGTTTTTTCTGTAGCGGCCCGGCGTTATCCCCTCGTATCGCTTGAAAGCCTGAATTAACCCTTTGGCGTTGATATATCCGACTTCACGTGCTATTTCATACAAGGGGCGTTCGCTTTTGCCGAGCAGTTTTTTCGAAGCGCTTATCCTGCAAAGGTGCAGATAATCCAGCGGATTTATGCCAAATGTCCGCTTAAACAGCCGGGAAAAGGCGGCAGTCTGAAAACCCATGACATCGCAGACCTTGTTAATATTCAAACTGACATCCATATAATTTTTCTGAATATAGTCCAGGGCCTCCGACAGCTGGCGCGGAAACTGAAGGCCTTCACTGCTGACGCTCTGCTCAATCCACGCAAAGATTTCATCAATAAGCCTGGTAAGGCTTGCGGCGCCGTTCCAGTCCTCCGGGATTCTCTTACTGTGTTCGGTAATTATTCTGCCGATACCCAACATAATGTCTTTGCGCACTGCGGAGGGCACCGAGGGCTTTATCTCCCCTAATCCGGATTGGAGATATTGCATCAGGAAGAACGGCAATGTGCGGAAACCGTATGCATTTTGCCTCAGATATATATCAGTCAAGCCTGCCAGGTGTTTTGCCGCATCCATAAAATGAAAGCCGCTCATTGCCGTATAGAATTGGTTGATAAGCTTTTCCATCCGGACCTTTGCGTATTTTTCCTCCCCCGGCAAATATACGCTGGTGTAGAACGACTGCACAGTACTGCTGTTATTCAGTGAAGAAAGAGATATGTCATACGCCACCTCGAACGCGCGCTCCAGCTCGAATCTGTTCTGAATAATCTGGCTTATTGAAGCCATCAGGTAAATGCCGTTTTTTTCTCTGATATCCTGCACAACCTGTTCAACTGCCCGGGTTACGCTCTGAACGACTTCCATAAGGTTCTCTTTTACGTGCAGATTCATATCCGGCTCAAAATTGACTATGCAGGGTATACCGTCCCATCTGTTCACGCAAAAGACGGCGCCAAAGCCGGACAAAGCCTCCTCAAATGCTTTTGTTATGACGGAATACACATCTTGAAAATGCTCAAGAGGCGTTTTCTGCTGGTCGCAGATTATATCTTCCCGTTTAAGTACCCGGATAACAATGACCAAAAACCAGGGAGAAATAAACCGGATCCCGGAAATTTTAAGCAGTTCATCCAAATATTCGGGCAGCTCTTTTGTTGAGAGCAGAAGCTTTTCCAACACCAGCCCGCGGAGGATTTTATCTTTCCAGTCAGTCTCCTGCTGCTTCAAATGCTTTGTACCGTTTGAGCCGTTAGCGTATGTTTCCGGCATTTGCCTGCCTCCCTTCCGCATATCTTTGTCCTGCCGATAGTATCTTACACTAAAACCAGGGCAAAACACAATTATATTGAAAAAAACAGACCGGAAAACAAAATGCTGCCGGCCCTGCACATCATAGACGTGAAGGGCCGGCAGCGGACGGTTTGATCCTGGCCAATCAGAAATCCATTGCGGTGTTGTGTCCCTCATGTACGGCCTGAGTGACCTCCCGGGGGGAGTCGCTTGAAAAATTAAGCGGCGGGGAGGAGAGCCAGGTTTACCCTGGTCGCACTGTGAAGTACAGTTTCGCCGACCACATTATTCCTGTAAGCCATAGCATAGCAAGGCTCGAGAAGTGGTATGCATTGGAAATTGTCATAGAGCCATTGCTGAGCTTTCGCATAATAATCGGCGCGCTTGGCAGAGTCGGTTGTTGTCGCCCCGCTTGCTATCCATTCGTTGTAATCTGCATCCAGCACACGTGCGGGGGCGAGCGGACCATTAACAACCAGCGGGGAAGTATCGACAAACGGATCGAACGTGGGGTTACCTCCAAGAACGTACATGATCATAAGGTCAGAGCTACCCTCCTGCATATACAGCGGCATGCATGTGGCAAAATCAAAGGTCTGCAGGTTGAGCGTTATGTTGAGTTCGGCTAACTGAGCCTGAATGACCTCCCAAAGACCCTTCTCCGTGTTTACACCGACCACGTTAATCGTAAAGCCGTCCGGATAAGCGGACTCGGCCATGCACTGCTTGGCGTATTCAATTCCGCCGTCATATGTTCCGGCAGGGACATAGTACTGTGTTTTGCTGCCAATGACGGAATCGACAGGGAGATACATATTACCGTAATTGACCAGCCCGATTTCTTCACCGTTGAGGGCATTGGCGATTGCCTCGCGGACCTTGGCGTCCTGGAATTCCGTTTTATAAGGGCTCATGCAGAAAATTAACGCGCTGTTTGTCGCAATCAATTGATATCCGGCGGTTTCGGCGTCCTTTACGTCGCCGCTCAGCAGTCGTGCGTAATCGTTTTGGTTAACATTCAGAGCCAGATCGATCTCATTGTTTTCAAAAGCCACAAACATTGCAGTCTGATTGGTATAATAATTGACAATGATCTCGTCCCAGTCGGGCGTGAATTCCGCGTTCCAGTAATCTCCGCGGAGCTTGTAAGTCGTGTGGGAACCGGCGACGTTCTCGACGACCTCATAAGGTCCTGAGGAAACGGGAGCGTCCCACCAACGCTCGTCGTCGTTAGTCCAGTTTTCAACTTCGGATTTGTCTACCAGAAGGGGAACGTCTAAGATGGAGTTGAGCGGAGCGAACGCGTTTTTGAGCTTAAGAGTAACGGTCAGGCCGTCGTCGGAGACGGTGGTGTTATCGAAGTCGATAGAATTAAAATAACTGTTCTGAACGCCCTCGGGGCTAGTGGCCATCTGCCAGAAAGCATACACGACGTCCTCTCCGAGGCACTGTTTGCCGTTATTGAAATAGACGTCGTCACGGAGTTTTATCCGGAGCGTTAGATCGTCGAGCCACTCCCAAGATTCTGCCGCCTGCGGAACAAGGCTTCCGTCGCCCAGCCGGACCGCTACCGCATCAAAGAGCAGATAAGACCCTAATACGTTCATATTGCCTGTCCAGGGCAAAAACCCATTACTGGCCTCAGTGGTGCCGACGCGCAGGACGCGGACGCTTTCGCCTGATACTGCATTTTGGCCGGGCGTAGATGAGGAACCGGGCTGGGCCGTGACTTCCTCATTACTGCTGCCGCTGCAGGCGGCAAAGGAGAAGAGCATAACCAGTCCCAAGATTAGTGCTGTGACTTTTTTCATGTTTTTTTCCCTCCGTTTTTTGATTTAACTGTGTGCTTAACCGATCAATAGAAACAGCTTAATGGATAACGACAGTTTCGTTCGGCATGGCGCCCGTGAGCCTGCCTGACACAACCAGACTGGTTTACGGTGACTTAATATGCACAGGTTGATACTTCCTGCCACAAAGTCTGCTAGATGCCACACGCAACGAGAAATCCTTCTTTGACAGCATCGTAGATTTTTCTTGCCTTCACACAGTCGCCAATCGCATAATATTCGCGTCCTGCGGACAAGGCCCTTATATCCTCGTGTGAATTTGCTTTCATGCCGAGAGCGGTGATTACCGTTTCGGCTGAAAGAGTGCGCTGGCTGCCGTCGGTCAGCTCGATCTCAACCGTGACGCCGTCCGACTTGATCCGCCTGCACGTCGCGCCGAGTATGCAGTCTATGCTGCTGTCGGCAGCTATCAAATCGTTCAGTTTGTGCCTGTGCAGCCTGTAAGCGTCGGGGGCCAGAGAGTCGCGCATCTCAACAATTGTCACCTTTTTGCCGAGACGGCTTAGATGTATCGCGGTTTCGCAGCCGACCTGACCACCGCCGAGTATAATTATGTTGCTGCCTATCTTCGTGGCGGGATCATAGGCGTCGATAGCTAGGACTATGGCCGGATTGTCCAGTCCGGGTATAGGCGGCATGAGCGGGGATGAGCCAATAGCGGCAATGACCGTGTCCGGGTCAAATTCCCTGATTATTTCCTCTGTAAGCATGACATTTTTCCGCACTTCTACACTACTAGACTTAACCTGGGCTGCCATCGCATCCGCGAAGCGTTTCAGGTCAGACTTGTCTTTGTCATGTCTTGCGTAGTTTAGTATCCCGCCAAGCTCACCGGACTTTTCAAGAAGAACGACTTTGTGACCCCGGTCTGATGCCGTCACAGCCGCCTGCATTCCCGCTACGCCGCCGCCGACAACGAGCACCCGTTTTGGTTTGTCCGCTTTTTCCGGCTTATAATGACCGTTTTGTTCGAGCTCAGGATTTATCGTGCACCCGGGAAGCAGGCCGCCCATCTCGGCGATAACCTCCTCAATTGGACCGGGAAAACAACGCATACAGCGCAGGCAGCTTTTAATTTCACCGCTGCGTCCGCCTGCCGCCTTTTCGGGGAACATTGGGTCGGCGAGCATCTGCCTGCCCAGAACGACGAGGTCCGCTTTTCCGGCTGCGATTATTTCCTCGGCCTTTTCCGGCGTATTTATGCCGCCGACGACGGCAACAGGTATGGATAAGTTTTGCTTTATCTTCGCCGCTACTTCGACATTGCAGCCGTGCTCATCATACATGCAGGAAACCATCAGCGTACGCATTGGATCACGGTAGTGGCCGGCGGAAACATGAATAATATCGGCATACTCCGATATCATGCGGCAATAATCACATATTTCATCAAGGCTGTAGCTGCCTTTGAGGTGATCGTCGCCGCTGATTCGGCACTCTATAAGGAAATTATCGCCGCAGGCCTTACGTATCTCTTTCAGCGTCATCAAAGATATCCTCGCGCGGTTCTCAAGGCTGCCGCCGAATTTATCGGTACGTATATTGACCAGGGGTGAAAGGAACTGGCTGAAAAGCCAGCCATGGCCCATATGAACAAGAACTCCGTCAAAACCCGCATCTTTGCAGTGTGCGGCAAGCGCAGCGAAATCGGTGCAGATCTTATTAATATCCGCCTCGCTCAGCTCCCGGACCGTCGCGCCGTCGGCGCGCACATACCCGGAAGGCCCTATGGCGGGGTGCTCATCGTCGGGCTCGGCAATCGAGTCGCCGGCGTGCATAAGCTCAATCGTAGCTACGGTATCGGGGTCTTTCTCTTTTATAAAGCCTACGAGCTCACGAAGAGCCGACATATTCACAGGGTCATTATAATCATAAAATTCAAAAGCTCGCGCGGTTTCATGCGATACCGGGCACTCGCCGACGATAAATGCCGCCGCTCCTCCTGAAAGCTTAAATCTGATTAAGTCTCGTATTTCCGGCCTGATATGCTGATCCTTGATCTCAACACCGCCCATAGGCGCGCAGACAATCCGGTTCTTATAAATAGTTTTTTTGACGGCGAGCGGGCTGAATAAATGAGGATAAATCAATTCCATTTGCAGTTTCATACCTTTCATAAACATTTTTTAATCAACTTATGACATATTACAGATTGACGGCAGCGTTATAGCCGGCGTGTATAGCCTGCATTATCTTTGCCGGCTTTGAGCAGTCGCCGATGAGGATTGTTTCAGGCACTATACCCAAGAGCGTGTCTGCCTCAGCCGAGCGCGGGGCAAGGCCCATGGCGACAATTATTGTATCTGCTTTAAAGCTCCTCTCCGCGCCGTCGGAATCGACGGCATACACGCAGCCTTTTTCGATTCTTGTGCAGCGGTGTCCGGTTGCTATTTTGACGCAGTTTGAAAGCTCGACGTCGAGCGCTATCTTATGCATGAAGTTGCAGTCGGTTGCGACATCCTCAAGCATCTCGATTATTGTTACTTCGCGGCCTTCATGGGCCAGGTGCAGCGCAGCCTCACATCCGATAAGCCCGCCGCCGCATATGACGATTTTGTCGCCCCGAACATTTTTCATCGCCTCAATGTCCGCGGCGAAGATCACGTTTTCGCCGTTGAGCCCGGGTATCGGGAGTCTTAGCGGTTCCGCTCCGATGGCGATTATCAGCGTGTCGGGGCTTATCTCGGCTATGAGCTCGGGTGTTGCCGTTGTGTTCAGGCGCAGGTCAACAGGAAGCGAGTTAATGCGGTTTGTCTGAAATTCGCGGAGCTTTTTAAGCTTCGACTTAAAATCCACACCGTCCGCAAATCTCAGCGCGCCGCCGAGCCGGTCAGCTTTTTCGACAAGTATGACCTCGTGGCCGCGCTCCGCTGCGGTTATGGCGGCGGAACAACCGCCGGGGCCGCCGCCCACTATCATAACCCTGCGACGTGATGAAGCGGCGGCACGAGGGAAAATTGCATCATGCTCAAATCCCGACAGCGGATTTACAGTGCAGCGCAGTGTGCGGGTCTCGTGCAGGCTGCCTTCGCATTCAAGACATTTGAGGCAGGGTACGATAAGCTCTTCCTGACCGCGCAGGACCTTTGTCGGCAAAAACGGGTCCGCGACGAGAGCGCGGCCGAGCGCGACGGCGTCAGCCGCGCCTGATGCTATGATTTCCTCCATCATCGCGGGATCGGAAAGCGCGCCTACCACAACAACCGGGGTATTAACTTCTTTTTTTATAGCACGCGCATACTCAACAAAAGGGCCGTCAGGCGAAAAAATCGGCGGGTGCATCAGAACCGCGGAATAAGGCACTTTCTGGGTTCCGGCGGAGACGTGGATAAGATCGACCTTTTCATCAATCAGTTTTGCGAAAGCGACAGCCGTATCTATACCGTAGCCGCCTTCGGCCATCTCATCTCCGGAGATGCGTATTTCTATGGGAAAGTTTTTACCGACGGCAGCACGTACACTGTCAATCACCATCATAGGAAAGCGGGCCCGGTTTTCAATGCTGCCGCCGAAACGATCTGTACGCTTGTTTGACAACGGCGAGATAAACTGATGCAGGAGCCAACCGTGTGCGCAATGAATCATAACCATATCAAAACCGCATTTTTTCGCGGTTAAAGCCGCCTTTGCAAATGCCTCAGCGACTTCCTCCATATCTTTCTCCGTCATCTCTCTTATGTAGTCGCCGTACTCGTCAATGCCGCCCGAAGGCCCCATAGGAACATAAGCTTTGGCGAGATACTCCGGGGAAGACAGCTCGCCGCCATGATCAAGCTCTATGGACGCTACGGCGCCGCCGGATTTGATAGCGTCCGCCAGTTCCTTTAGCGATGGGATAAGATCTGGATCGTTTAATCCGGCCTGACGGGGGTGCGATTTCCCGCTTTGTATATCTACCATACCTTCACCGACCGTTACAATTGACGATCCGCCCATGGCCCGCAGGCGATAATACATTATGTTTGCCGGCGAATAATGCTCTTTTGCCGAAAGCTCGGCAAGGGAAGTAGGCGCTGAGATAATCCTGTGTTTCAGGGTTAACTGCCCGATTTTAAGCGGTTTCAACAGATTCGGGTACTTTGCGTTCATAAAAATGTATTTCCTCCTTAGACCATCAGGTGCAGCATCAGAACTCTATAAAATTTGTTTAATTATATATGTAAGTCGTGGAAGACGAGAAGCAACAAAAACATGTAGTTATAACAAAAACTGATATACCGTGTCAAAGAAAGATGTTGGTTAAGCCTGCGTCTTCCCACTAAGAGCATAAAAACCGCTTCCCCGGAAGCGGTAAAAATGACAGCGCCAGAGCGCGATATCGGTTTTCAAACATAATCTTTGTTTTGCAGCTTATAAGCAGAAAATGCGTAATTAAAAAATATATACCTCCCGCATATGCTCGATAAATATCGGTATAATCGGGTTTTCATTTAACCTGTGCCAGATACAAAACAAATACGTTCTGGAACCGAGCGATGCGTGACAAATGCCGGGTATTTTATTGGCATAACTAAAAATACTGTCATGAACGGTGACACACGGATTTGTCTGCATCTCTGCAAAAACAGATTGAATATTGGGCAAAAACTCCACTCTTGGAGGATTTATGCCAAGCTTCTCCAATTCCTTTTCTATTATCTGCTTTCTCTCCAAATAGCTCCATTCCCAGGCCGTCGTCAGAAGAAAAGGCAACCCCCAACAATTATGATCAGGTTTGCCATCCCAATCTTCACCACACTCGCTGACAGGAACATATAGGGAAATATCCTCGTTTGCAATGGGACAAATTTCAAATTCGCTATGTGAAACGATTTGATTTTCCGGCAATAAGACCAGATCAAGCCCGCCTTTCTCCAATTCAAGTATAAGCTCTTTGTTATGATACTGTCTGCCGGAAAAAACGATTGCAGGGTTTTTCAAGCGAAATTGCTTGATTCCTCTGTTGATTTCCCCGAACGGATCTATCCATGCGGAATAACCGATCGAAAAGCCGTGGCGCATCCTCTGATAGATGGCCTGCAGGTTCTTCGTAACGCGGGGAATTAATTTTTTCTGTTTTGAAAAAAACTCGGTATATTTCTCGCCGGCCTTTGTAAGTACGATTCCTCTAGGGGTCCGGTTAAACAGCCGTACGTTCAATTCTCTCTCCAAGCAGTAGATATTTTTGCTTACCGCTTGGGGTGAGAAGTGCAGCATATCTGCCGTCTGAGTAAAGTTAAGCGTTCTGGCGGCTGTAAGAAAACACTGTATCTGTGTGTCGTTCATTCTATATCTACTCTCTTATCCATCAGATACTTCTCAAAAGCGAGCACATGTTTATCCTCGTTTCTGCGCAGCCGTACTGTTGAGATCGTCGCCGTCCGGGGCAGAGGGAGCATTGCCAGATTATCGCATTCAGAAAAACGATTGGCCGGGGAAAATGTAACGCCGTTTCCCATTAATACTTCCGTAAAAACAGACTCTAAATTGGGAAGCACATCAACTGATTTCGGGAAGTAATCGAGTCTTTCGTATTCCCGGTAAACCCGCTGTTTGACAGCGTTTTCGTCCGGTTCTCCCGCATAGCTTGTAATATGCGTTAATGTAAGGAGCACATTTGCAATCGAGGGCAGAGTTATAAGCGGATGATCGGACTCAATTACAATATAGAGAGGTATTTCCGCAACGGGCAAAACAATAAAATCGTCGTCAAAATTACCAGCAAGATATCTTGGAATAATAGCGACTTCCACTTCGCCGGTTCTTAAAGATTCATATACAGCGCAGTCAGAAATCTCCAATGTCCTTATTTTTATCGTATTTGGGTATTGCTTTACAAAACCCTTCATTTTCAAACTCAGTTCCGGAGGCAATCCCGACCATTTGGTCCATCCAATCCTAAGCGTTTCGATGGAAGCGTCATCTTCTACAATCCGGGAATACGTGGCAAGGCTTTGTGAATATTCGGAAAACGCCTTGTAAAACTCCTCGCCCGCGTGTGTGAGCCTGACGGTATGGTAATGGCGATGAAACAGAGTAAAGCCCAGCTCCTTCTCCAAGTTTTGAATGTTTCGGCTTACAGCCTGCTGTGTGGTGTACAGCTCCTCGGCGGTCAAGGCGAAATTCAGCGTCCTGGCCACCGACAAAAAACAGACTATGGAGAGATCGTTCATTTTAGGACATCACCTGCTTTTTATGCTTCTAACCGCAAACAAGTCGCATAGTACTCATACGGGATAGACGGCGCAATAGCGCCGATTTATAATGATCATGATATCACCAGCACTGCTGGAATAAACTTGGTTCAGCGGTTTCCATCCCGGATATCCGCAAAAGCGAAGAATTTTTGCCTGGCTGAAATTTCCTAACCTCAATTAATCGCTGACCCTGTGTGCTTAGGCAGGCGTGTAGAGTCAGCGGTTAATAATTTCGGGGCAAAATGTTTTTTAACGCCGTTTTTGGAAACATCCACTAACAATCAGAAATCCATTGCGGCGTTGTGCCCCTCGTGCACGGCCTGAGTGACCTGCCGGGGATAGGCACAGTCGCCTATATGTATGATATGGGGAACATTTGCCCTATAGAGCGCGTCGACGGCGTCGCTGCGGCTGCGCAGGCCGAAGCAGGAAATTACGGTGTCGGCTTCAACAAAAACGTCTTCGCCTGTTTTCACGTCGTTGCCGCGGACACCTTTGGGAGTTATCTCGGCGCAGCGCACCCCAAGGTGCAGGTGCACGCCCTTTTCAAGCTCGGCTGTAAGCGCGATCTTATGATAGTGGTTGCACTCGGGCGCATAATCGTCCTGCATCTCGATAATATGGACCTCGTGGCCGCGCGAATGGAGGCCCACGGCAATTTCACAGCCGACCAGCCCTCCGCCCATGACGGCGACGCGTTTGCCAATCTCCGGCTCCCCGTTGTCGTACATCTCGGTGGCCATAAGGACGTTGCCCCCATCCATTCCGGGCAGAGGCAGCACAACGGGCGAAGCACCGACAGCGATCACCAAAACATCCGGCTCCATGGCGTTTACATACTCCGCCGTCACATCGGTGTTCAGAAGAACTTTTATTCCGGATTTTTGAACCTGGCGGATAAGGTACTGCCTGTACCGCTCGAGGTCGTTCTTGAAACTCTCGTGTGTCGCCTTGTTGAGCATGCCTCCCAGCGCAGGCCCTTTCTCGCATAACGTGACCTCGTGGCCGCGGGAGACCGCCGTGAGAGCGCACTGCATACCGGCTGGGCCGCCGCCGGCTATCAACACGCGCTTTGGCTCTGCGGCCGGGAATGCGAACTGGTTTTCAAGCTCCCTGCCCATTATAGGGTTAACTGTGCATTTGAGGATGTGCTGATCCGTCATGCTCGCAAGGCAGACCGAGCAGCGCAGGCAGGGGCGAATATCGTCGTCGCGTCCCGCTCTTGCTTTTCTTGGAATATCCGGGTCGGCGATCAGCGCGCGCCCTATGGCGCAGATATCGGCCTTGCCGGACGCAATAATCTCCTCCATCTCATCGGGTATGCTCAGGCCGCCCACGCAGGCTACGAGGGACTTCGCGACATGCTTCTTGATTTCAGCTGCGTATTTGACGTTTGCCCCGTGCGGCTCGAACATGGAAGGATGCCCTTTGCGGGAAAGCTCTCTATAGTAGGCGTTGCCCACGGAACAGTGTATTATTTCCACCTTTCCGTCTAAAAGCTCGGCAAGAGCGCAGGCCTCCTCGATGGTTATGCCGTTGGGAGCGTCCGGTGTGAGCTCGGGGAATTCCGTGGCACTGATACGCACCTCTATCGGGAATAGCGCGCCGCATTTCTCTCTGACGTTAGCTATGACCTCCAGGAGGAAGCGCGCGCGGTTTTCCAGGGAACCTCCGTATTCGTCGCCGCGCTGGTTGCTTGTGCGCGAGAGGAACTGGCCTAAGAGCCAGTGATGCCCCGCGTGTAACTGGCACATATCGAAGCCGGCATATTTAGCCGTCGCCGCGGCGTCGCCGAAGGCTTCGGTTATCTCATGGATCATGTCGATATCCATCTCGAAAATCTCGTCTCCGAAGCCGTCTATAAAATGCCGCGGCCCATAGACCTTTCCGCCGGGGACGAAAGCCGGTTCGCACAGCTCGCCGCCGTGGGAAAGCTGAATATTCGCGATGGCGCCGTGCTGCTTTATAGCGTAGGCCGCCTGAGTGAGGGAGGGAAGGACGAGCTGGCCGCCGCCCTCCCACATCTTCACCTGTTTCGGGTGGTCTATACCGGTTTCGTGCACGATACAGTCGCCCACGGTAACTATGCCCGCGCCGCCCTGCGCGCGGCGTTTATAGAACGATATATTCCTGTCTGTGAGAAAGCCCATGTTGTCAATCTCCGCCTGGGAGGCGGGCGAGGACATAATGCGGTTTCTCATGAGGAGGGGGCCTATTCGTACAGGCTCGAACAAATGAGGATATTTCAGTTTAAACATAATGCCGTTCCTTTTATAACAGATTTTAGCTTACTTCGTTTACACCAGCAGATTGTCCCTGCCCGGGTAACCGTTATCCGGCAAATCGTCTACTCGATAGTGCCCGACGCCGTCGCCGGGTTTCGGCAGGTAGGGCTCGGTGTCTTCAAGCCTTGAATAGGGCTCCGGATTGAGGAGCTGGCGCTGCACTATCTGCACAGGCCAATAGTCCATGTTGGCGGGGCCGGGTATGTCTTTTTCCACGGGAGGCCCGGGCATCATGCCGCTCCAGATCCAGCCGGATTCGTTCATTTTTATCCAGGTGTCGCGTCCTTTGTTATCGCAGTCCATATCTGTATCAAAATCTAACATTACCTGATTGTGGAGCACGCGCCATTCGTTATCCTCAAATACCCAGTCCTGGCCGTACCGCTCCCACATCCACCATCCGCGTTTATAGCCTGTGGGGGTAATGTTCCCCCACAAAACTCCGGGTGTGTAGAAAGAGGCTTTTGCGCTCAGCCCGTCCTCGGCAACCTCTATGCAGGAGGAGGCCAGCGTGTGCATGACGCAGCCGCCGCCGATGAAGTAATAGTCGGGTGTTTCCGCATAAGGCGCAAGCTCGGGATAGCGCTTGATTATTTCCGCGCACTGCTCATGACCCATGATTTCCATGCCCTTGGACCAGCCCATAACCGCGTGTTCCCAGCCTATCAGTCCGCCGAAGCAGTGCGACGAGGATATCTCGTCGTGACGTTTTGACCACTTGACGGAGGAGTAGGGGGAATCGGGGCGGACCTCGGTGGAATGATAATAGCAGTGAAGCGCGAATTCCGATTCTATTTCATTTGCGGACCTCGCGAAATGTATCTTCTGGGAAGTAGTCAGGTTCCTTTTCATATTCAGCCCTCCTGTCCTCTATAATTGGGATTGCCCTCGGGCCCGCAGCTTATCGTCTCCGCAAAGCTCTTATGCGGCGTAGGCAGAGGCGGATAATGGCTCCAGTTGAGCCTTGTGTCGTAAGCCAGCATAGGCAGGGTAGGCGTGCCGAACCACTTTTTGGCGGGATGCTCAAGCGGATTATCGTCGCTGACGTCTATGTCGCAAGGCTGCTTTTCGATGCTTTCCCCGACGCGGCAGAAAAAATCTATCCCGCTGAACAAATGCCATATTTTCCAGCCGTCGGCCTCGCGTATAAAGTCGATTCCGATTTTTTCACCGAACCAGTAGGCTTCACCGGGGCCGTAGGTTTCCTGGGCCATCGAATACCAAAGCCCTTTGGCCGTTTTCCCGTCCTCGGCAAGCTCAATAGCCCATGTGGACATTGGGTGGGCCAGGGTTCTGCCCGGACAGTCAGGTGGCGCATTGTCAACATAGCCGCGCTTTATTTCGTCCATGCCTATATAATAGCCCCAGTTCCGGCCGTATGAGGCGGTGGCCTTGTTCTCCGTTTCGCTTACCCAGCATTCCTCAAGTGCCCGGGCGCGCTCGCCGTTCATTTCAAAGAAGGCATTCTTATGCGCAACCTTTTTGATATCCTCAATATCCCAGGAGCGCCTTATCTGAGTGTCGTCGTCATAAACCGGACGTTTGAAATAGTTATATTCTCCCATTGCATACAGCCTCCTTCCTAAATGCCGTAGCTGAACGTATCGGCAAAAGTATAATAAGGCTCGGGTACCTTTGCCAGCGGAGTGAACTCTCTTGTCGAGCTGTAGTGTTCGCGAATGACCTGTTTTACCGTAGGTTCGGGAAGACTCAGGTTTGCCAGCCGGCTGAACTGGGGCAGGATTTCGGGCATTCCGGGATCGGTCGACCAGTCGGTGCCTGTGGGACATTTGATGTCTTCTACATCTTGAAGATGCCAAATCTTCCAATCGTCGCCCTCGCGTATGAAGTCGGCCGCCATATATCCGTGCGTTACCATGGAATAGGGCCCGTATTCATAGATGTCGTTGTCCTGTCCCAGGACGTACCAAAGGCCTTTGGCAGTCTTGCCGTCTCCGGACAACTCGATTACGCAGGTCGTCAGAGCATCCACGTTCACAGACCCCACGCCGTGCAGCTCCTCGTCGCTGTACTTGCCCAGAAATTTCGGGAAAAGCTCTTTCATTAGGGCGGCGCGCTGCTCCGCGTTGTTCCAGATCGCCCGATAGTAAGCTTTGATGGCCTCCCTTCCTACATAATAACCTTCATTTACGCCGAGCGTGATGTCGTCTTCCGAGGCGAAAAACCTGTCTACAAGCTGATTGTGTTCGGCAAACAACTTGCAGTAAACAAACTTCGCCATCATGTTCTGAATTTCGCGCTGGTCCATCCACCTGTCGGCAAGCTGTTCCGTGGTAAATTCTTTTGCGCTCATAGAAAAACTCCTTTCTATGCTTTATTTAATGTCTGCGATGCGCCGGAATGATTTCCTCTGTCGGGTCCAGGATGTGAAAAAATGCATAAGCGGCTAAAGTTTTTCTGCTTGGAAATAGCATCGTATCCGGCTTTTCCCGCCGTCTGCCTGGAATTCGATTTCATATGCGCATCATAATTGGCAACTATGAACAGCTTAGCATATAACCCGTTCGAATTAAATGTCTAATATTTGCAGATTCCTGAAAATTTCAAGGCGCCCTGCGCTGTATCATCAAATTATATTTACTAAGCCGGAATTCTGAAGAACCAGTTTAAAAAAAGAGGCCGAGAAGAGCATGCGCGAGGCCTGAATCTTCCGGCTCCGGCACCATATAATGCAATTCTCAGCGCAAGTCCAATAGGAAATTACTTTGAAATGTTAGCTTAAGAGATGAGTACCAGATAATTCCTGAAAATAATAAAATTGGTATTGACAATAATATCCAGCTGCAATACAATACTTAACAAGTTATTGGTTTGCATTTTGAAGCATATTTGTATTCCAATGAAGCTGTCTGCCGCAATTGAGGGATTGGGGAGGCATTATGAAAGAAGAAAAGATTATAAGATACATAAACATAATCAGGAACCAGTTCAAAAAGGCGGCCGAGAAGAGCATGAGCGAGGCCGGAATCTTCCAGGCCCAGCACCACATACTGCAATTTCTCGGTGCAAGCCAATGCTCCTCGCAAAGGGAGATAGCAGACGCCCTGGGGGTCTCCACGGTGGCGGTCTCAAACTGCCTTAAAAGGCTCGAGGCAAGGGGATACATCAAAAAAAGCTCAAACGAGGAGGACGGCCGCTCAAAAACGGTGTCACTGAGCCGGAGCGGCATGCAGGCCCGCATAAACAGCCTCAAATCGGTAAAAGAGCTTAACAAAGCGGCGTTTGCAGGCTTCAGCGAAGAGGAAATAGACCTGCTGGAGGTTTTTTTAGAGAGGATCTACGCTAATTTGAGCAGGGAGAGGGCCGGGGAATATTAGCATCACAGGCGGGCGGCAGAGCCGGCCGCGAAGGGCGTCCAAGTGGTAACAAATTGTTACCACTAATTACATTTGCATTACAAAATAGCCTCCGTTATAATTCAGTTATCAACTGACAGGAGGTTAAACCATTGAAAAAGAAGTTAATCGCGCTTCTGGCGCTGATCCTGTGCTTATCAACGTTCGCCCCCGCATTTGCGGCGTCTACATATACGGTAGTGTCAGGCGACACGCTGTGGAAGATCGCCTCGAAAAACCAGGTGGGCTGCAGCGAGCTTATAAGCGCTAACCCGCAGCTGAAGAATCCCGACCTTATTTATCCGGGTCAGGTCATCAATATTCCGGGCGTCAGCACGTCGGTGCGCGCCTACGAGGCTGAGGTCGTAAGACTTGTTAACGCAGAGCGTGCCAAATACGGGCTTAAGCCGCTGACCGAAAACTGGGAGCTGTCGAGAGTGGCCCGCTATAAGTCCCAGGACATGCACGACAGGAAGTATTTCTCACACACCAGTCCTACATACGGCTCGCCGTTTACAATGATTAAAAACTTCGGCATCAGCTACAGGACGGCCGGCGAGAATATCGCCTACGGCTACGCGACACCCCAGGCCGTCGTAAACGGATGGATGAATTCCAGCGGCCACAGGGCGAATATACTCAATTCCTCATTTACTCAGATCGGCGTAGGCTATGTATCCAGCGGCAACTACTGGACACAGATGTTTATCGGATAAGTAAATAACAAGTTCAGGGTGCGCCCCGCATGGGGCGCGCCCTGAACTGTTTTGGCCTTTACGCATGCAAATAACTGGCGGAGGTACATTCGGGAAGACTGAAGCCGCTATGATTGACCAGGCCCTTACGTTTCAGGCTGAACGCGTGTCTCCTGAGGCCTGGAAGGGGGAACGCGGGGCGCTGAGCGCCCGGCCCTCAACATACTTTTTTCGAAGGCTTTTAAATGGTTGCCTGACGCGTTTCTCATCGCGGTAAAGACGAGCTTTGCGTCTCCCGGTAGATCGTGGCCAAGAAAAATCTCATACATGCGCCTGGTGAGCTTTTCAGCCTCCGACCCGGCCTTAAGTGCGTCCTCCAAAGTTTCGGGCGCCGAGACGAAACCGGATGATTCATCCAGAGGCACTGGTACGCCGAATTTTTCCGCCAGGGCTTTGAGCAGTATGATGTGCATTTTCGCGTCCTCGGCGATTTTTGAAAAAGGCCTGACCTCGTCAAACTTCGCGGCCGCCGCCATGTTCCTGGCGTAAGAGAGGTATTCTTCCTGTATTGCGTAAGTCAGCATCTGCTCCAGCGTGTAAGTCTGGTTTTCGTTTACGGCCGCCGCCCCGTAAGCATCCGCCGCGCGGGCAAATGAGGAAAGCGCGATTACCGTCATTACCGCTGTTGCGGTTCTCATTATTCTTTTTTTCAAAAAATCACATCCCGCGGCTTATTATTCCATTATCAGGCGCTGCTTATTATTGGATGATTATTGAAAACAGCGGGCGGGATAATGCGTTATACAGTTTGCCGTCTCGGATATGAGGTATTAAATGAAAGAGCTATGGTAAAAGGATTAAATTGTTGAAAGTGAAAATTTCCGTATAATCTCTCTTTGAACTTTCAGCCAAAGAGTAAAGGGCTGCTTTGCACCCATATGTGTCGATTTGCACCCACGACCTTCAATTTGCACCCATTGGCTGTTATTCTATCAATACAAGATTTTTTCTAAGATGTGTTGATAAAAAAGATACAAAGACCAAAAGGAGCTGCCGCAAAATGATAATCTTGCGCAGCTCCTTATATTAGTTCATTAAGCTTACACGGAAAGAAGCGCGATGGTTGCGACTTCGGCGCCGTTGCGGCCGGCCAGCTGGCCGCCGATCATCTGCGCAAGTCCGCACTTGGGGTTCTTGACCTGAATCTCGGGAGCGGCCTCGCCGCGCAGCTGCCTTGTTATGTCGACGACGACACGGCAGCCGGAAGCCCCGAGAGGATGCCCGAGGGATAATAGCCCGCCCGAGAGGTTGACGGGCAGGCGGCCGCCCATCTCCGTGGCCCTTTCGCGCAGCAGCTTTACGGTATCGCCTATGGCGCAGAAGCCCATAGACTCATAAACCGAAAGCTCTTCGGGTGAGAAAGCGTCATGCAGCTCGACAAGGCTCAGGTCGTCGGGGCCGTAACCCGCGAGATTATAGCAGCGGCTGCTGAGCTCCATGAGCATGGGGTTGAGGCAGGGATCGTCATTGTATGTAGCGTAGATGCCCGTAATAACCTCAGCGCAGTCCATCTTTACAAGCTTTGTAGTGTATTTCAGGGCCTCTTCCTTTGTGCACATAATTACGGAAGCGGCGCCGTCGGACATGGGGCACATCATAAGCTTTGTGATGGGGCTTGTTATCATTTCGGAATTGACTATATCCTCAATGCTCATCTCCTTGCGGTAATGCGCATAGGGGTTGAAAACCGCGTGGCGATGGTTTTTCCACGCCGAATAAGCAAGATCCTCCATGGTAGCGCCGCGCCTTTCCATAAGTGCGTGGGCCTGCATGCCGGTGGCGGTGGAAGCGGTGCAGCCGATGAGGTCGAGGAAAGCGCCCTTCGCTGTCGGCACCTGGCCGCCTGCGAGGGGTGAGTTGCTGAGGGACTCGGTGCCTATTGCGATGCCGATGTCATATATGCCGTAGGCAATATCCTTCCAGAGCTGGCGGACTGCGGAGAAGCCCGTGCAGCAGGCGTTCTCGACGTTGTGCATCTCTATGCGCTGCACGCCGAAACGCTTGAGCACGTCCTCGGCTGTCTGCGACTGCTGCTCTATACGGGCGCCGTAAGCGACCTGGAGGTCGCGGGGATCAATACCGGCGTCCTTGATAGCCGCGCCCGCGGCTATTGCACCAAGCTCGATGGCGGTATACTGCGGCTGCTTTGAAAACTTAGACTGGCCTATGCCGATAACGTAAACGTCTCTTAAACCTTTCATTGCCATTGTCCTCCTATATTAGTCTACGACCTTGAACTTATAACCGTAGATCGTGGTGCCGTCCTTGAGCGTATAATAGTCGTCCTCTATTATCTGAATCTTCGAGCCCATTTTAAACTCGTCGCCTTTCTTCATCTCGCCTTCAATCTTCAGCGGCGCGTATACGCAGATGATGCCGCCAAGG
>JBMNQI010000024.1:0-30634 GCA_050944055.1 Oscillospiraceae bacterium | reverse complement strand
AAAAATCTCGAAAAAACATCTAACCTGACCACTCACAAACGCTGACATCTAACCCGACCACTCGCGGGGCTATGACATCTAACCTGACCACTTGACTATCAAAAACCGCTCTTATGGACTTATTCCCCCGAAGCGATATTTTGACGATTTTCACTCAATGGGTTTTACACCCATATGTGCTAAAAGCCTTGATATATAAGGGTTTTTCACACACTCACTCTTTTGTCCTTGACATCAATGTCACGCACTCAACGTGCGCACATCGGGGGAACATGTCGAAGGCTTCGGCTTTGACGGCGGTTAAGCGTCCGTCTTTACATAGCAGCTTTATATCCCGCGCCAGAGTCGCCGGGTCGCATGAAATATAAACGAGCCGCTTCGGCGGATTATTGCGAAGCATCTCGACCGTAGATGCGGACAGACCTTTTCGCGGCGGGTCGACGACAACCGCCTCCGGGCCGCTTTTGAGCAAGTTTAATACTGTATCCGAGCCGGCGTCGGCACAGATGAATTCGGCGTTGGATATGCCGTTTTCCTCGGCGTTAATATGCGCGTCGCGTATAGCCTGCGGCACAATATCTACTCCAACAAGCCGGTTTTCCGGGCCGATAATGCACAGGCCCACAGTGCCCGCTCCGCAATAGAGGTCGAGCAGGCTCTCCCCAGGCTGAAGCTCAAGGTATTCGGCGGCCTTATTATAGAGCCTCTCCGCCTGCGCCCTGTTAACCTGATAAAAAGACTCCGGAGAAATCCGGAATCTGCGGCCGCAGAGAGTATCCATCAGAAAGCCCTGCCCCCACAGCACACGGCTTTCA
Organism: Oscillospiraceae bacterium; assembly: GCA_050944055.1. Classification (GTDB taxonomy): domain Bacteria; phylum Bacillota; class Clostridia; order Oscillospirales; family Oscillospiraceae; genus JBMNQI01. The sequence continues at coordinate 29,819 of JBMNQI010000024.1, read as the reverse complement.
TCCCCCATTATGGTGTTCCCTCGTTTGGGGTTATAATTGAGCACGACGCCGCATATATCGGAATACATCCCGCGCATGATTTCGACAAGCTCGGCTTCGTGTTTGAGCTTCTTTTTTGCGGATATTATACACGGAAGGGCGCCCGCTCCGCCGGTTCTGACCTGCAGGCAGCGCACGGCGCCCTCTCCTTTTGTCTCATCATAGGGATCAGTATTGTACTTTTCCATCCAGCGGCAAAGAGCCGCGGCGCAGAGGTCCGCGCGCCTGTCCTGAATCAGGCAGGTTTCTATGGGAATAAGGTCGTGGCTGCGGGCGCGGTAAAACCCGAAGCGCACGCCTTCCTCTTCCCTGCCGATATAATACTGCGCCTTATTGCGGTAGTTTTCAATGTCGCTGCTGCCCGTAATCCTGTCGGTTATTAAATCCAGTCCAGCAATACGCGAAAGCGCTTCGTCGACCCTCGTCTTCTTCGCGCAAAGCTCTTCCTCATAGCTCATATGCATAAAGTCGCAGCCGCCGCATTTCTTATAGTCCGGGCAGGCGGGCTTCCTGCGCTCGGGCGAAGCCTCGATTATTTTCTCAATAATCGCGTACGCCATATTCTTGAGCAGTTTTACAAGCTTTATATCCAGCAGCTCGCCCGAAATCGCGCCTCGGACAAACACAACGAGCGAGTCAATACGCGCTATGCCCATGCCGTCGGAGGTATAGCCCTCCATGCGCACCCTGTAAATATCGCCTTTTTTAAAGCTTACCATAGCCTGAAAATATCCTCGACATCCTCGTACGGAATTATAAAGACGGGGCTTCCCATTTCTTCTCCCGCCAGCTCGTAGGTCTGGAAGTAATACGCTATTCCGTCCGGCGTGAGATAGAAACAGTCGGGTATAAAAGCAGACCTGACGAGCTGCTCGTAGTCGGGGTAAAACCCGGAGCCGTTTAATCCGTCTATCTGCTCGATTATCGCGTCCGTAACGCGCTTCGTGAATTCTTCCTCGGAGCAGGTATAGAGATAGCTGCCCGTGACAAGTCCCCCGGAGGACACTTCAAATGTCTCGGAGATTACCGAGCTCTCCACGCTTTCGCCCGACGTCTCGACAAGGCGCCGGCAGAAGCTGATATAGCCTCTTTCGTTGAATTCGACAGTAAAATACTGCTCGCTGGTATAGGGCGTGAACTCTGCAGCGGAGGAGCTGTTTGTGTATGAATATATCGCGTATTCATATCGTTCCGTCTCGGCATAGTGCAGGTGTTTTTCCTGCTGTGACTGATAATAGCTGTTAATTATCGCCGCCGCCTCAGGATAAGCGTCGTCAACTACCTCCGGGAGGGAAATAGTCACCGTGAGTATTTTCGCCCCGTCTGACGCGTAGAAATTCTCGCCCTTGGTATTGCGCTCGATATCGACTTCACCCTCTAATTTGCCGGGCGTGACAGTCGGCTCGGGCGTCTTGACAACGGGGGTGGCGGTGGGAGCCGGGCTCTCCGTATTAATCGCGGGCACGTCTTTCGCGCACGATGCAAGAAAGAGCAGGCAAAAGGCCAGAATCAATGCTTTCTTCATTTGCTCACCTCTAAATCTGAGCGCGTATTGCATCGCCTTCAGACTTCAAAATTATTATTATTTTACCACTTTTCGACCTGCCCGTCCATATATCTCTTTCAATTTGGAAATAATAGTGGTAGAATAACAAAAAACAATTGGAGTCAGTATATGGATGAAAACATTTTTAAGAACATCGATTTTGAGAATCTCTCACAGGAGGAGATAGATAAGCTCAACGATTACATCGAGGGCTGCACAGGCAACTGCGCTTCCTGTGGGTCCGACTGCCATCAGGTAACGCCCAAAATCTCAAAGTATTCGGCGGCTCTTGTCTCCGGCAAGGGCGGGACCGGCCGTTCGACCATAACCGCTCTTCTGGCCTGCGCCCTCAGCCGCCGCGGCCTGCGGACAGGTATAATAGACGCCGATATCACGGGCCCCACGATACCCGCACTTTTTGGCGCGAAGGGTATCATGCCGAACGACGGGCAGTTTATAACCCCGCTGGAGCTTTCCTGCGGAGTCCATGTCGCTTCGATGGGCCTTGTCGCCGAAGAAAGCGACGAGCCCTGCCTTCTGGGCGGAAAGGAGCTCGGCAATATCGCGGCTTATTTCTGGACCGGCGCGCACTGGAAAGACATGGACTGCGTCCTTATAGACATGCCCGCAGGCATCGGAGACATCCCGCTTAACGTATACACGGTATTGCCAATAGATCATACGATAGTCGTTACGACGCCCGGCGCGCTTTGCGCGAGGCTTGTACGCAAGACGATCAGGCTCGTTAAAATGCTCATGCTGCCGGTGCGGGGCGTCGTGGAAAACATGAGCATGGGCGAAGGGGATTCGGTCGGCCTGCTGGGCGACGAGCGCCTTTCCCTGCTCGCAAAAATCGCTTACGATCCGGAAATCGCCATGGCCGCGGACGAGGGGCGAATAGCCGACGTTATTTGCGAGCCTATAGAGAAGCTTGCAGATTCAATGGCGGAAGAAATAAGAGCGATGGCTTAGTCCCGCCATAAATCAAATGCCGCCGCCTTTGACCCGATGGTCACGGGCGGCGTTATTCCTTGTTTAAACCGTTCTCATAATCTCGGCCGAACCTGCGATCTGTACCCTCCATGCGCCGTTATAATGCAGGTATTTTTGGATTCAGCTTCGGCATTTAATTTATGCTTTATTTGTTCACACATAATGTGGTATACTTATAAAGTCAGCGAGGTGACAAAAAGATATGGGACTTATTACAAAAGTATTCGGAACCCGAAGCCAGCGCGAGATTAAAAGAATCTCCCCTCTGGCCGATAAAATCGAAGCGCTGGAACCGGAGTATAAAAAGCTGACGGACGCGCAGCTGCGCGCTAAAACCGACGAATTCAGGCAGCGTTATAAAAACGGCGAGACGCTCGACGAACTTCTGCCGGAGGCTTTCGCCACTGTGAGGGAGGCTTCCGCCCGGGTTCTGGGAATGCGTCATTTTTATGTTCAGCTTTTAGGCGGCATAGTCCTGCACCAGGGGCGTATCGCCGAGATGAAAACAGGCGAAGGAAAGACTCTTGTCGCGACGCTTCCCGCGTATCTCAACGCACTTACAGGCGAGGGAGTTCATATAGTCACTGTAAACGATTATCTTGCCAAGCGCGACAGCGAGTGGATGGGCAAGGTATACCGTTTCCTCGGCCTTTCGGTCGGCCTCATTATTCACGGGCTTAAGAACGACGAGCGACGGGAGGCCTATAACGCCGACATCACATACGGCACGAACAACGAGATGGGCTTTGATTACCTGCGCGACAATATGGCCATATACAAGAATGAGATGGTGCAGCGGGGGCATGTTTTCGCCATCGTGGACGAGGTGGACTCCATCCTCATCGACGAGGCCCGCACGCCGCTTATCATATCGGGTCAGGGCGAGGAATCGACGCAGCTTTATAAGCTCGCGGACGATTTCGCTAAAGGGCTTAAAAAGCTGACCATAGCCTCCACGGATTCAAAGCAGGAAGAGGACACGGACATAGACGCGGACTATATCGTCGACGAAAAGGCCCGCACAGTCACGCTTACTTCCCGCGGCGTCAAAAAGGCCGAGCAGTATTTCAATCTTGAAAACCTTTCCGACGTCGAGAACTCGACGCTTTCGCACCATATTAATCAGGCCATACGGGCCCGCGGCCTTATGAAGCGCGACGTTGACTACGTTGTGCGCGACGGCGAGGTCATTATCGTCGACGAGTTTACAGGCCGCCTGATGTTCGGCCGCCGCTATTCGGAGGGGCTGCATCAGGCGATTGAGGCCAAGGAGGGCGTCGAGGTCGCCCGGGAAACCAAGACGCTGGCCACAATAACCTTCCAGAACTATTTCCGCCTCTACCGCAAGCTGTCCGGCATGACGGGCACGGCGCTTACGGAGGCCGAGGAATTCAGCGAGATATATAAGCTGGATATAGTGGAGATACCCACGAATAAGCCGCTTATAAGAAAGGATTACCCCGACGCCGTATATAAGACGGAGGCCGGGAAGCTCCGCGCTATCATACGCCAGATTGAGGAGTGCCACGGGCGCGGGCAGCCGGTGCTTGTCGGTACCATATCAATTGAAAAGTCGGAGGCAATATCAAAGCTCCTGACAAAGGCCGGTATCAAGCACAACGTGCTAAACGCCAAGCATCACGAAAAAGAAGCTGAAATAGTGGCGCAGGCCGGGAAATTCGGCGCTGTAACAATAGCGACGAACATGGCCGGCCGCGGCACCGACATAATGCTGGGCGGCAACCCCGAGTACATGGCCAAGAGCGACATGCGAAAGCAGGGCTTTTCGGACGAGCTTCTCGCGGAGGCCACAGGCTTTGCCGAGACCGACGACGAGGAAATCCTGAACGCGCGCAGGGTGTTTACCGAGCTGTACGAGAAATATAAGCAGGAGATCAAGAGCGAGGCGGAGGAGGTAAAAAAAGCCGGCGGGCTGTTTATCGTCGGCACCGAGCGGCATGATTCACGGCGTATAGACAACCAGCTTCGCGGCCGTTCCGGCCGTCAGGGAGACCCCGGCGAGTCGCGCTTCTATCTCGCTATGACGGACGATATCATGCGTCTTTTCGGCTCCGAGCGCATTTTGGGGATGATGGATTCCCTCGGTATAGACGAGGATACGCCGATAGACCAGAAGGTGCTGTCAAACGCGATTGAATCCGCCCAGGGGCGCGTTGAGTCCCGCAACTTCCAGACAAGAAAAACCGTCCTCGAATACGACGACGTTATGAACAAGCAGCGCGAGATAATCTACGGCCAGCGCAAAAAGGTTCTGGATGGGGAAGACCTTCAGAACTATATTCACGGCATGACCGAGGAAGTCATAGAGCGCGGCGTAAAAAGCGTGCTCGGCGAGGGCGGCCACATTCAATCGCGAGAGCAGCTTGCGGACGTCCTGCGTCCTTTCGAGCAGATATTCCTGCCTCCCGGCTCGCTTTCCTACACAGACGGCGAGCTTGAAAGCCTGACCGCCGAAGAGCTTGCTGAAACTCTGAAGGAAAAAGCCTTCGCCTTTTATGCGGCCAAGGAAAAGGCCTTAGGTTCGCCCCTGATGCGCGAGCTGGAACGCGTTATAATGCTGCGTGTCGTAGACGAGTATTGGATGGAGCATATCGACATGATGCAGGAGCTGCGCAGGGGCATCGGCCTGCGCGCATACGCCAATACGGATCCCGTCAACGAATACAAGCGTGAAGGCTTCGCCATGTTCGACGAAATGATTGCGGCAATACGCGAGGAAACTGTACGGCGCGTTTTTGTCGCCCGTGTCAGGAGCGAGGAACAGGTTAAGCGTCAAAAGGTCGCAAAGAATATTACGGAGGGCGGCGGCGACGGCACGGTGAAGCGCCAGCCCATCAAAAAAGCGCAGAAAATCGGCCGCAACGATCCGTGCCCCTGCGGAAAAATGAAGGAAGACGGGTCGAGAAGGCTGAAATACAAGGAATGCTGCGGCAGGGACCTCTAGCAGGGTTTTTCGGCCAAAGCGCCCCTCCGGGATGGCGCCGGGTGGCGCGTAAGTCCGGGCAACGTGTACGCAAGTCAGCGGGAGTATTCATATAAAACAGGCTTTCAGAATGATTGACGAAAGTGAGTCCTATGTCTTTTACGTACCATAGATCATACATTACATGTAACGCTATTAAGCTTCTGCATGGTTTCGGTATGCGGGACGGCGCTTTGCCCCTGCCCGCCGGAATTATTGTCGCCACGTCCCGCCAGGTTCACGGCGATTGTATACGCGTAATTGACGGAAGGGATTATTTCCCGGAGGCCGACGGCCTTATGACCGACCGCCCCGAATTTGCGCTTTGCATACGCACGGCGGACTGCACGCCCATTTTCCTGCACGACCCTGTAAAAAGAGCGATAGCGGCCGTGCATGCCGGGTGGCGCGGCACAGCGCTAGACATTGCGGGGAAAGCCGTCCGTGAAATGTCGCGCGTTTACGGCTCCAAACCATATGATATTGTCGCGGCTGTCGGCCCCGCTATTGGGAAATGCTGCTTTGAAACGGATTACGACGTGCCCGAAGCTGTCCGTGAGCTGCTTAAAGACGACGCCGGCGCTTTTATCGAAAAAGCTGGAGACAAATACCACGTCGACATACCGTCGATTAACGCATTCCTTCTGCGCCGCTCCGGCGTCGGGCACGTAGAATTGCTCAGCGAATGCACGCGCTGTAATGACAGCAGGTTCTGGTCATATAGGGCGCAGGGCTCCGCCGCCGGGCGGCAATTAAACTACATAGTCTTACAGGGATCATATGAGACGATTAATTAAAAGCTTTACATCGGCAGTCCTCGCCCTGGCAATGTGCCTCGGCGTGTTTTCAGGCTGCCGCGACGGAGACGAGATCGCTCTGCCGGTGGATTCGCTCGGCACAGCCCCGTCTCCCGCTACGGATCTTGTTAACCTCGGCGTCACAGACGGGGAATTCGCGCTTCCGCTGGATTTAAACGATTCGCTTGACCCTTTTATCTGCTCGAGCGAGGCCAACCGCACTGTGATGCCGCTTATCTATGACGGGCTTTTCTCGCTGGACGGGAATTTTGAGTATCACAACGCCCTGTGCGAAAGCTTTACGATGGACAACGACCGTTTTTACAGGTTTAAACTGCGCGAAGCCTATTTTTCCGACGGAAGCCCGGTTACGGTGGAAGACGTCATATGGTCTGTCAATACGGCGCGCGGCTCCGGCTCCCGGTTCAGCTCCCGCCTTTCGGCCGTTACCGCCGTCTACAAGTCCGGAGACGAGCTTGTAATCGAGGTGCTCAACGGCAATCCGCGTCTGCCCGCCATTCTCAATATACCTGTTTGCAAAAGCGGCGACAGCGGAATCGGGGCCGGTCCCTATATGATATCGGAGGTTGGCGGCCGCAGGGCTCTTGTGCCTAACCCCTACTGGTATGGAGATGCCGAGCTCCCTTCCGAATGCATATATCTCAATTCCTATTCCTCCTCGTCTGAGCTTATTGCTTCTTTCGGGACGTCCGAGGTTGATCTTGTCACCGCCGACATAACATCCTCCACGGCTCCCGGCTTTACCGGCGATTATGACGTGTGGAGCTATAATACCACGACGATGTTGTATATCGCGTATAATCTTAAAAGCCCCGTATTCACAATCGCAGGCTCGCGACGCGTCATCGGGCTCGGAATTGACAGGGAAAGAATCGTCAGCGAGGTATACGGAGGGCACGCAGTCGCCTCCACCCTGCCGGTCCATCCCGATTCTCCCTATTATGACAGCGAGGTAGCGGCGGAAGGCGAGTATTCGCTTAAAAGGCTTGGGGAAGTGCTTAAGGAATACAATTTCGGAGATCTGCTGAAAAACGGCATCCCGGATGTAGAGACATATTACGGCTGGTTCGATTTAAACGTAGATCTTGTCGTCAACACAGAGAATTCCTACCGAATCGAGGCTGCGCGAATTATAGCCGAGGCCTATAAGGATTTCGGCATTAAAGTAAATCTCCGCGAGCTTGGCTGGAAAGATTACATAAACGCGATATCTTCCGGAGATTTTGATATGTATCTTGGCGAGGTCACTCTGTCTCCGGATTTCAACCTGTATAAGCTGATGGGGCGCAACGGCATAATGAATTACGGCAAATACTCGTCCGATGAAGCCGAACAGTATCTTTCCGGCGGCGCATATGACGCCTCGTTTTTCGACTTCTTTTTAAAGTCCTCGCCGTTCACGCCGATACTGTTCAAAGATTATTCCGTCTTCACACGCCGCGGTACGGTTCGCGGCCTTACTCCGGCTCAGGACAATGTGTTTTACGGGCTCGGAAACTGGTCGCTCTTCTCTCCGGCCAACACGGCGATTCTCGATACGATCCAAGGAGGATGACATGGTCTACCGCTGCTACACTGAAAAACGTCCCGGCTTTGACGTTGAGGCAAAAGCCCTTTCCCGCGATATTCGTGAATTTCTCGGAATACGGGGCTTAAACGGGCTTCGTATTTTTAACCGCTATGACGTCGAGGGCATCGACGAGGCGACATATAAAGCCGCCTGCACGGCTGTCTTTGCCGAGCCCCAGGTCGACGAGCTCTATAATGAGAGCCTCCCCCCTCTCCCTGCCGGCTCAATCACACTCGCGGTAGAGGCCCTGCCGGGCCAGTTCGACCAGCGGGCCGATTCCTGCGCGCAGTGCATTCAGATGATAACCTGCGGCGAGCGCCCGTTGGTGGCGGCCGCGAAACTCTATGTCTTTATTGGCATCACCGAAAAAGAGCTGTCCTACTTACGCTCATATCTTATTAATCCGGTGGAATGCCGCGAGGCCTCTTCAGAGAAGCCCGAGACTTTAATAAGGGATTACCCGGTGCCCGAGCCGGTTCGCGTGATAGAAGGCTTCTGCGCGATGGATGAAAAAGCGCTCTCCGCTTTTCTGGATGAATACGGCCTGGCCATGGACATTGACGACCTCCGCTTTATGCAGAGCTATTTCCGCGATATGGAAAAGCGCGACCCGACCGAGACCGAGGTGAGGCTTGTGGACACCTATTGGTCGGACCACTGCCGCCACACTACCTTCGGGACGCACATTGAAAACCTCGAAATAAAAGACCACGCCGTAGCCGCCGCCTATGGCCGCTATATTTCGGCAAGAAGAGAGGTTTACGGTGAGGGAGCTGAAAAGCGCCCCCAGACTTTAATGGATATCGCAACCATAGGCAAAAAGCTGTTAAAAAAGCGCGGCTTGCTTAAAAACCTGGACGAATCGGAGGAGATTAACGCCTGCTCCATACACGTTGACGCGGAAGCGGGCGGCAGGATTGAAGACTGGCTGCTGATGTTCAAAAACGAGACGCACAACCATCCGACGGAAATAGAGCCGTTCGGCGGAGCCGCCACATGCATAGGAGGAGCCATACGCGACCCGCTCTCCGGGCGTACATATGTGTACCAGGCGATGCGTGTCACCGGCTCCGGCGATCCCCGTGTCCCTATTTCGGACACGCTGCCCGGCAAGCTGCCTCAGCGCAGGCTGACGACGCTGGCCGCGGCCGGCTATTCGTCATACGGCAACCAGGTAGGCCTTGCGACGGGCCTTGTCCATGAAATATACCATCCGGGATATATAGCAAAGCGTATGGAGGTGGGCGCAGTCGTCGGCGCCGCGCCCGCTGATTTTGTAGTCAGGCAGAAGCCCGCACCGGGGGACGTTGTAATCCTGCTCGGCGGGCGCACCGGGCGGGACGGGATAGGCGGCGCGACCGGCTCCTCCAAGACGCATAATTTAGAGTCGCTGACCACTATGGCCTCCGAGGTGCAGAAAGGAAACCCGCCGGAGGAGCGGAAGATACAGCGCCTTTTCCGCAATCCTGAGGTTACGCACATGATAAAGCGCTGCAACGACTTCGGGGCGGGCGGCGTCTCCGTCGCCATAGGCGAGCTGGCCGACGGCCTTAGTATTGACCTCTCAAATGTACGCAAGAAGTACGAGGGGCTAAACGCCACCGAAATTGCCATAAGCGAATCACAGGAGCGTATGGCCGTCGTCGTAGACGCGAAGGACGCGGACAGGTTCATAGAGCTTGCCACAAAAGAGAATTTGGAAGCCTATAAGGTGGCGGAGGTCATTGCCGAGAAGCGCATGGTTATGAGTTTTGAAGGCCGCGTAGTGGCCGATCTGTCGCGTGAATTTCTCTCTTCAAACGGCGCCGTGAAACGCGCGTCCGTCAAGGTTCCCGAATTAGGAAAATATAAAGGCAGCGGCCACAAAACCCTGCGCTCGCTTCTCTCCGACCTGCGCTTTTCCTCCCGGCAGGGTCTGACTGAGCGTTTTGACGGCTCGATAGGGGCGGGCAGCGTCCTTATGCCCTTCGGCGGCCGGACGCAGAAAACGCCCACGCAGGTCATGGCGGCGCTGCTGCCCTCGCAGGACGGCGAAAGCTCCACCTGTTCCGTCATGAGCTTCGCGTTCGACCCGTATTACTCGGAGGAAAACGTTTTCGAGGCTGCGCGCGATTCAGTTATCATATCAGTTGCAAAGCTCGCCGCCGCCGGCTGCGACACCGCGCTTGCCTATCTGTCGCTTCAGGAGTACTTTGAGCGCCTGCGCCATGACCCGGAGCGCTGGGGCAAGCCCTTCGCCTGTCTGCTCGGCGCGCTTGACGCGCAGTTAAGCCTGAATATAGCAGCTATAGGCGGCAAGGATTCGATGTCCGGCAGCTTTCTGGACATGGATGTCCCGCCGACGCTTATTTCCTTCGCAATAGCGCCCTGTGAGGCCGGCAGGGTTCTGTCGCCCGAGTTTAAGGGAGCCGGCCACCCGGTCTGCCTGATTTCCCGGGAAAACTGGCATCTGATACGTAAAGCGGGGAATAACGCGCTGTCTGGCTGGGCCGTTTCCGAGGGGGGAATGGCCGAGGGCGTATTCAGCATGGCGGTCGGCAATATGATAGGCTTTAAAAGCGCCTGCGATATGGATTTCTTCGCTCCTATGCCGGGTTATGTGCTTATTGAATGCCTTGAGCCTATTGAAACCGCGCCCGTAATTGGATACACAACCGCCGAAGAAGCAATCGATATAGGCGGCGTTTGCGATCCGCTTGATGAACTGATTTCCGTCTGGGAGGAGCCGCTTTCAGAAGTGTTCCCGATGAAGACCGGCGCCTCGGGCAGCGTAAACATAATCGAATCCTCAAAGCAATGCACGCTCAAGCCCCTGCGGCGCATACCCAGGCCAAAAGCGGTTATCCCGGTTTTCCCGGGCACCAACTGCGAATACGACACCGCCAAGGCAGTGTCGCGGGCAGGCGGCGAGGCCGAGGTTCTGGTGATTAATAACCTCAGCCCCTCGCTTCTCGATGAAAGCGCGCTGGCACTTGAAAAAGCTATCAGGGAATCACAGATGCTGATACTGCCGGGCGGTTTTTCTGGCGGCGACGAACCGGACGGGTCGGGTAAGTTTATCGCCGCGTTTCTGCGCGACCCGCGCATTACAGACGCGATACATGAGCTTCTCTATAAGCGCGACGGCCTGATACTCGGCATCTGCAACGGCTTCCAGGCCCTGATTAAGCTGGGCCTTGTGCCATACGGCAAAATCAGGCCTATGGACGAAGCCTGTCCCACTCTGACATTTAATGAGATCGGCCGGCATCAGAGCCGCTATGTGCGCACACGTATCTGTACGACTGCATCCCCTTGGCTTTCATCTTGCCGTTTAGGCGATATCCATACGATCCCCGTTTCTCACGGCGAGGGGCGTTTTGTTGCCCCTGCAGACGAGCTGCGGCGCATTATCGCCTCCGGCCTGGTCGCGACGCAGTATGTCGACGAATACGGTAACCCGTCGATGGACATTTCAGTAAACCCGAACGGCTCCATGGCGGCTATAGAGGGCCTTATTAGCCCGGACGGGAGGGTTCTTGGCAAGATGGGCCATACTGAACGCAGCGGGCGCTTTGTGGCCAAAAACATACCCGGCGACAAGTATCAGCCCATTTTCGAGTCCGGAGTTTCTTATTATCGGTGATTATAGGTTCGGCCGCCGTCTGCTGACGGCGGCCGGCTTTCTGTGTGCGCTTTTATTTCTCTTCCTCATCCGTATCTGCCTCGGCAGTGTCGGACACGCTGTCGGGAGGGATAAACTGTTCGGTTGGGAATTGAATATTACGGAATATATCGCAGGGATCAGCGGGCTCGTCGGGCGTGCAGACGCATTCCTTATCGGGCAGAGAGATGTCATATACGGGAATAAGAAGCTGGATTGAGCGCTGCAGGCGCACGGTTGAAAACTGGCCTAATGTAACGTAAACCTGCTTTTCGCCATCTCCCCTGGTCAGCAGATCGTCAAACGCAGCCAGCACTTGCGCCGGAATATCGGACAGCTCGTTATCATAATCTGGTTTGCAATGGCACCTCTCGACGAGCTTTATATCAAGTATTATCGGATCAAGGGCTTCAACCACAGCCTCAGGCAGCACGCTGGCAGTTCCGCAGCCGATTTTGGTATCGTTGTCAAATGAACTGAAGGACTTGGTCCCGCCTTCGCCCCCATATAGCATTACCCGCTTTTTGAACGTGGCATAACCCTCAATTTGGGTACCCCTCCCGCAGGAATTAGTGTCCGCTGTTATCCTGTAGTAGTACCTTATGTATACTGTGTAGTAGCCTTTGCTGTATGCTGTGCTTTCAACGTCAACAGAGGCGTAAAGCAGTTCGGCGCTTTTCGGCTTCAGTGACGTCGCGTTTTCGACGGCCTCCTGTGACGGGTCAGTGAGATAAACTCTGAGATCCTCTATGCAGTCTTTATCCCGGCATGCGTCATAGACCTTTTTTGTATCAATAGTAACGGCTTCCCTAATACAGCCGGAGTTTACCTGGCTGGCCGAAACCCTCTCAGGCATTGCAATACCTCCCAAAATGATATAAGATTTCGTGGAATTACTTCACTACAGTCTATGCAAAGCAGCCGATTGTGTGAGGATAAGGCGGCAATTACGCAAAAAGCGATGCGTTGTCGCCTGATATGGCGGTGTGCTACTTTATATAAACAATATGGTTTTTATCGCGCCTCCCCCCGGAGATATAGCGCGGCTTATTCAATAAATATGCAAAAAGCCTCGAGCTGCATTCGAGGCTTTTACTATTGACAGGCAGGCGAATTTGGTATATTATACTGTTCAGTAATTTAGTAAATTAGTAATTTAGTGATTGGAGCTTCTATTATGAAAATTCCCACCGCACTTAAGCATAAGCCCGTATTTGTTGTTGAGGACTATACAAACATCGACGGCCGGAAGGCCGGTACGGGGGACGCGCGCGGCATGTCTCTGGGACTTGCTCAGTGGAACGAAAGAGGAAATGTGGACATATCCGCCAAGGTATGGCGCCACACCGGCGGCAAGTGGTCGCGCCAGAGCGAGGAGCTGCCTCTACACCGTCTTATTGATCTTGCCATTATCACCGTCAGGTCGATAGCATGGTGCCGTGAAGCGTACAGATATCCCGACGGGCATTACAGAGAAAGCCCAGTTATTGACAGGATAGGACTGCAGGGAGACGCCGTTACCTTGGCGGTTGCGGCCGACAATCCTTATATTGACGAAGACCTCAAGCTCTTCCTCTCGGCGCTGTCCAAGGACGACGAGCTATTGGGCGAACGCCTTACCGTACTGTCAAATCTTCTTAAGGAGATGGGATACTGATGGATACGGCAAAAAAGAAGGCGCTGGTTTCGGCATATAAGTCAAAAAAAGACTTGGGCGGGGTCTATATTCTTGAAAACAGGGAAAACGGCAGATGTTTGCTTAAATATGCCGCCGATATAAAAGGCGCGGAGAACCGTTTCATGTTTTCAAAATCAACAGGCAGCTGCGTCGAACCAAGGCTGCAAAACGACTGGGGCGACGGAAGCGGTTTCTGTTTTTCAGTTGTCGACACCCTGGAAAAGAGCGAAGACTGGGATAAACTCAGGTTCGCTGAAGAGCTCAAGGCGCTTGCCGCTCTCTGGAAGGATAAGCTGCAAAAAGACTGGTATTGAGAAAAAGCCGGCCTTTCGGCGAGCGCTTTTCAGGGAATTGATAACCCGTAAAAAAAGTATAATACGATCTGGACTACGTTATTAAATAGTCCGATCGTATTTTTATATTGAAATCACAAGCAGTTTTACTTGTCTTAACTGCTGGTTAATTTGGTTCGCAAAAGGAGCAGGTCAAATCCAATCTTAGCTAACGAGCTCAGAGATTCTCTTGATTGCAAGGTTCGTATCATTATGAAAGTCTTTAATTTTAGTTCTAAGGAGATTCTTTTTCAAGAAAGGTATAGCTAAACCTGAGAAGGACTCCTTATTAACAAACTTAACCTGATTGTCATTTAACGGGATTATCTCAAAACTATGCAGACCGGTAAAGATAAACGGCGCAATTGTGTACCCTTTCCATTCGAGCTTTTCCATTTCGCGGCAGGCCAATAAACGGCCATTAAAAACTGTGGGTTTTCTTCCGGGGACATTGGCCTGAATTTTCAAACGTGTTCCTTTAACGCATTTCCCCGAAATCAAAATCGGAATACTCCAAGCCTCATATTGATCAAAGTCCGTTATTATACTCCATACTCTTGCCGAACTCGCATTAATTATAGCTTCGGTAAATATGTTTTCTCTAAAAAGCTGATACTTTTTCATAATGTCTCCCGGATTAATGGTAATATTTTGAAGCTAACTCTAATATATGAAATTATCCGTATTATTGCAATAGGCATTAAAAAAATAGTAGCAAAAGGACGCCGCTGAACAACCGTCGGCGTCCTTTCTTAAAACCGTTCACAATATGCAATTCGACGGCTTCCAAAAATCCCTAAGCCGAACTCCCTTTCAGGTACGGCTTTTTCTATACTCATATTTACGCCGCGCAGCGCAGTTGCGACTAGTCTATTTTTTATGATCGGCCGCGTTAGGCAGCACACAATATCGGGGCGATGCAGACGCACCGCCCCGAGTTTTTTTATCGTCCGAATCCTCCGCCGCGGCTCCCGCCGCCTCCGAAGCCGCCGAAGCCGCCTGAGTGGCCTCCGCCGAAGCCTCCGGAGCGGCCCCCGCCGAAGCCTCCAAAGCCGCCGAAGCCTCCGGGCGGCTTCCCCGGCCTGGGCCCGCGCGCAGGCGGAGGCCCCCACATGCCTGGCGGGCGGTAATATCCGCGGAACAGCGGCAGGCCGAAGAAGAAAAACGAGCGCCCTCCTCCCCCGCCTCCTCCGCGTCCCCCGCGGCCGCCGATAATGGATATTATTATAACGATTAATAGTACTATGAAGATTATCGGCACAATCGCCCCGATGAAGGAAAACCCGTAGCTGTAACTGTTATATCCCGGGTAAGGGTCGTAGTATCCGTCCCAATCGAAATCATTTGTGCTGCCGGAGCTGCCGGAAGTACCGTAAGCCTCCGTGAAAATCTCGCACAGCCGGGGATAGATAGCCGCTACGGCTTCGTCGTAATCCCCTTCGTCAAAAAAACCGTCGAAATAGTCGGAAAACAGGTCGCTTAACTGCTCCGTTGGGATACGGTCCTCAACTCCCGTGCCCAAAGTCACCCAATAGTGGCCGTCACCGACGGAAATAAGTATTAATAACCCGTTGTTTTTATCCTTATCGCCGATCCCCCACTCGTTAAACAGCTGGTAGGCATAATCCCCAAGGTCTCCGGAAACCTCGTTTAACGTAACTACTACTATCTGAGCCCCGTTTGCCTGGTCTAGCGCCGCTCCTTTTGAGAGTATCATCTCCTTTGTCTCTTCGGACAGGACGTGCGCATAATCGGCGTAATATCCTTCCGGCGTCGGCGAGACGACTTCCAGCGCAAGCGCGGGGGCGCAAAGCGCGCAAACCAGATATATAATAAATAACAGCGACAGTGCTTTTTTCATTATGCCGTCCCCTACGTCTGTTTTAAACATTATCTGAAAAGGGCCAGGGGTTTAATCCTCCGGATTCTCGCAATAATACCTGCCGGAAACTCCCTGATGGTCTTTGTATTAAACTTCTCGGCGAGCGCGTTATACCCGTCGTTTTTCATCGTATTTCCGCGGGAATTGAACTCGTCGTACAGGCTGCGGGCGCTCTTTTGGTCGGCTTTGGTCAAATCGGCGTTAGCTAGGGCGTTGTAGACGGAGAACACTGCCTTTTCAAGCGCTGCGTTGCCTTCGGCGAGCTCGGAAGGGCCGCCGGATTCTTTACAGCTTTTTATCGCGCTCTCAAGCGCCTGTGTGGCAACGCCGTAGTTGTCAGCGAGCGAGGCGAGCTTCTCGGCAACCGTCGCCCGCTTATTCATATCGCCGGCTATTGAAATACCGTCGCCCTTGACGCCGTTATAAAATACGTCCTCAATCCTGCTTCTCTCGTTTTTCAGCGAACGCCCGCCTCCGAATATAATGCAAAGCACTGCTGCAACCACAAGTATGACCCATGCCGCAACGGGCTGTTTCGTCTGCATTTCGGATTTCATTGCACGTTACCTTTTCCGGTGTTGATTTCAAGAAGCTTCTGTTTAAGCTCGCCCTCAATACGCCCGAGTTCGGCCTCGGCCTCACGGCGCTTTGCGCTTCCTTCCTGCTGTATGGCCAGAACCTCGTTGAGCGTGTCTATAATCTGCTGGTTTGTATATTTGAGGGTCTCGATATCGACTATGCCGCGTTCAGATTCCTTCGCGGTTTCCAGCGTTCCAAGCTTCAGGGCGTCGGCGTTCTTTCTAAGCAGTTCATTAGTCATATTCGTAACCGCCCGCTGCGACTCAAGAGCTTCGCGGGAATTCGCCATGCCGAGAGCGAGCACCATCTGGCTCTTCCAGAGAGGGATGGTGTTTACAAGCGTGGACTGTATCTTCTCGACCATTAAGCTATCGCTGTTTTGCACCATGCGCACCTGCGGCGCCATCTGGATTGAGACGACACGAGTCAGCTCCAGATCGTGTATCTTCTTTTCAAAGCGGTTGAGCATATTGCGCATATCGTTGACCGCCTGCGCGTCCTCGGGAAGGCCCGACTGCTTCGCCTTGGCTTCCAAAGCGGGCATGACCTCGTTTTTTACCTCGTCCAGCTTCTTCCTGCCCGCCATGATATACATGTTCAGCTGCTTAAAATAGTTGAGGTTCATTTCATACATCTTGTCAAGGATTGCGATATCCTTAAGCAGCGTGACCTGATGCTTCTCAAGCTCCTGGCAGATGCGGTCGACGTTGACCTCCGCCTTATCATACTTAGCTTTGATTGCCGCAATCTTGTTTCTCTGCTTTGTGAAAAATCCCAGAAGGCCGCCCTTCTTCTCGTCATCCGTGAAGCCCCGGAGCTCCGTCACAAGCCCGGTTATCATGCTGCCTACCTCGCCCAGGTCCTTCGTGCGCACGTTTTCCAGCGCGGACTGCGAAAAATCCGCTATATTCTTCTGCGCCCCGGCTCCGTACTGCAAAACCAGGTTCGCATCCGTAATATCTATTTTTTTCGCGAAGCTGTCGACTACGGCCTGCTCCTCGGGAGTAAGCGATATGTCTCCCTTTTCTATCGGAGCCGCCTCCTTCTGCTCTAGTGCCGGGATATTTTCAAGACTGATTTCAGGCGTCAAAGTAAGTTCGGGGATTTTGTTTTCATCCATTTTTGTTCCTCCTTAAAATTGAGGATGCATTCCTCACTTAAGCCCCTCCTTGGAGAGCATTCCCTCCAAAACTACTATATCTGTCGAAATGTCCAGCGCTTCGTCTGCAAACAAACTGTCCAGCTGCCTCTCAAACGCCAGGCATACGGTCTCCATTATGTTCTCGACGCTCCTCATAGTATTCCTGATATTCTCCCCTTCAACACCCTGAGAGGCCGCGCGGTCATATGAGCGAAGGAGTTTTAAGGATGTCGGGAGATAATAATTCATGAATCTGCGTATCTGAGGCGCTTTTTTCGTATCCTCCGCCACAAAATCAAGTATCTTTCCGAGCGCTGCTTCCATGCGGTTTATCTGGGATGAGATCTTTTCGTCCTTTATACGGTCGTTGAGCGCGCGGAGCTCGTCTAAATAGGTCTTCTTCTCGGCCAGCAGTGAGTCGACAAGCTCGTCTCCCGTTTTCCGGACCTTCTCCTCGACCATTTCAATTTTTCCCGGAAAGCGCCTTTGAAGCAGATAGTAAGCGGCTGCGGAAATAAGCGCGACTATGAGAATCTGCCAGAGCCTGTGCAGCGGCAGAAACAAGGCCCAGACTACCCATACAAGCGCCGCTCCTAATACGGGAATCGGCGAACGGACTCTTATCTCCTTCAAGGACATCACCTCAGTTTATGTTGTGCAGTGCAGGCTTCTAAATCTCTGCCTGTCGGGCACAGGAAAATTATACATCAATTGTATTTATTATACTCTGTATCATCTTTGGCGTCAATGTTAATAAATCAGAGCTTCGGGAGCGGACACTAAAATTAAATTGACAATGCAGATTGTTTTTACTATTATATTCTAATATGGCGTGACTATTTTGAATGGAGAAATAATACAATGATGACCCTTGCGGATTTTAAAGAAGCTCGCGGTGTGCTCTCAAGTATTTTGCTGGAAACCCGCCTTGTTTACAGCAGTTATTTTTCGTCGGCGACCGGGGGCAATATCTACTTAAAGCCTGAAAACCTTCAGGTTACGGGAGCCTACAAGGTCCGGGGCGCATGCTACAAGATATCCCGTATGGACGAGGTGTCCCGCGCGCGGGGGCTTATTACCGCTTCCGCGGGAAACCATGCGCAGGGCGTTGCTTACGCGGCCCGGCAATGGAACTGCAGGTCGACTATCGTCATGCCCACCACAACTCCTCTTGTCAAGGTCAACAATACAAAGGACCTGGGCGCGAATGTCATTCTGGAGGGGAATACCTTCGACGAATGCAGCGTAGTGGCGATGGACCTGGCGGAAAAAGAAGGATTAACTTTTGTGCATCCCTTCAACGACCTTGAGGTCGCCACGGGCCAGGGCACTATCGCATACGAAATCTTCAAGGATCTGCCCGATGTCGATATTATACTTATTCCCATTGGAGGCGGGGGGCTCGCCGCGGGCGTCTCGACTCTTGCAAAGCTGCTCAATCCGAACGTAAAAGTCATCGGCGTTGAGCCCGCGGGCGCGGCCTGCATGCGCGCGGCAATTGAAAACGGCGGCGTCGTCACGCTGCCGTATGTCAACACCATAGCCGACGGCGTTGCCGTGAAAACCGCCGGAGACCTTATTTTCCCGTATATACGCGATAATATAGACGATATTATCACAATAGACGACGACGAGCTTGTCGACGCTTTTCTCGACGTTATGGAAAAGCATAAGATGATAGTCGAGAACGCCGGCCTTCTCTCCGTCGCCGCCCTCAACCGCATCGACTGCAAAAACAAAAACGTCGTATCCATCCTGTCGGGCGGCAACATGGACGTTATTACCATGTCTTCGCTTGTCCAGCACGGGCTTATAAGGCGCGGAAGGGTTTTCACCTTCTCCGTCCAGCTTCCGGACCGTCCCGGGGAGCTGTTGAGAGTCGCCTCCGTTGTTGCCGAACAGCACGGCAATATAATAAAGCTCGAGCATAACCAGTTCGTCAGCATAAACCGCCTGCAGGCCGTCGAGCTGCGAGTTACGCTTGAGGCGGACGGGCACGCGCACAAGGAAACCATTATGCAGGCTATGCGGGATAAGGGCTACGATGTAAAGCTCGTAATGTCGGACGGGAGCCTCATGTAACGGTTAATCGCGGAGCCTTTGCTGTCCTATATAAAAACCCAGCGGGGGCGAAGCCTGAACCCCGCCCCCTATATTAAGAACGGAGCGGCGGCGCCGGCCGCTTCCACCGTTCAGTAGATTTTATGAACATACAGTCGCCTCGGTGACGTCCGTTCAACATATCGCCGGAGGATGAACAAATGATAAAAATTTCCCCCTCCATTTTATCCGCCGACTTCGCCAATCTGGAACGCGATATAAAAAAGGCCGCTTATCATGGAGTCGAATACATCCACGTAGACGTTATGGACGGGAATTTCGTCCCCAATATCACCATAGGCGCGCCTGTGGTCAAGGCCCTGCGCCGCGTTACGGAGCTTACGCTGGACGTGCATCTGATGATAGACCGCCCGATACGTTATATAGCCGATTTTCAAAAGGCAGGCTCGGATATTATCACCGTGCACCTTGAAGCCGACACGGAGGAAAATATAATGGAAAGCCTGCGCCTTATCAGATCGTCCGGCTGCCGCCCGGGCCTGTCTATAAAGCCCGGGACGCCCGCGGACTCGGTTTTTCCGCTCCTGCCACTTTGCGACCTGGTGCTCGTCATGACTGTGGAGCCCGGCTTCGGGGGCCAGAGCTTCATGGCCGATATGCTTCCGAAGATACGGGCGATCAGAGACGCCATAGACGCAGATTTTCCGGGCACGGAGCTTGAGGTCGACGGCGGCATAAACGCTGAGACGGCGCAGCTTGTAAAAAAAGCCGGCGCAAACGTGCTTGTCGCCGGCAGCGCCTTTTTCGGCTCGCCGGACATATCGAAATTTGTCGAGGCTCTCCGAAGGCCGGTTTGAGCCAGCAGCGTCATATATCCCGTATTTTGAAAGGAATGGCAGCAGTTATGCCCTCATATTATCCAAACGCGCTTGAAAAGCTCGCCGAGCAGTTTGCCCGTCTCCCCGGAATAGGGCGCAAAACCGCTCAGAGGCTAGCGTTTCATATACTCTCCCTCCCCGAAGAGGAGGCCGCTGCATTTGCCGACGCTATACTCCAGGCAAAGCGCACGGTTAAGCGCTGCCCCATATGCCAGAACCTCACCGATTCGGATACCTGCCCTGTCTGCCAGAGCCCGAAGCGCGACGCGTCGGTCATCTGCGTCGTCGCCGAACCGAAGGACGTAGCCGCCATTGAGCGCTCGGGCGAGTTCTTCGGGCGCTATCATGTGCTGCACGGGGTTATTTCGCCGATGAACCACGTCGGCCCGGACGATCTCTGCATACGCGAGCTGCTCGACAGGGTAAAAAGCGGCGGAGTCGAGGAGGTCATTATGGCGACCGACCCGGATACCGAGGGCGAGGCTACGGCGATGTATGTTTCACGCCTTCTGCGCCCCCTCGGAATACGCGTCACACGCCTGGCGTACGGCATCCCCATCGGCAGCCGCCTTGAGTTTGCAGACAGCGCAACCCTTCTGCGCGCACTTGAGGGCAGGATAGACATATAAGCTTTAAGCGAGTTTAAGGAGGCAGTTTTATGACAGTCAAAGAAGCGATCGCCGCGCGGCGCGCCATACGCAGCTATAAGCCCGACCCTGTGTCCCAGGAGGATATTCTTGAGCTGCTCGAGGCGGCAAGGCTCGCTCCCTCGGGCACGAACCATCAGCCCTGGAGATTCATCGTCGTGCGCGATCCGGAGCTTAAAAAGGCAATTCAGGACGCCAGCTTTGATCAGAAGTATATATCGGAAGCGCCCGTCCTGCTCGTCTGCTGCGCCGACCTTACTTCATACGCGCATGTCAATACCCGCGAACGCCTGAGCGAGCTTATTGCCTGCGGGGCTTCCTCCCACGATTCGCTTGAGACTTATCCCGCGCTCAAGATGGAGGACAGCCACGAGGCGCTGATGGGATACCGCTCGCACGCAATGCTCAATGTAGCTCTGGCAATGGAGAATATTGCGCTAAGGGCGGTAGAGCTTGGCCTCGGCACAGTCATCATACAGCTTATCAGAGCAAAGCAGCTGGCAAAGCTGCTGGACCTGCCGGACACGATGGTGATAACCGCGCTTATGCCGGTCGGCTACCCGAACGAAGACCCAAAGCCGCGTCCGCGCCTGCCGCTGAAGGACCTGTATATTGAGAAATAGGTTCGCGCAGGCCGCCTGAGAACCTTCAGTCCGGCCCGGCCATTGTCAAGAAAAGGAGATTAATCATGGTAAGAGCAATCGTAGGCGCCAATTGGGGCGACGAGGGCAAAGGAAAAGTCACTGATATGTTCGCGGAAACCTCCGATGTCGTTATCAGGTTTCAGGGGGGCGCCAACGCGGGGCATACCATAATCAACAACTACGGGAAGTTTGCCCTCCATCAGCTTCCGTCAGGCGTTTTTTTTCCCCATATTACTAATATAATAGGAAACGGCGTGGCTCTGAATATACCCGCGTTTGGCCGCGAGCTGAAATCGCTCACCGATAACGGCGTTCCGAAGCCCAATATGGTCGTCTCCGACCGCGCTCAGGTTGTAATGCCCTACCATGTTCAGCTTGACGCGTACGAGGAGGAGCGGCTGTCCGAGCGCAAGTTCGGCTCCACAAAATCCGGCATAGCGCCGTTTTATTCCGACAAATACGCCAAAACAGGCATTCAGATAAACGAGCTGTTCGACGACGCGCGGCTTCGCGAGCGGCTTTCCGCTGTATGCGAGGTGAAGAACCTCCTGTTAAAACATGTCTACCATAAGCCCGAAATTGACTTTGAAGCTTTGCTGGAGGAGCTGAAAACCTACAGAGACATAGTCGAGCCCTATGTCGGCGACGTGATCGGCATACTCCGCGGGGCCAAAAGCGAAGGTAAAAAGATACTGCTCGAGGGGCAGCTCGGCGCGCTCAGAGACCCCGATTTCGGCATATACCCGTTTACGACCTCGTCCCACACGCTGGCCGGCTTCGGCTCTATCGGCGCGTGCATAGCGCCCTATGATATCACCAATATTACCGCCGTTACCAAGGCGTACTCCAGCGCCGTCGGAGCCGGGGCTTTTGTAAGCGAGATATTCGGCGACGAGGCTCAGGAGCTGCGTATGCGCGGCGGCGACGCGGGCGAATTCGGCGCAACCACGGGGCGGCCGCGCCGCATGGGCTGGTTCGACGCTGTCGCGACCCGTTACGGCTGCCGTGTTCAGCACGCGACAGAGGCCGTGCTCACCGCAATCGACGTGCTGGGCTACCTCGATGAGGTAAAGGTATGCGTCGGATATGAGGTCGACGGAAATGTGACGGAAGACTTCCCCGTTACAATGAAGCTCAACAAAGCAAAGCCCGTCTATGAGACCCTGTCCGGCTGGAAGTGCGATATTAGAGGCGTCACCGAGTATTCTAAGCTGCCCAAAGCCGCCCGGGACTATGTCGAATTTATCGAGCGGCTCATAGAAGTGCCGATAAAACTTGTCTCAACCGGCCCGAAGCGCCATGAGATCATTTACAGGTGACACAGACGGCGCGTCTTCTCCGCCTAGATTCATTTTACCTGAGGCAGGCTGAAAAGACCCGTCCCCCACAGCGCCATTGATGCCCGCTGCCGTGAGGCCTGAGCCGATAAGCACATTTGATACTTTGCCGTACGTCTTAAGCATAGCTCTCAGGAGATAAATAAGACTTTTGCGATTTTTACTATTGCATTTTGCGCGGCACTGTGCTATTATAATACGGCTGTTACCGGGTGTGGCGAAGTTTGGTATCGCGCCTGAATGGGGTTCAGGAGGCCGCTGGTTCAAGTCCAGTCACTCGGACCATTATAAAACCTTGTAGTTTCAATGACTACAGGGTTTTTTCTTTTTATGTCCTATTTTTCTGCTACTGCGTATCAGCTTTACCACTTCAAGCCCAGAGTCTTTCCCTTTGCCCGTTCACGCTCTCGATATATCTTTCAATTTATATGCGTCTATAACATCGCTAAGTTCATTCAGAAAGTGCGCAATCAGATCATTTGAATTGCTTTTGCTCCACACTGCATAAGTATACAACAATGCTTCGGTACTATTAAAGTGCAGATATCTGACCTTATTATGTGCTTTCCTGGCAAACGAAGGTATAATCATCGCGCCGTTGCCTGATGAAACAAGCAGATTAATCGTATCAATGCTGTCTAAGAACTGTATTTCCGGCTGCAAATTCAAATTTGAAATCAGTTTGATGATCATGTTTAAGCCTATGGCCTCATGCTCGGGGAAATAAAGCGGGCGGCTTTTAATAATTGAACGCAAAGAATCGTGATTATCCGGAATATCCTGTTCGCTGAAGGTCGCATAAACCATTTCGTCACTGCTCAGACATATATAATTGTTTAATTGATTAATTGGTTTATGATTCTGGAGAATAATAGCAATATCAATCCGGTTTTTTCTCAGTGCCGTGGCGAGCGTATTAAGATTGATAGGTTTAAAAAACAGCTCTATGGAAAAACCTTTAGCTCGCATAGTAATACAGGTTACTGTGATGGCATAGTGAATTAACGGATTAACAACCGCAAAATAATCATACCCGATAACTATTCTTGATTTTCTCCTCGTTGAAAAATCGCTGCTGGCGAGTTGAGCAAGTTTATCAGCCTGTCTCAGGAGGGCTTTTGACGCTTCAAGTATTGCGCAGCCTCTGGGCGTCAGCTTGATGGAGCGGCCCGTTCGGTCAAAAAGACTAAACCCCAGTTCTCTTTCCAACTGCGCAATTTGATGGCTCAGGGTCGATTGGGAAATATACAGGCTCTTTGCCGCCCTGCTAAAGCTCAATGAATCAGCTACGGCGATAAAATATCTTAAGTGTCGCAATTCCATGAATATAATCCCCCCCATAACAGTATTATTATCATGCTAAGAATACCATAGCCTCCGCCTGCCGTGCAATTAACAAGTGTTTTGCCATTATGATTAATATCGATTATTTGAGTATTCTGCAATCTATAATAAGTATTTTACTTTCCCGCAAGCTGGTTGGTATAATCGTTAAAAAACTGACTGTATTCAGAAGCGGAGTGTAACCAATCGTTATGCATTTGCCCAGCATAATTTAATCCCGGCAAATACAATGACCAAAACCTGAATTGTCAACGCTTATTTGTTCTTGAAATGGCGGACGGCTCGTCCCGCTATCCGCAAGGCCAATTCTGTCATACTCCACGTTCAGCGACGCGGAGCAGCGCGGCGAAAGGAATGAGACTAAATATGAACAACGAAATTGACCTCGGCGTTAAACAAAACAAAAAAGCAAGGCCCTTCAGCAGCAGAGACTATAAAAATAACGCTCCGGCAATGACAGAAGAAGAATGGCTCGGTGTACCGCCGGAATTTGATTTTTTTGATGAAGAAATAGAATCCGACGTAATTATCTGCGGCGCCGGTATTGCCGGCGTAGCCGCCGCACGCGCCGCGGCGGAAGAAGGAGCTACGGTAATTCTGTTTGAAAAAAGTAAGACGATTCAGGCCCGATCCGGAGATTTCGGCACTATCGGAAGCCGCGTTTCTGCTCGTTGGGGCAGAGACAGCAAGGAGAATATAAGCAGCGTGGTTGCCGACTTAATGAGTGCAAGCAATTACCGTGCCGACCATCGGATTCTCAAATACTGGGCCGAACACAGCGGAGAAGACCTTGACTGGTACATAGAGGCGCATCCCGATTTATACATCTCGAATTACACTCTTGAACCGATTCCGGACGGCGTAAAATGCGCTCTGTTGCCGGAACGATATCCTTTGCCGAAGCACTACAACGAAGAAGAAGAGTATTTCCGCTGTTACCAGCTGACCTGCCGGTTCCGGCCCAGCCATTATCCCGTTTTGAAGAGCAATATGGAAAAAGCTGAAGCCAGCGGAAGAATCAGAGCATACTATCAGACGCCTGTTAAAAAGCTGCTCCGCGAGGGCGGCGGAAAAGTGCAGGGAGTAGTAGCGGTAGATATCAACGGAAAAATTATCAAAGCTGCGGCCAGGAATGGCGTCGTGCTTTCTACGGGCGATTATTCCGGTAATTTAGATATGCTGTATTACTATTGCCCATGGACGCGTCTGAATCCCACGTTCTTCACCAGCGTGGATGCGGATAATTACTACGCTAACACCGGAGACGGTCATAAAATGGGCATGTGGATCGGCGCAATGATGGAAAACAACATTCATGCCGCCAGCACACATCAGATGGGCGGCCCCTTCGGCATTTCAGCCTTTCTGCAGCTTAACATAAACGGCGAACGGTTTATGAATGAAGACTGCGACGGGCAAAAACTGGACAACAAGATATGCACGATACCGGGCGCCACTTCCTGGCAGATTGTTGACGGCGGCTGGCGCGAGCAGCTCCCCTATATGTCCGCGACACACGGCTCCACCGCCTATTTCATCAATTCCGAAGATATTGAAAAGGGCATCGTCAGCGATAAGGTCGACCCCGGGCAGGGCTATGCATCCCAGGCCTACCTGGATGCCGCTTTAACCAAAGGTACGACGATTCAGGCCGATAGGCTTGAGGAACTTATAGAAAAGACCGGCCTGCCAAAAGAAACAGCGCTCAAGTCCATAGAGCGGTACAACGAACTTGCAAGAAAAGGCGTTGATCTGGATTTCGGCAAGCGGGCCTCAAGAATGTTTCCCATTGAAAAACCGCCGTTCTATGCCACCCGTTTTCAGCCTGCCCCTCTGTTCAATGTCAGCAGCGGGCTGGTGAGCGATCATGAGGCGCATTGCTATGATAAAAACTGGAAGATCATTCCCGGGCTTTACGTTGCCGGGAATGTCCAGGGCAACCGTTTCGGTGTGGAGTACCCGGTAATTGTTCCGGGTATCAGCCATTCCATGGCTCTGACGTATGGGCGTTTAGCCGGAAAAAATGCCGCTCTGGGAATCTGACATGCCGTATGGAAACAGAAGATAAAATGAAAGGATTGGGGCTAATATGAGAGCATTGCAGATACCGTCATACGATTATCAGGTCGACATATGCGTTATTGGCAGCGGGGGTTCCGGCTTAAGCGCGGCAATGCGCGCGTTTGAATCCGGCGCAAAGAAAGTACTGGTAATTGAAAAAGGAAAAGTATTCGGCGGTGGTTCCAGGCTGCCCAGCGGGATCATGTCAGTTGATAGTCCAGTACAAAAGCGTATGGGCATACGTGAGAATGCAGACGAGCTTTATAGAGAACATATGAATTTGACCAATTGGTCCTGTGATGCAATGCTTGTCCGGAAATGGTTTACAGCAACAGGAGACAATATTCGCTGGCTGGAGGATTTGGGAGTGCATTTTGAAAATGTGGTTCCATTTCTTGGCCAGGCCAACAAAACAAAACGCCTTTTTCACATGGCAAACTTTCAGAAAACCGGTAATGAGATTGTAAAGGCTTTGATTAACGGTTTGACCAAAGCCGGTGTTGAAATGTTGCTGAAAACAAGAGCAAAGCGGCTTATTGTCGATGATGAGGGACATATTGCAGGCGTAATAGCACAGCAGGAAAACCGTGAGGTTTCGATCTCTGCAAAGAGCGTAATCCTTGCCACAGGCTCCATCTCCGCAAATAAGGAGCTGGTTGCACGATTCTATCCCGGCAAGGATTTTTCAGAAACGAAGATCATGTCCGCAATCCCCCACAATACCGGCGACGGTTTCCTTATGGCGCAGGAAATAGGCGCCGGAGTCGGTTCAATATCAACGTCCATGATCGGTCCGCATAATCATCCCAATAACATGAAAGTCGGCCTGATCATGAAACGCCCTCATCTGGTTTACCTGAACAAATACGGCGAACGTTTTGTGGACGAATCCCTGACAGCTTGGCATGACTGGGGATGGATGGTGGCCATAGCGCTCGACCGGCAGCCCGGGAGAAAGTGTTATCCCATTATGGACTCCGCTCTGCTGGAAGATATGGTTACGCACAAAAAGATTTTAAATAACGTGGAAAACATTGAAAGCCGTACAAAGAGCCAGGATATTTTAGCGACTGTCGGTACGGAAAAGCCTGTGGAAACAAACGACGATGTCGATGCAACGGCATGGCTCGACACTATTATGGACGACATCAACAGCGAGGCGGAGAAAGGCCGCGTGCTTATAGCCGATACGCTTGACGAGGTCGCCGACTGGATGGGTGCAAGCCGTGAAACAGTGCATAGTACAATCAAGGAATATAACGAATATTGCCGCTGCGGCTACGATAATGACTTTTTAAAAGATCCTGAATATCTATGCCCGATTGTAAAGCCGCCCTTCTATGTTTTCACCGGCTATCAGGGCGTTGACACCTGCATCGGAGGTATTCCTGTCAACCATCGCCAAGAGGTTCTGCGCGAGGATAGGACTCCTATTCCCGGCCTGTATGCCGCCGGAGTATGTACCAGCGGATGGATGGGATTTACATATGGATATTTTGGTTCCTGCATGAGCTATGTGATTTATTCCGGATATGCGGCGGGCGAAAACGCTTCAAAACATATAAAGGAATAATTGTATTCTTTTCGCTTTTCAAATACTTCGTGTCTAAAAAATGAATAAGGAGTAATGAAAAATGGCAAGTACATTAGGTATTGCAGGCATTATTACGGCAATAATCGCAGTAAATATACTAACCTACAAAGGCCTGAATGTCGTTCTCGCCAGCTTTGTTGCTGCCGCAATCGTGATTTTTACCAATCAGTTGGGATACGCCGAGTCAATGGAAGCCGGCCTGACTTCCACCGGTATTATCATGGGCAATATGGCCGGTATATTTGTCTTTGGGGGTATCCTAGCAACGCTGTACTCGGCGTCTTCCGCCACGGTTTCACTCGGCCGGCTGATCCTGAAGCCGTTTGCTCATAACCAAAACGGGACTATCCGCCGTATCGGCACCATGGGCATGCTCATCCTGGTCCGCGTAATTATCGGTCTTGCCGGCCTTGATAACCTCGCGATCATGCCGCTTATGGTCGCCCTGGTTTTGTCAATTTTCTCCGGCGCTAACTTCCCGAGGAAATACATAAACTGCATGCTGGTCTTTGCCAGTACGGTAGGCACGCTGATTCCCGGCGCTCCTCATCAGTTCCCTATTCTATTCCAGTCTGTCGTAACTGAATTTGACAACAGCGCAAACCTCTTGCCTCGCTGGCTTCTCCTGCTCATCTACATTGTTATTGGCACAATCATGTTAAACGTAATGATACGTAAGGATGAAGAAAAAGGCATGGGTTTTGACCCGGGGCCACTGGTTATACCTGATTTCGATACGGAAGAAAAAACTCCGCACTGGCTGATTTCAGTTATTCCCCTGTTCCTTGTTTATATAACGTATAATTTCCTTAATGCATCTGCCTGGCTGTCTTTGGTCTATGGCTGTGTTGCCGCCGCCATTCTATTCTTTCCCTATTTCAAGAAAGAAGACAGCGCTAAAACGCGATTCGGCGCGGTTATTGGAAATTTCAACAAGGGCATTTTCGTTGTTCCTCTGGTCATTGTTGCCGGCATGGTTTTCAGCATGGTACTGTCCGAAACGCCAAGCTTTGATTATCTTTGCGACCTGATGGCAAAGCTTCCCATTCCCGCAACCTTCGGCCTGATGCTTATTGCCATCCTGCTCACCGGCGCAAGCAGCGGCCATGCAGCTATGGTGATCGTAGGTTCTATTGCGTTGTCTTCATTTATTCTCAACGGCATGAGTGTACAGACAGCCGGTGTTATTGCCCTGTGGTCTACGTCTGTGCTTGATACGCTGCCGAACAATATCGGTATTGTTATGCAATCTGAGATGACGGCCTGCACCATGAAGGAGTGCTATCCATCCATATTTAAGACCACTGTCATCGCTACTTTCAGCATGTGTATGTTGGTGTGTGTCTTTGGTTCTCTCGGTTTCTTTCCCGATTAACCAGGAAGTAGATATACGAAAGACACATTAGATCTGCTGTAGGTAACATTTATTTTGGCCGTCCTTCTGTATAACTTCGTCTTATTTTCCAGTCGGACCAAGCCATGATGGGCGCGCCGCAAAACAGCAAAAAAGGAGGCCAGGAACTTTGAGGAAGGTTTTCTGGTCTTCTTTGCTGTATCATAAGAGCATCAACGCTCCGTTTATCTGCGTCTACGCATTATGTCAACTTAAGTGTGAAGCGGCGGCCTGTGGTTTTATTCTTCCTGCTCCCCGCCGCCGCTTTCCCCGGCGTCTGAAGCTTCTGCCGCACAGGTTTTCCTCCTGCCGATTGCGATAAGAATAAACACGCTGGATATAAGCCCGGCAAAAAGCAGGAGCGCAAAAAACATCCCGGGCAAATCAAATTCGCCCAGACTGCCCATTATTACGCCAAAAAGGTTAAAAACCATATGCGCCGCAATAGAAACTGCTATTGAGCGGTATTTAACGCTGATAAAGCAGAACGCCATCGCGGTGACAAACGCATAAGCCATCCAGACCCATGCGCCGTGGGCTATTGCGAATAATGCCGAACTGATGAAAGCGGCAACGGCCGTCGGCATAGCGCGGCGCAGGCGCGAGAGAATAAGACCGCGGAAAATGACTTCCTCGACGATTGGCGCAACTAGCAC
>JBMNQI010000023.1:0-30789 GCA_050944055.1 Oscillospiraceae bacterium | reverse complement strand
TCGCAGACAGAGCGGAAGTCCTTGAGCGTCAGGGTTTCCAGGTTCTCCTCCATCTTGATGCACATATTGACGAGGCGGCCAACAACCATATATGCGTCGCGGAAAGGCAGGCCCTTCTTCACAAGGTAGTCGGCACAGTCAGTCGCGTTTATGAAGCCCTCCGCGGCGGCCCTTGCCATGTTCTCCGGGCGGAGCGTCAGCGTGTCGAGCATCTGAGTGAACACCGGCAGGCACTGCTCGACTGTGTCCACCGCGTCGAAAACTGGCTCCTTGTCTTCCTGCATATCCTTGTTATACGCCAGCGGCAGGCCCTTCATCACGGTCAGCAGCGTCATGAGGCTGCCGTAGACACGCCCTGTTTTGCCGCGGACAAGCTCGGCGACGTCCGGGTTCTTTTTCTGCGGCATGATTGAAGAGCCTGTGGAATATGCGTCGTCAAGCTCCGCAAAGCGGTACTCCCAGGAGCACCAGAGTATGATTTCCTCGGAGAATCGTGAAAGATGCATCATCAGCATGGATAGCGCAGAGCAGAACTCGATCGCAAAATCACGGTCGGATACGCCGTCTAAGCTGTTCTCCGTGATATGGGAAAAGCCGAGCTCCCGGGCTACCATTTCACGGTCAATGTCATACGTCGTGCCCGCGAGAGCGCCCGAGCCGAGCGGCATATAGTCCATGCGCTCGTAGCAGTCCTCAAGGCGGAGGGCGTCGCGTCGGAGCATGTTGGCATAGGCCATCATATAGTGGGCAAAAGTCGTCGGCTGTGCGCGCTGCGAATGCGTATAGCCCGGCATCACTGTGTCGAGATTGGCCTTTGCCTTTTCAACCAGCACCTTCTGCAGGTCGATTATCATACCGTGAATAACGGTTATCTCTTTCTTAATATACATGCGGAAATCAAGCGCGACCTGGTCGTTGCGGCTCCTGGCGGTATGGAGGCGTTTGCCCGTATCGCCTATGCGCTCCGTAAGTATGCGCTCCACATTCATGTGGATATCCTCGTTTTCAACCGAGAATTCTATCCTTCCGGCCTCAACGTCCTCTAAAATCCCCTTGAGGCCCTCGATTATAGCTTCCGCCTCTCCCGGGTCTATTATATTCTTCGCCCCGAGCATCCTTGCGTGCGCTATGCTGCCCGTAATATCCTCGCGGTACAGGCGGGCGTCAAAGCTGATGGAAGAATTGAAATCGTTCACCAGCTCGTTTGTCTCTTTCTGGAATCTTCCTGCCCAAAGCTTCATGGTAACACCTCTAGATAATACTATTTCCGCCCGGGGCGCCGCGGCACCGCGCCCCCGGCAGGCGCTTATTTCCCTTCCAGTATGGCCTTTACCTTAATAGGCAGGCCGAAAAGGTTTATGAAGCCCTCTGCGTCCTTCTGGTTATAGTCGCTTTCCCCGAATGTCGCCATTGACTCCGAATAGAGGGAATCGGGCGACCAGACGCCGGCGTTTATGATATTGCCCTTATAGAGCTTCAGCTTTACGCTTCCGTTTACTGTTTCCTGCGTTTTATCCACAAATGCGGAAAGCGCTTCGCGCAGCGGCGTATACCACTGGCCGTTGTAAACTAGGTCCGCGAATGTGATGGCCAGCTTCGCCTTCATATGCTGTGTCTCCTTATCAAGGCAGAGCGTCTCGAGCACCTCGTGCGCGTGGTAAAGTATTGTGCCGCCCGGGGTCTCGTAAACGCCGCGGGACTTCATGCCGACCAGCCTGTTTTCAACAAGGTCTATAATGCCGATGCCGTTTGCGCCGCCCACCTCGTTGAGCTTCCTTATTATATCGGCGGCGCTCGTCTTCTCCCCGTTGAGCTCGACGGGTTTTCCCTTTTCGAATTTAAGCTCCACATATGTCGGCTTATCCGGCGCCATCTCCGGCGAAACGGACATTTCGAGAAAGCCGGGCTTGTTGTAATCCGGTTCTTTCCCCGGGTCCTCGAGGTCCAGGCCCTCGTGGCTTAAATGCCAGAGGTTCTTGTCCTTGGAGTAATTTGTCTCGCGGCTAATCTTCAGAGGGACGTTATGCGCCTCGGCATAGTCTATTTCTTCGTCGCGGCTCTTTATGCTCCACTCCCTCCACGGCGCTATGATTGTCATATTCGGCGCGAAGGCCTTTATGGCGAGTTCAAAACGCACCTGGTCGTTGCCCTTGCCCGTGCAGCCGTGCACGATTGCGTCGGCTCCCTCCTTAAGAGCTATCTCCACAATCTTTTTTGCGATTATGGGGCGGGCAAATGAGGTTCCGAGCAGATACTTCCCTTCGTATTTCGCTCCCGCCTGCATTGTCGGGATTATGTATTCGTCGACAAACTCATCAACCAAGTCCAAAACATAAAGCTTTGAAGCGCCCGTCTTAATAGCCTTCTCCTCAAGCCCGTCAAGCTCAGAGCCCTGCCCTACATCCGCCGAAACAGCGATTACCTCGCAGTCGTCGTAGTTTTCTTTCAGCCAGGGTATGATCACTGATGTATCCAGACCGCCGGAATAAGCCAGAACGGCTTTCTTAATTTTTTTCACAATATCCGCCTCCGCAATTGAATTGTTGATGACCGTACTATACCACTTGATGTATAATAATGCAATATATTTTCTGTATATTCCCAAAATTCGTGAATATACACTGAATATTCAATGCATACAGTGTATATTATTGCGGTTTTTTACTCAGTATGCTACAATTTAGGCATGCAATTTGCGGAGGTGTATACATGGCTGTACTGGTCACCGGCGGTGCCGGTTATATCGGAAGCTGCTGTCTGCGCGCGCTGAAAAAACGCGGGATTGATGCGGTGGTAGTGGACAACCTGTCAACCGGCCACCGCGAAGCCGTCGGCTGGGGGCGTTTTTATAATATCGACCTTACCGACAGGCGAGCCATCCAGGAAATGTTTTTAAACGAGGATATTGAATCGGTCATACACTTCGCCGGCTCTTCCCTGGTGGGGGAAAGCATGGAGGATCCCGGGAAGTATTTCCGCAATAACGTGCTGTCCGCTATGAATCTGCTTGAGACCATGGCCGAATCCAGGGTGAAGAAAATCGTATTCTCCTCGTCGGCCGCCGTCTACGGCGAGCCCGAGCGATGGCCGATACTTGAGGATTTCCCGGCTGAGCCGACAAATCCTTACGGCGAGTCGAAGCTTATGATCGAAAAGATGCTCTGCTGGTATGACCACGCCTTCTCAATAAGGTCTGTCGCGCTGCGTTATTTCAATGTCGCGGGCGCCCCGGAGGACGGCGAAATTGGCGAAGATCACCGTCCGGAGACACATCTTATACCCCGTGTGCTTCAGGCGGCCGTTCAGAACCGCACGATACAGGTTTTCGGCAACGACTATCCCACCAGGGACGGAACCTGCATACGGGACTATGTGCATGTCGAGGATCTTATTGACGCTCACCTGCTTGCGCTCGACTATCTCAGCTCCGGCGGCAGAACCGACGTATTCAATCTCGGAAGCGGCGTCGGCTACTCCGTGCTCGAAATTATAAGGGCCGCCGAGCAGGTCACAGGAGGGTATATTGACACGCGAATTGTCGGGCGGCGCGCGGGAGATCCGGCGGTGCTGGTCGCTTCGGGCGGCAGGGCGGGCGTCGTCCTGGGCTGGGAGCCGAGGCGGACAAGCATAGTAGATATAATCGGCTCCGCGTATAAGTGGCACCTGAAGCACCCCCGCGGGTATTAAACTAAAATGTCATTCCGAGGCCGCATGGTTCTCACCGCCTGACGGAAAGATGCCGGCTTCGCCCGGAATGGCATTTTTTCAATATTTTCGTTTTTCTTAATACGAATCTCCGTTTTTTAACGTCTCTCTCTGATTGACGGATTCCGGCAACGCTTTTTCGGTCTTGACTCTGGAACAATTCCAAGGTTTATAGTGTTAATATAAAGCTGTGGCGGTTAAACAACAAAGAATGGAGAAGAAACAGATGAATGATGTTGTTATCGTTGAAGCCTGCAGAACAGCGGTAGGCTCAATGGGCGGGACGCTCAAGCCGTGCCAGCCCGAAGATCTTGCCTGCGCGGTAATAAACGGCATACTGAAAAGAAGCGGCATCGACCCTTCAATAATTGACGACGTGATACTGGGACACTGCCGCCAGAGTTCAGATAACCCCAATATCGCGCGCATCGCCGCGCTCAAATGCGGCATCCCGGAGGAAGTTCCCGCATATACGATAATGCGCCAGTGCGCGTCGGGGCTTCAGGCCGTAAACGACGGAGTCGCCGCCATAAAAAGCGGGGATGCGGACGTGATCCTCGCCGGCGGGACTGAAAGCATGACAAACGCGATATTCTACCTCAGAAACGCGCGCTACGGCCTGGGCACGGGCAACACAGTTCTCGTGGACTCGCTGACAGAGGGCCAGTTCCGCTCGCAGCCTCAGGATATCTACGGAATATTCAATATGGGAATGACGGCGGAAAACGTCGCCGAGCGCTACGGCATTTCGCGCGAGGCTCAGGACGAGTTCGCCCTTGAAAGCCAGCTCAGGGCAGCGGCGGCGATAAAAGCCGGAAAATTCGAGGAGGAGATAGTCCCCGTAATGGTCCCCCAGAAGAAAGGGGATCCTATTGAGTTCAAGGTCGACGAATACCCGCGCGAAACCTCGATGGAAAAGCTTTCTAAGCTCAAACCCGCTTTCAAAGAGGGCGGCACAGTTACGGCGGGCAACTCCAGCGGCCGCAACGACGGGGCCTCCGCCCTGCTCCTCATGTCGGACAAGAAGGCGAACGAGCTCGGCCTCAAGCCTCTTGCCGTAATCCGCAGCTTCGCGGCAGCCGGAGTGGACCCGAGGATAATGGGCATCGGGCCTGTGCCGGCCACTAAAAAGGTGCTCAAAAAGGCGGGCCTGACTCTTTCCGACATTGAGCTAATAGAGCTTAACGAGGCATTCGCCGCCCAGTCCCTGGCGTGCATAAACGAGCTCGGCCTCGATAAATCCATAGTAAACGTAAACGGCGGTGCCATAGCTCTCGGCCACCCGGTCGGCAGCTCCGGTTCGCGCATTCTTATAACCCTGTTATATGAAATGAGGCGCAGAAAACTTAAGTACGGGCTTGCAACGCTTTGCGTAGCCGGCGGCATGGGCGTAGCCGATATTATCGAAATCGTATAGTTTACTGGAGGAAGATTAATCATGGCTAAGACAAATAAAATAATCATTCAGGTAGCCCTTTGCGGTGCCGGTACAAAAAAATCTCAGGCCCCAACCGTCCCCTATACTGCTGAGGAACTCTCCGAGCAGATCGTCGCCTGTGCCAAGGCCGGTGCTTCCGTTGCCCATATCCATGTACGCGAGGATAAAATGGTCAATGGAGTTATGGAGATCGGCTACAAATCCATGAGCCTGCAGAAGTTCACGCAAGCCGTTGAGAAGACCCGCGAGGCATGCAAAAAAGCCGGTGTTGATATTATCATCAACCTCACCACATCCGGCGGCGAGTATGAGGATTACAAGCGCCTGCAGCATCTGAGCGCGTTGAAGCCCGAGATGTGCTCATTTGACCCCAACACTATTAACTGGTCCAACAGCTATATCTTTGAAAACAGCCCCCGTTTTCTGAACCTCCTGTCCCAGGAAATCGTAAAATACGATATCAAGCCGGAGTTTGAAGTATTCGATACCGGCCATCTTGACAGTGTTATGTACTACGTCAACAAGCACAATATTCCCAAGCCCCCCCACATCCAGTTCATTATGGGCGTCGGCGGCTGTATGCCCGGCACCACGGATTACCTTGCCTTCGCTGTCAATAGGCTGCCGGAAGGCGCCACCTGGTCCGTATCCGGTATCGGCAGGGCGCATATGCCGATGATGCTCGCTGGTCTGTCTCTCGGCTGCGACGGACTGCGCGTCGGTCTTGAGGACAATATCTACTATTCCAAGGGCGTAATTGCCACAAACGTCCAGCTGGTGGAGCGCGCCGTCGAGCTTTCCAAGCTGGCGGGCCGTGAAATTGCCACGGCCGACGACGCCAGGCAGATTCTTGGCATCACACGCTACTGCCTGCGCGACGAGGTTACAAGCGAGCCGACATTTAAGGCTTAGTTTTACGTCAATGAAAAAAACACTGCGGGTATCCTGACGGGCGGCCGGAGCGGCTGCGGCCCGATGAGGGCATCGGGTTCTGCAGGCTCGCATTATACACAAAAGAAGCTGCACTCAGAATAAGCCTGAGTGCAGCGAACTTTTTTTACGAATACTCAGCCGACTGCCGTGATGCCGCCGTCGGGATAGAGTATCTGGCCGGTCATGAAATCGGAGGCCGGGGAAGCCAGAAATATCGCGGTCCCCACGATGTCTTCAGGCATGCCCATCCTGCGCATCGGGTTGCCCGCCCCCTGCTGCTTAAGATAGGTCTCGACGTCCACGCCGGCTTCCTTGGCGCGCAGCGCAAAGACCGGGACCATCATCGGGGTCGCCGTTATGTTCGGGGCAATGGCGTTGACTGTAATTCCCAGGGGTCCGAACTCGGAGGCCAGCTGCTTTGTCAGCATGTCGACGGCGCCTTTTGTTGTGCAGTAACCGGCGTTCCCCGTGGTTTTTGTCGCAATCTTGCCGCGTATGGAGGAGAGGTTAATTATCTTTCCGTAACCGTTCTCCTTGAAATGGCGGCCGAAATGCTTTGCCGTTATGAGGAAGCTTGTTACGTTGGCTTCAAGCATCTGGCGGAATATGTCTATATCGTAGTCAAGAGCATCTATCTTCTTGTTGAAGCCCTGGGCGTTGACAAGTATATCCACCTTTCCGCCGAGCTTAGACTTGGCAGACTCGACAAGATTAATAACCTGTTCTTCAACGCTTGCGTCAGCCGCGCTGTACTCTACCTCCAGGCCGCAGGCAGCCTTAATCTCCTGCTGCGCGCGCTTGAGGGACTCCTCCTTGCGGCTGGATATAAGTACCTTCGCGCCCGCTTCGGCCAGGCCCTGAGCGATCGACTGGCCAAGTCCGCCCGCTCCGCCTATTACGACGGCCGTCTTCCCTGTCAAATCAAATAATTTCATAGAAGCTCTCCCTCACTTTTTGATCATGATGACAAGCATGGTCGCGGGCTGCTTTGTGTTGTTCTTGCTGCCTCTGCCTTCGCCGGCGGCTATGTGGATCGTATCCCCGGGGCCCAGCACGTATTCGCCGTCATCCGTCGTTATTGTCATCTCTCCGGAAATGATGTAATAGACCATTTCGAACTTGGCAACAGCAAAGTCGGCGCCGCCGCCCGGCAGGAAATGGGATATGCCCATAGTGACCTGGCCGTCCTTAACATCTTCGGGATTATGTATGCGGAGCGTCCTCACGTCATAATGTCCCGGCGCCTCATAGGGGTAAACATCCGTAGCTCTTACGATTTTCATAAAGCATTTCCTTTCTGAAAATTCTGTCAGACAAGCGGGTCTTCCATCAGTTTCTTGGCCAGCTTGAACGCCTCAAACAGCTGCTTGTCGCGCTTGCGCAGTATCTCCTGCTTATCCTTGCCCGAGTAATCATAGAAGCCCTTGCCTGTCTTAAATCCGAGCTCGCCCTTTTCAACATGCTCGGCCAGGGTCTTGGGCATCGGGTTTTCGGGCGGAAGCTGATAGCTCTTGTTCCTGTAGTTGTTAGCGGTCATGTCAAGCCCGCCGAAGTCGGCGCGCTGGCACAGGCCGAGAACCATGGCCCTCGGGATGATGCTGGCCTTGACGGCCTTGTCCAGATCCTCCGGCGTGCAGTAATCATTGTCGAGCAGGTAAAAAAGCTCCTGATTCATGCACATCTGCATGCGGTTGACAATATAGCCGCGTATAAACTTCTTCATGGGGACGGCCGTTTTCCCGCATTTTTCAAGCAGTTTCAAGGCAATATCGGCGTATTCCGGATAGGTCTTTTCGTTTTTGACGACCTCAACAAGTGGGATGAGCTGAGGCGGGGAATACCAGTGCGCGATCACAGTGCACGGCAGCCTTCTCTCGGGCATAATCTCAAATATATTGAGAAACGAGGTGTTGGAGGCTATAATCGTGTCCTCCGGAAGCATCCCGTCCAGCTCGGCGTAAAGCTCCTTCTTCGCGTCGGCGTTTTCCACGATCGTCTCCATGACAAGCTCGGCGTTCTTCACCGCCTGCGACACCGTCAGCGGGAATTCAACGCGGCCGAAAATCGCCTCGATGTCTTTGTGATCTATCACGCCCTCCTCGGCGAAGGTTTCAAGGTTTTTATGCAGCGTTACCCTGGCTTTTTCCCTCGTCGCTTCGGAACGGGTCCATAAGGCCACGTTGTAGCCGCCTGTCGCAAAACACTGCGCGATGCCCGGCCCCATCGTCCCCGCGCCCAAAACAGCTATTTTATTGACGTCCTCAAACTTTTTCATGCTTAGAAGCTTCCTTCTTCCCAGGCGACGAGCCTTACGAAGCCTCCGTCTGCCATTTCGCAGCGGAACGGGAACGCGGCTATTATCATCCTTCTGCCCGTGCATTCGTCGATGTCGCCTCCGGCGTTTTCGACGGTGCAGCAGCCGTGCTGCATGTAGATGCGGTGGCAGGGCTCATAATCGGGGAATTTGACAGCGGCAGATTCGCCCGTGGCGGCTATGTAGTCGTTCTCAAGCCAGGGCATCTGCTCCTTGAGAGGATGATGCCAAAGCGGCGCGTCGGTGGCTCCCCAGGTTCCGCTTATTCCCTTAATGCGCTTAACCTCGGTCATATACCGCGCAAGCTCCGGCCCCTGTCCCGGATAGTAGTTGTAATACTTGTCGTTGTTTACTCTCCAGTAATGGTGGAAGCCTGTGTTGATTACAACCCAGTCGTTCTCGCGGATTTCAAGCCCGTCCTTTTTGCAGGCGGCTTCGACTTCATCCGGCGTAATGATGTGCCAGATATCGGCGGGGAACTTCTTTGGGTCGCCGCCGGCCGCGTTGAACTTGGCCTCGAACTCATCTCTTAAATACCTCATATCGACGATGACTCCGGTGCCTACGCAGCGGCAAAGCGGTATCTCAGCAAGCGTATAGCCGTTTCTCTTGCGGTCTACCTCCTCCTCATGCAGCACGTGGTTGGGAGCGTCCATATGAGTGCCGGCGTGAAGAGTGCCCGTATAGGTCATGGTTCTCTTATGAAAGCGGCCGAGATACTGGCCTCTGGGGAATATAAGGTCCTGACGGGGGCCCGGGAAAGGCCAGAGCGGTGTGTCTACGCCCCAGGGCATTGAGAGATCGTAGATCTTTGTCATTTTGCTGTCGTCAAGATACATTTTGCAATCTGAAAGCGGCATATATGCCATATCGGTGTCCTCCTTATAATAATATTTGATAATCAGACATTTTGTTGAAGATAAACGAAAATGAGCTCTGTAATAAGAATAAACCTTGGAACAATTCCAAGGTCAAGCGCTTTTTGTCAATAATTTTTCAGGAAAATGCGCAATATTCTATATTTAAAAAAGCCAACAATCATTGCATAATCAGCGTATTTTTTATATAATATCAGCACAGATGTGTATCTGCGCTGATTTATTCTGCGCGCGGAGATTAATTGGCCGTGGCGCGGCGGGCGGCATATGGCCATATACCGGAAATTGCACGCAATAAGCAGGCTTAGGCCGGAAACTATAATCGGGGGTGAAATCTTGAAGTATAAAATAGGAGATGTTTCAAGGATACTCGGCATATCTCCGGACCTTCTCCGATATTACGAAAAGAAGGGCATCGTCCACCCCGTGAAGGACAAGGACAACGATTACCGGTATTATGAGGCCTGGGATATAAACTTCCTTATGGACTGTATCTGGTTTAAAAACTTCGGCTTCTCTATCGACAAGGTCGCGAAAATCATAAACAAGAGCTCGACCGGCGAGATATCGGCAATTTTTACCGAAAACGAAAAGGTCCTTAAAGATAACATAAGGCGGTGCGAACTTCTTTTAAGGCGTTCCGAGCAGCACCGGGAAGCCCTTAAAAGGATACGCCCAAACCTATGGAAGTGCCGCATCGATCATAGCCCTGAGATAATAAGATATATACACAGATATAATTATATATACGACAACAGTCCCAAGCTCCAGAAGCTGTCCCAGAGATGGCTCAAATATATGCCTTTTGTGACGCGCTGCTTCGAAATACCCGAAAATTCGCTTAAAGGCTGCGAAAGTGAGGAATACCAGTGGGGCTTTTCGCTTGACATGGAGTATGTTAGAGAATTCAATGTCCCTGCCGAGCCTCCGGTGGTTCACATACCGTCTCAGCGCAGCATTTACTCTGTTTTTTCAAGCAGAGGCAAAAACGCGTTTTCCCCGAAGCTGTTGAAATATATTGTTGATTACGCGGATGAAAACGGATATGAGATCTGCGGCGGCGCTCAGGGCAACCTGCTGGCCAGCGCCCTTGATAACGGCGTGCTGACCGGGTTTTTCGAGGTTTGGGTGCCGATAAAAGAATAAAACGGGCAGTCCTTCTTTCAACTGGGGAGGACTGCCTTTAGTTTTTACCCGAAGATTTCCTTTACGACGGACAGGAATAAACGCGAGGACGGGTTTGCCATATCCCTGTGCCAGGCGATTACGTATGTCCTAAGCGCGTCGTCCCCGGGTATGCGCGTGAAGCTTACGTTCTCCGAGTAAAACACTTTGCTCAGAGCTTCAGGCACAATGGATATCCCCAGCCCTGCGCCGACCGATAGCAGAACGGCCTCGGCGCGGTCGTATTTGCAGGTTATGTTCGGCTTATATCCGCGGGCCCTGCAGACCTTTTGGATCTCATTATACAGAGCCGGCCCGTCCGTCTCCGAAACAGCTATAAACCTCTCGTTTTTGAGCTTTGAAAAGTCAAGCGGCTCGTTTGCCAGCGGATGTCCCTTCGGGTAAGCCACGCAGAGATGGTCGGTATGCGATATTATATATTCGAACGTCTCGCCTGCGGGCACCATTTCCTTTACGGCAAAGTGGAAATCATATTTTTCCTCGTTCATAGCCAGGACCTGGCTTCTTCCCGAGGTGAATTTTATATCTACAGTTATATTCGGATACTTCCTAGAAAAAGCCGCGAGGCATTTAGACAAAACCTCGCTTGAGGTAGTAAGCGCCGAGATGGAAATATGCCCGCTGTACCCGTCCTCCATCTGCTTGACCTGGTAAGCGGCCTTCTCGGCTATCTCGATAATCTCGACGGCGTAAGGCAGGAACTTATGCCCCGCGTCCGTAAGCTTTACGCTGCGGCGGTTGCGTATGAACAGTGCCCCGCCAAGAGATTTTTCTAGCTCGCCGATCCTGTGGCTTATCGCGGGCTGAGTGATGCCGTTGCGCCTTGCCGCCTCCGAAAAATTCAGCGTCTGTGCAACAGACACAAAGTATTTGAGCTGGTTTATATCCAAAAGAATCACCCGTTCCTTAATGTTCACATTTGAATTATGCAGAATTTTTATAATTAAGTCAATATATTTTATTACGGAGGTATTGACATTATTATAAATAATAATTATTATGTAATATAAGATATTTATCTCTATAACAGGAGGCCGAAGATTTGAACTCGAAGAAGTTTAAACCCGATGCGCAGAATATTGTGAGCTTCAGCCTTATGGGTCCGGAGAGCGGAGGCCCCTGCCTTGTCGATTCCAACGACGGCAAAATAACGCGGATAAGGCCGTACTTCTATGACAAGGAATACACGGACAAACACTGCAACCCGTGGAAAATCGAGGCGCGCGGGAAGAGCTTCAAAGCTCCCGACCGCGTCACCATCACGCCGTTCGGTCTTGGCTACAAATCCCGGGTCTACTCCCCCAACCGTGTCCGCTGGCCGCTTAAAAGGGTCGACTGGGACCCTAAAGGCGAGAGGAACCCGCAGAACCGCGGAAAATCAGGCTTTGTGCGCATTTCCTGGGACGAGGCGGCGCAGATTGTCGCGGATGAGCTGAGGCGCGTGAAGCAGACCTACGGGCCGGAGGCCGTGCTCTGCCAGGCGGACATGCACGGCGAGGGCAAAAACGTCGCGCCGAGCCACGGCTGCCCCAACAGGCTGCTCTCCTTAATGGGCGGATATACGCTTCAGATGCGCAATATGGACAGCTGGGAAGGCTGGTTCTGGGGAGCGAAGCACGTCTGGGGCTGCGAACCGGTCGGCGAGATGGCTCCTCAGACCAACCTCTATCCGGATATCGCGAAAAACTCGGAGCTGCTCCTCTTCTGGGGCTGCGACCCCGAGACCACGCCGCTCGGCGTAGTAAGCCACATGCCCAGCCGCCTTTGCTACTGGCTGAGCGAAATCGGCCTGAAAAGCGTCTATGTCTGCCCCGACCTTAATTACGGGGCCGCCGTCCACGCGGACAAGTGGATACCGATTTTGCCCAATACGGACGCTGCGCTGCAGCTCGCCATAGCTTATGTGTGGCTTACCGAAGGCACATATGATAAGGAATACATAGCGACACATGCCTACGGGTTTGATAAGTTCGAGGATTACGTGCTCGGGAGAGAGGACGGCGTGCCGAAAACGCCCGAATGGGCCAGCTCCAAATGCGCGGTCCCCGAGTGGACCATCAAGGCCCTCGCCCGCGACTGGGCAAAGAAGATTACAAGCATAATACACGGCAACGGCGGCTGCTATATAAGAGGCCCGTACTCTACGGAGCCCGCGCGGCTTGAGGTCATGCTGCTTGGAATGCAGGGCCTCGGGAAGCCCGGCGTGCATCAGGCGAAGATGATAGAGTGGAATCTCTGGAATGTGGATTATCCCGTGCCTTATCAGGGGGTGTTTGCGCCCAAAATGCCCCATATATGCGACGCACTGCGGCCTGTCGACGGGGATGTGGCACCCGATATCAATATGAAGCGCTTTGTGCTCAGTCCCGAGCAGGAAAAGCGCGCCCCCGAGCTTATCGAGCTTTTCAAGCAGTACCCGGCTCCAAAGCAGTTTATACCGCGCACTCTGATTCATAAGGCCATACTCGAGGGGCATGCCGAGTGGTACGGGCTCCAGTGCTTCAGCTCCAGCCAGCAGCCTGACGAGAACAACTACCGAAAGCCGACTACGGTTTACCAGTTTGAAAAAATGGTCTACCCCAGGCCCGGACTTTCCAAAATTCACATGATATGGACGGACGCCCCGTGCCAGACGACCTGCTGGAATAACGGCAACCTGACCATAAAGGCTATGCAGAGCCCCGAAATCGAATGCATAGTCGCCCAGCACCCCTGGCTCGAAAACGACTGCTATTTTGCCGACATAATACTTCCCGTCGCCACTAAGCACGAGATGAACGACCTGGGCAACGATATGAGCAGCGGCGGCTTCGTCTCAGTCTATCTTGAGGAGCCCTGCTGCGAGCCCATAGGAGAATCCCTCTCCGATTTCGACGTATGCGCGAAGGTGGCCGAGAAGCTCGGGAAAGAGTATTACGACGCGTACACCGGCAAGCTCAGCGAAAAGGAACGCGTCAGGTTCTTTTACGCCGCAACCGGCTGCGAGGACTATATGTCCTGGGAAGAGTTCAGGGAGAAAAAGATTTTCGTCGTCCCCTGCAAGCCCGACGTGCAGGAGCTGCCGGCCGGTCTTTTTAAGTTCTATAGCGACCCTGAAAATAACCCGCTTTCAACGCCGACAGGGCTTCTTGAATACTCGTCCACCGAAATAGAAAAATACATGCCCGACGATCCGGAGCGGGGGCCCGTCCCGAAATGGATAGAGAAAAGCGAAAGCCATGACGAAAGGCTCTCAAGCGAGCGGGCAAAGAAATATCCCCTGCTGTGCATGTCGAACCACGGCCGCTGGCGCATGCACGCCCAGTGCGACGACATCATATGGAACCGCGAAGTAGAGACTATGAAGATAAGGGCCAAGGACGGGTACCAGTACGAGCCGGTTTGGCTGCACACGAGCGAGGCGGAAAAACGGGGCATAAAGCACCGTGACATTGTTAAAGTCTTTAACGAGCGCGGAATCGTGCTCTGCGCGGCGTACGTAACCGAAAGGCTTATCCCGAACACCTGCTACGTCGACCATGGCTCCCGCCTCGAC
The DNA here is from genome assembly GCA_050944055.1 of Oscillospiraceae bacterium. GTDB lineage: Bacteria > Bacillota > Clostridia > Oscillospirales > Oscillospiraceae > JBMNQI01. The sequence goes on along the minus strand of JBMNQI010000023.1, from coordinate 16,801 downwards.
CCCATCATACCCGGCGTGCTCGACCGCGGAGGCTGCATCAATTCGATTTCCCCCACGTCCATGACATCAAAAAACGCGACAGGAATGGCCGTTAGCGGCTTCCTTGTCGAGGTTCAAAAGGTTACGGACGAGGAACTGGAAGCGTGGAAGCGCGATTATCCCGAGGCGTTCAACCGTAAAATCGACAAAGACGCCGGGGTCTGCCTCGACGGATGGCTTATAAGCAAGGAAGGTGATTAATTTTGGCAAAGGCATTTGTTATAGACGTGGCAAGATGCAGCGGCTGCTTTAACTGCCAGCTGGCCTGCAAGGACGAACACGCGGGAAACGACTGGACGCCGTACGCCAAGCCCCAGCCCCCCACGGGCCAGTTCTGGGTCAAGGTGCATGAGAACGTATGCGGGACCATACCCAAGGTAAAGATACACTACATAGCAAAGCTCTGCAATCACTGCCGAAATGCCCCCTGCATGGACGCCTGCAGGCACGGGGCCATATCAAGGCGAGAGGACGGCCTGATCCTCATATATCCGGAAAAATGCACCGGCTGCGGCGAATGCGTCGGCGCCTGCACTTACGACGCGATTTATTTCAACAAAGAGCTTAATATCGCCCAGAAATGCACAGGCTGCGCCCATCTTCTGGACAACGGCTACTCCCTGCCACGCTGCGTCGAGGCCTGCCCCACCGACGCAATGAAATTCGGCGAGGAGGAAGAGCTTAAGGACCTTATTGAGGGCGCCGAGGTAATGATTCCCGAAACCGGCTCCAGGCCCAGGGTATATTACAGGAACATTCCGGGCCGGTTCATTGCGGGCACCGTATACGACCCTGTCGAAAAAGAAGTCATAATCGGCGCCAAATGCCGCCTGAATTCCGGAGGCAAGCTCTGGAGCACGGTTACGGACGAATACGGCGATTTCTGGTTCCGCGACCTGCCCGTCGGACTGTTCGACCTTGTAATAGAGCAAAAGGGCTTTAAGCCCAAAGTCTTCAGCAGCTTAAAAACATCCAAAGACCTTAATCTCGGGGATATTCCTCTCGAGAGAGTTTAGGCTTGCGGGCATAGCGCTTGGCGTTATGCCCATATTTTTAACGGTTTGTCCGCTCAGGAAACTGCATTATGCCAAAAAAATTATTCATTTGGTCTTGACCTTAGAATCGTTCCATAGTTTAAACTACGGATATGACTATGGCACCTTCAAGCTTTCGGAGGATAGTTATGGATTTAGTCAACCTCGAGGTTCTGTCAAAAGACGCCGACAGAATAATCGAAGCGCTGTCAAGCGGAAATATGGTTATAGCCCGCTCCGGCAACGAGTTTTTATACGTTTTCGACCGGGACGGGGAGTATCTGCTGTTCCGCCATACGCCCGGTTTTCCGGGCGGTGGGAGGAAGTCTTTTCCCAAAAACGAAAAGGGCGACGCGATTGTACGTAATCTGGCCAAAATCGCGGACAGACTTTATCTCGCGGAATTTGACGGCAGCATGAATATTTTCGGCGTTATGCAGAGCGCGGAGGAAGGCATACTGAGCATTTTCCCAGGAGACGACCGCAGCCTGGATGAAGATATTGAGTTTATAATACCAAAAAAGCAATGAGTTTGAAAAAAAGAAAGGGAGGAAGCTTTATGACTAATATTAACGACGGAAACGCTCTTAAAAGCGCCATGGTCAAATACTTAGACGAGTTTCCCGGCGACACCATCTGTGCCAGGCAGATCTGGTATGAGGGTCTGGGCGGGCACGGAGTTCCCAGCCCGGCCGACATGGAGGCGATGCACGCGGTTCTGGATTCGCTGGACGGCTGGAAGAGCGCCGGCGATCTGCGGTATGAAAAATTCGGGGTTCAGTACAGCTATAAGAGAAAGAAAGAAAACGCTTTCGTCAACAAAAGCGCAAGCGGCGGCAAGCCGAATAGAATTATGGTTCAGCACATGTTCAAATTAAACGGCCTGTACCGCGCTCCGGACGGAAGAGTCCTCAAAGTCGTGGTTTCGGAGGTTTTTAATATCCGCTGCTTTGAAGTCGTCGACGGGAAAATGGTAGGAAGCATGATCAAGTTCCATCCGGAGTCCGAATTTGCAAAATCCCTCGTAGAAGTCGGGTAATAGGCGCAAAGACGATTCTGTCTTTAGCTGCGGGCGCCGCGGCTCAGGGAAATCGCGAACAATATACAAAATGTCTATTCCTCTTCACTGTCATTTTGTATTTTAAATCTGATTAGAAAGGAATGGTTATCTATGGCTGAAAAAGTGACACATAGCATTTGTGTCGGCGGCCCCATCGCCATACATACGGTAGACGGCGTTATCAGGCGTATAAGGCCGATAATTTTCAATGAATCCGATCCTCCCGGATGGGTAATAAAGGCGCGCGGCAAGGAGTTTACGCCGAACCGCAAAACCCAGCCCGCCTTCATCGCGTTTACCGAGAAAAACCGCGCTTATTCATACGACCGCATACGTTATCCTATGATTCGCGAGGATTTCGTGGAAACGCCCGACGGCAAGAACAGGAAGACCGAAAACCGCGGAAAATCCGGTTACAGGCGCGCGACATGGGACGAAGCCTTAAGCCTGGTGGCGCGGGAGATAAAACGCGTTCAGGAGACTTACGGGAAAGAATCCGTGACGGCGCTAACCAGCTCTCACCATTCGTGGGGTCTTGTAGGCTATAAGCTCTCCGCATTCGCCCGTTTTTTCCGTATGCTCGGTTATACCGAGGTTAAGGACAATCCCGACTCCTGGGAAGGATTTACCTGGGGCGCTCCCCATACCTACGGTTACTACTGGCGTCTCGGCGGAACCGAAGCTTTCGACCTTCTTGAGGACGCTCTCCAGAATGTCGAGACAATGATTATGTGGTCGCACGACCCGGATACAACGCGCGGCGGCTACGCGGGCAACGAGTCCACAATGTGGCGCCACTGGCTGGACGATTTAGGGGTACAGTTCATATATATCGACCCGTACAACAATTTCTCGGCGGTGAAGCAGGCGGACAAATGGTTCGCTCCGCGGCCCGGTACCGACGCGGCCCTCTGCGAAGCGATTGCCTACGTATGGCTTACCGAAGGTTCTTATGACAAGGAGTACATCGCGCAGCACGCCCACCGCTTTGACGAATGGGCTGATTACATTTTAGGGAAAGGCGTGGACAGGACGCCGAAAACGCCCAAATGGGCCGAGGCCGAGACCGGCATACCCGCGGCGGACATAAAGGCTTTGGCGCGCCGCTGGGCTTCGACGAAAACAATGGGCGGCAGCGGGCTGCGCGGCGGCTTCGGCGGCGTATGCCGCACGGCAAACGGCACTGAATTTGCCCGCCTTATGGTTCAGCTTTTCGCAATGCAGGGTATGGGCAAGCCCGGCAGCAATATATGGTCCGGCTCCACCGGGGCCCCGATTGACTATGGTTTCTGGTTCGGCGGCTATTCCGACCCCCTGAGCCAGATAGCAAACCAGCCCATAGCTGACAAGACCGCGGTAAACTGCGTAACGCAGAAGCTCTACAGGACGAATCTGCCGGACGCCATTCTCAACGGGCATTATGAATGGTACGGCGAGGGATTCTGCGGCGGCGGCATCGACCTGGAATTCACCGAGTACATATACCCAGAGCCCGGCTGCTCCAAGGTCCATCTTTTCTATCGCTACGGCGGCACCTTCATGGGCACAATGCTCGACACGAACAAGTGGGTCAAGATGTATCAGAGTCCGGAGCTTGAGTTCGTTGTCAACCAGGATATACACTTCCACGGCGAGGCGCGTTTCGCCGACGTCATCCTCCCCGCCTGCACCAACCTTGAGCGCTATGATATCGGAGAACTCTGCAACTCCGGCAACGGAGGCTATCAGTCCCATTCTCAGACAGGCAACAGCTGGCAGGTCGTAGTGTTCCAGAATAAGGCCATCGAGCCGCTCTGGGAATCGCGCAGCGACTACTGGATCTTCTCCAAGCTGGCTGAAAAACTCGGCTGGGGCGAAGAGTACACAGAGGGCCGCACCGAGCTTGACTGGTGCAAGCGCTTCTGGGAGAAATCCGACCTGTGCGAAAAGATCAGCTGGGAAGAGTTTACGAAGAAAGGCTACTATGTCGCCGGCGTGCCGGAGGACTGGGAGAGGCATTATGCGTTCCGCTGGTTTGCGGAGGGTTATCCCTGCGACACGCCCAACCACAAGCCCTTCCAGGAGGAGGGCAAGCTCGGCACCTTCACCGGAAAATTCGAGTTTGTTTCCGAATCACTGCTTTATTGGGCCCCACACGACGAGGTCAGAACGCCTATCGCCACATATAAGCACAGCTGGGAGGGCCACCATTCCATTAAGGCCCGCAAATACCCCTTCCACCTGATCTCCCCTCACCCGCGCTTTGACTACCATACGCAGCACAATTCCTCTACCCCGTGGTTCTGGGAGATACCGGAAAACCGCGTGTACAGAAACGGCAACCCCTATCTTATAGCGCGCATACATCCAAAGAAGGCGGCCGAAAAAGGCATCAAGGACGGAGACTTTGTACTGCTTCACAATGAGCGCGGCTCGGTGCTCTGCGTCGCCAGGGTCACATACCGCGTAGAGGAAAATACGATACACGCATACGGCTCCTCCGGCATATATAATCCGGTCGAGCCGGGCGAATGCTCGATGGATATAGGCGGCTGCGTAAACATACTCACACCGAGTAGGCTCATCGGGGATATGGTTCCCGGCATGGCGCCGAACTCAGCGCTTATAGACATCAGCAAGTACGATGGCCCGATACCGGACAGCCAGTGCTTTGAGCATAAGCTCGAAGCAGTAGCTAAAGACGCCGATCCCGATTATGAAACCTGCAGGGAGATAATAGAAGGCCACGGATTTGAAAAGATCCAGCAGAAGGTCAAGAAAGCATATCTTATGAAAGGAGCGGCTGCGAAATGAGATTAGGAATTGCTGTTGATTCCCGTATGTGCATGGCCTGCTACTGCTGCTTTACCGCCTGCAAGGACGAGCACTGCGGTTTTGCCTCCTGCCTGTCTGCTCCCCAGCCCATGATGGGCCAGTTCTGGATGGATATACGCGAATGGGAGCGCGGGGATAACTCCAGAAGAATCAAGACCGCCACAGTCCCCACCCCCTGCAGCCACTGCCAGGACCCGGCCTGCATGAAGGTGGCCAAAGACGGCGCGGTATATAAGCGCCCGGACGGCATCGTCATAATCGACCCTGTCAAAGCAAAGGGCCAGAAGCAGATTGTAGACGCCTGTCCCATCGGGGCAATCTACTGGAATGAGGAGCTCCAGCTCCCGCAAAAATGCACAATGTGCGCGGAATTGCTGGATGACCCGGAATATCTTTCATACCTCGGCGATAAAAAGTATAAGGTCCCCCGCTGCGTAGAGGCCTGCCCGAATAAGGCCCTGGTCTTCGGCGATCTTGACGACCCGGAGAGCGAGATATCAAAGCTAATTGCCTCGAACAGGGTTACGCAGCTTCCTGAGCTGGAAGGTCAGGAAACCAACGTAGTCCATCTCAACATACCCACCGTTTTCCTTGCCGGAACAGTGTATTATCCCAGGGAAATGGAAGAAGTGTGCGTAGGCGCCAAGGTCAGCCTCAGGTGCGACGAAACGGGCGAAAAATGGGAAGCTCTGACAAACGATTTCGGGGACTGGGAGGTTGAATGGCTTCCAAAGAATAAGAAGATAGATATTGAAATTACATACGAAGGGTATAAGCCCGCTTACTACACGGCTTATACCGATAAGGACCATTATGTAGATATGACGTATCTCGAGAAGGCATAATGAGGTTATAACTAGTTTAGGGGCTGTAGCAAGACAAAATTGTTACAGCCCCTTTTCGTTTGTGTCCCCGATTGACAAACAACGTTATAGCTCCGTATAATCATAACATATCGTATAAGGAGGGCCGCAATGAGCATAGCGGACTATTTCCCCATATGGGATAAACTCACGCCGGACGAACGTGGGATTTTGGAAGGCTGCGCGTCCAAACGCTTCGCGCCGCAGGGAACGACGCTTCATAACGGCTCCGCCGACTGTGTGGGCCTGTTTGTCGTACGTTCAGGTCAGCTGCGCGCATTTATACTCTCCGACGAGGGCAAGGAGATAACGATATACCGCCTGTTCGAGCGCGACATCTGTCTTTTTTCCGCATCCTGCATATTGTCCAGCATTCAGTTCGACATAATGATTGAGGCGGAAAAGGATACCGAGCTCTATGTCATACCTGCCGAAGAATATCAAAATCTGATGGAAAGCTCGGCATCAATCGCAAATTACACAAACCAGATCATGGCTTCGCGGTTCTCAGAAGTCATGTGGCTTGTCGAACAGATAATGTGGAAGAGCTTCGACAAGCGGCTCGCGGGCTTTTTAATCGGGGAAAGCAATATAGAAGGAACGGACAGTTTGAAACTGACTCACGAGAAGATTGCCAACCACCTGGGCACGGCGCGCGAGGTGGTAACCAGGATGCTCCGTTATTTCCAGGCTGAGGGAATGGTGGCGCTCAAGCGCGGCCGTATAGAGCTGTCCGGGCGGGATAAGCTCGAATCACTCGCTAAACAGTAACCAGAAGATATTAAGCCAAAAGGCGTTATGCACAGGGATGAACTGGTGTAATCCCGCTCCTCCATGCCAATTTGAAAAATTGTGGCGCGCTGTCGGTCTTCGACGGCGCGCCCGTTTCATGCCAGCATGGAAACTATCTGGCTCTTCGGCCTGACTCCCAGGGCTTTATTTACAATCCTGCCGTTCTTAATGACGATAAGCGTGGGTATGCTCATGACATTGAAGGCTGAAGCAAGCTCCTGCTCCTCATCCACGTTTATTTTCCCTACCTTTATGTCCGGGTTCTCTTCGGCTATCTCGTCTACTACGGGGCCTATCATCCTGCAGGGGCCGCACCAGGAGGCCCAGAAATCCAGAAGCACCGGTTTTGCGCTCTCCATAACCTCTTTCTGAAAATTATCACTTGTTATTTTTATGGCTGACATATGATCTCCTTCCTTGCATAAAGCAAATGTATTTTTTGTTTTGTCTTAAGTCTACCGTCGGGGACGAATCTTTTCAGTGACAAACTCACAAATTAAACCCTGTCTGCCGGCCTGCTTATTATTTCGGCGCGTTTTTATACAAAACTCCGATAAGCTAATTATAATACTAATGAAAAACCCGAAAAATGTCGAAATATATATGGACTCATGAAAACAAGAAATTCATTAATATTAAAAGGCCTGGGAGGGATCTATGAATATCTGCCTGGCAAGACAGCCGATTTTTGACGCGAAACTGAACGTTGTCGGTTATGAATTACTCTACCGCTCAAGCGAAGCCAGTACCGCATATGACGGTCCCGACCCGGATTTTGCCTCCTCGAATATGGTAATGATGGGGCTTGACGCAAGCATAAAAATGCTGGCGGACAATAAGATGGCCTTTATAAATTTTACCGAAAACCTTCTTATAAACGAAGCGGCTACAATACTGCCTAAGAGCCACCTGGTTGTAGAAATACTTGAGGATATTTCACCGTGCCAGGAAGTGATCGAATGCTGCAGGAAACTGAAAAAGCAAGGCTATATCCTGTCTTTAGACGATTTTGTCTGCTCCGAAAACAAGCTCCCTTTTCTGGAAATAGCCGACATAGTTAAAATAGATTTTCTCAACCGAGATATTGAGAGCATAAAAAAAGACGTAAGCATAATAACTGCATCTTCAAGAGCACGCCTGCTGGCGGAAAAAGTTGAAACGCAGGAGGTATTTGAGCTTGCTAAGAGCCTTGGTTTCAGCCTTTTTCAGGGCTATTTTTTCAGCAGGCCGCAGATTTTCAGCAAAAAGAGGCTGTCGCCTGTGAGGGTTAATCAGCTTCGGCTTATTCACTATGCAATGGATCCGATGGCGGACTATAAAAAGCTTGCCTCCATAATCAAAAACGACGCGGTTCTCTCATACCGTATACTGCGGCTGGTCAATTCCACTTATTACGGGCTTCAATACACGGTTAAAAACATACGGCACGCTCTGGCGATCCTCGGTATCCGGAATATCAGGAAATACGTTACGCTTCTTACCATTGACAATATGACTGACGACAAGCCGGAGGAACTGATTAAGATCTCGCTTATTCGCGCCTGCGTACTGGAACATTTGGCCACTTTTGCGGGAATGCGAAAGCAAAAGGAGGAGCTGTTTTTGCTCGGCCTCTTTTCGCTGATCGATGCATTATCGGATACGCCGATGGAAGAAGTAGTCGAAAAGATTAATCTTCCAGCAACTGTTTCTAACGCTCTTCTGTCCGGAAACGGGAAGCTTACCGATATGCTGAACCTTGTCGTCTATTATGAACGCGGGGATTGGGCCATGGCCACCGAAATTGCAAAAAAATACGACCTGTCAATGAACGAGCTGTATAAGCTCTATATTGCGGCAGTCGAATGGGCGAACGAATTGCTGACGAAATGAAGCGCCCTGAGGCAAAATACGTAAAAAGAATCCCCCGGCACAATGCCGGAGGATTCTTTGCTTTATATTGTATCAATCCAGATGCGCCATATATTTCCCGAGTTCGCGCCCGAGCGTTTTTGCCATGCCTATCGAGTTGCCCCCGACCGGGCAGGCATATCCAATGGCGTAACGCCCTCCGCAGTTGTTTCCCGAGGTGAAAAGCCCCGGTATCGGGTTCTTCCCGTCTTCAGACAGGACCTGCTGGTTATTGTCCACTTCCAGGCCGGCCAGCGTGACGAGCCCTGCGTTTACGTGCAGATTATCGCTCTTGCAGGCCACAAACGGCGCCTTCTCTATCGGCCAGAGAAGCTCCTTATCCTTGCCGAAGTCCGTATCACGCCCTGCCCTGCAAAGCTCGTTGTAACGCTTTACCGATTCGATGAAGTTATCATAGTCCTTGCCTTTATATCCAAGCTTAGCTGCCAGCTCCTCTATAGTGTTGGCCACATAGAATTCCCCGGCGGGCATGCGCTCGGTTATGGAGCAGCTTCTGAGAGGATACTTGTCGACCATGTTTGTGATCATGTATTCGAAGTCCTCTTTAAGCTGCTCCTGGTATTCCGGCCTGCCGAAGTCCGGCTGCCCGTGTTCAAGCGTCGCATACTTATAGTATTCGATTATCCTGCAGTCGCTCAGGCCAACAATAGTACCAAGCGGCTGTCTTGCTACCTGCATAGGCATGCCTGCGTATATCGATTCGTCCATAAAGCGTTCGCCTCTGCAGTTGAGCGCAAGCATCGTCATGAATCCAAAGCTTCCGCCAATGCCTTCCAAACGCATCCAGGCCCGCGGCCCGTTCTCAATATGGCCCCCGGCCCAGCAGCCCAGCTTGTGGCCCTGGCCGTAGTTGCCCCATGGCTGGAGCTTGTCGCCGTGTCCGGCAGAGCGAATCGTCGAAGGATCCTGGCCTCTCACCTCCGCAAGCTCGCGCAGTTCGTCCAGCAGGGCGATAACCATGTCTGTGTTAAGCCCGAAATCTCCCAAACACAGGGCAACGCCCTTTCGCGCCAAATATTTCGTATACTTCCCGCTCCGGTCCTTTCCAATGACTCCCGTTACCCTGTCCCCGTCCTTGGTCAGAACGTAGCAGTCCGTCTCATAAAACCATTTGGCTCCGTGCGCTTCGGCGTCTGCCACCATATACATTTCCACTTCGGTAAGATTACTGTGTGAACCAACACCGAGAATGGGCTCCGTCAGCACGCCTTTCCTGAACTCAATAGTTCCGGCCCATGTCTTGTAACCGCCGCGTTCAAGAGGATAGTTCTTATGCTCATGATCCCAGGGGAGATGTACGTTTGCGTTTTTCAGTATGTCTGAGTCCTCGGGAATAAGAGCCATCAGCTCGTCCACCATCTCGCCGCAGTTGTAGACGTATTTGCGGATAAGATTTGGATTAGAGTAATTGAAGGAGCGCTTCTGGAATTCAGCGACAACCTCCTCAAGGTTTTCGACGGGCTTCACGCCCCTGTCCCTGAGCAGCTTTGAGTTGAAATGGCCAATCTGTTCTCCAAGGAAATGGTATTCTTCCCTGCTCTGCAGTTCAAGCACTGCAACGGAGGCACCCTCGTGTGCCGCCGCGTGAGCAACGCTTGTTCCGGCATGCCCTCCCCCGCACACAACAATGTCAAACTCCAAGGTCTCGCTGATCTGGTCGTCGGGGACGACCGGCTCTTGTCCAAGCCAGTCAGGTATCTCGTACTTAATTCTTGACATATGTCCTCCCTTTCCCGCCTGCAAAGGCGTTAGATTTATAACCAAAAACAGTATACACTAAATTTCCTCAAATGAAAAGATCTTCTTAAATAACACTGTTTGTCAAATATTTAGCAATAGGTTCCCTCTTGTTTATCCTTTTCAAAAATCAATTCTATCCCCGAATATTACGATATACGCTTTAGTACGTTGAAAGGAATGCTTACGCATGAGAAAGATTAAAGTTTTGGTTGTCGACGATTCCCTGTTTTACAGAAAGCTTATCACGGAATGGCTTTCGGGCGATCCCGACATCGAAGTCGTCGGCCACGCCTCGGACGCTTTTGAGGCTTCAAAAAAAATCACCGAACTGACCCCCGACGTAATGACGCTGGACCTTGAAATGCCGGTGATGAACGGTATTGAGTTCCTCAGGAACCTCATGCCGAAAAGCCCTCTGCCGGTCATAGTTATCAGCTCCGCAAGCGAAAGGGTATTTGAAGCGCTAGAAGCCGGGGCGCTTGATTTTGTGGCAAAGTACGAGGCCTCATCCGGGAAAAAGCTCGAAAGCTTCATAAATGACCTGACAGCGAAAGTTAAGATTGCTTCGGTTGCCAATCTTAAGATACGAAAAAAAACGGCGGCACCTGGCCTGCGCGGCGCGGAACCGGACAAGCTCATAGCCATAGGAGCGTCGACTGGCGGAACCGAAGCCGTTCTGGCAATTCTTAAGGAACTGCCGCCCGATCTGCCCGGAATCGTTGTCGTGCAGCACATGCCTCCGGTTTTCACCAATATGTACGCCCAGCGCCTTAACAAAATACTTAAATTTCAGGTGTCGGAAGCCAAGGACGGCGACGAGGTAAAAAGCGGCAGAGTATTGATAGCCCCGGGCGACCGCCATATGAAGGTCGTTAAATCCGGCGGCGGCTATAAGGTCAGGTGCGTCGAGGGGGAAAAGGTCAGCGGGCACTGCCCGTCTGTCGACGTCCTTTTCAATTCGGCAGCGGACGCGGCAGGCAAAAACGCTGTCGGCGTCATCCTCACGGGCATGGGCTCCGACGGCGCCAAAGGCCTTCTTACGATGAGGGCGAAGGGAGCGAGAACTATCGGGCAGGATAAGGATTCGAGCGTTGTCTACGGTATGCCAAAAGCGGCTTTTGAACTGGGAGCCGTAGAGCAGCAGGCGTCGCTCGATAAAATCCCGCAGCTTATATGCTCGCTTGTTAAAATCTGAAAAGCCGATAACAAAATAGTTATTGGACACTTGCAGTTTTATAAGTATATCATTCCTTCTTCAATATCCGTTTCCGCAACTTCGAGCGACGCCGGAAAAATTAATTGCTTGTCACATATGACATACCGCCATTGCTTGAAAACGCTGCATAAAAAACTGGATCCCTAATTTCGGTTTTTTATTATTTCCGTCGTCAAAGTTGTCCGCCGGGTTTTCTCATATTTGCCGATACTCCCGTCGTGAACCTATACTCTTTTCCGTTTACAAATAGCCTCGCGGCAGTCAGAATTGTCTTTAACTTGATGCCGTCCAGCCGGTTTTTCCCCGGTATTATCTGGGCCCTGTATGTGGCGTAACCGAACCACGGGAAGCCCTCGCTCCCGTTTTTATACTTATCCCATGTGCCCGGAACCTTGACCAGCAGCTTTTCAGCTGCTGTCTCCGGCCTAGCGAAATCCCGCGCCCCGAAAAATTCCTGCCAGTAAAACTCCCATTCCCCGTCCAGGGACACGGGGCTGTCAATATCCCGATCGGTTAAATCTAGTATTCCGTTTTTCACCCTCGGCCTGTCGCTTTCATAGGAATTATATATTATTGCTCCCAGTACGACGGCAAGGCAGAGCAGGGCGGCAATGCTTACGGCAATTCTGACAGACTTACTGTATTTACCGGCACTCATCCTCTAACCCCGCTATCCGCACTCTTTTCGGCTGCTTTGTCGCGGAAATATACTCAATTATCCAATCTCCCGACCGCATGCTTGATATAAATCATATTCGGAGAAGCAGATATTGTCAATTATTGTTGCTTTCTGCTGATTGTTGCTTTCTGCTGTTCGAAAAAATTCAAAATAGCCGACAGAGTTTCAGTTGCAAACAATGCTTGTTGTGGACACTCAATTTCTTTTTGTTGTATAATAACAATTGCAATGCGGCTGCTTCGCGCTCCGACTGTGGAATTAAGCCTGCAGGTACTTTGAGTAGATGATTAATTATCCGAAACGAACAAAAACAACCGGAAGATTTGTCTATGCGGACGATGAAACACCTTCTTGCGGATGGTATTATCAGAATGTGATTTTATGCAGATAGCCGGTTTACCCGTTAATCTTGCCGATATGGAGCTCAAGGGCGATTTCCTCAACTCCACCACCAATCTGCATCTGGAAAAGGATGCCATCCCCGGCAGGTCCGATAAGCCGTCCGCTTTCGGGGGCATGTTTGATCCGCCCGAGGGCAGCGAGGGCTTGAGCTTTCTGGATGCCGCGCCCCCGGCTGAGGATGAAGGCCCCGGTAAAACGGACTACGACATGGCGCTGCGCGGGCCGAAGAACCTGATACTCAATTTGAAAAATGTCCGTTGGGAAGGCATTGCCAGCGCCGCGACGGCCGCATACCGCGAGGGGCTGACTGAGATCAGCGAGGCCAACCGCAATGAGCTGTCCAACATCACTCAGACCCCCGATCCCACCGTGAACAACGGCGTCCATGTCAGTCTGGATGAAAACAGTACATGGATTGTCACCGGAACCTGCTATATCACAAAGCTCAGCCTGGCGGCGCACGCCATTGCGCGCCTCCCGCCGGCAAGCGCTTGGTTATGACCGTGGACGGTGCGGAAATTCCTGTAGCCGCCGGCCAGTATCAGGGCCGGATCGTGCTGAAACTTGTCTGAGATTCCATCAGATTTGAATACAATTTGCATTGAAAGTGAGAAAAAACATGCACAAGAAGTATCCCCATGTGTTCCAGCCTCTTAAGCTGCGCGGCCTAGTCCTGAAAAACCGTATTTTTGCCGCCCCAACGTCCATGGACCCGGCGGGACCCGACGAGACCTACGGATTTGAGAACTACGATTACTACAAGCTGCGCGCCTCCGGCGGCGCGGCCATGGTCACGATTGGTGAAGTCATGGTCGATCTGGCCAACGGCCGATCCCACCGCACGCAGGCGAGCATAAACGACGCCAAATCATGGAGCGGCTTTGCACGTATGGCCGACGCTATCCACTCCCAGGGAGCCGCCTGCTCCGTGGAACTGGACCACGGCGGCGCCCTTTCGCTGCAGGACCTCATCGGTCATGTCGCCAAGGGCCCTTCCGCCTATATCGACCCCTGGGGCGAGCAGGTCGAGGAAATGACCGAGGAGGAAATCTACGAGGCTGCCGAAAAGTACGCCGAAGCCGCCGCCAACGCTAAGCGCCTGGGCTTTGATATGGTCATGCTCCACGGCGGCCACGGCTGGCTGATACATCAGTTTCTCTCCCCTTTAACGAACTTCCGTACCGACAACTGGGGCGGCACGCCGGAAAAGCGCATGAACTTCATGCTGCTGGTGGTGGACAAGGTCCGCGAGGCCGTGGGCGGAAATTTCCCAATCGACATACGAATCTCCGGCTCCGAGCGAACCGAGGGCGGATACGGCCTGGACTACGGAATTGAGATTGCCAAGGCTTTGGACGGCAAGGTGGATCTGATCCATGTTTCCGCCGGCACACAGCAGGTGCCCTATTCCGCGGTACTGATGCACCCCTCGCCTTTTGAGAAGGATATGGAGAACGCAGGTCTCGCCGCGGAGATTAAAAAGCATGTGAAGACCCCAGTATGCACCGTAGGCGCCTTCAATGTTCCCGAGGATATGGAGAACTATCTCGCCCAGACCGGTGTCGACGGCATCTCACTGGGCCGCGCACTCATCGCCGACCCGTTCCTTCCCAAGAAGATGCTTCGGGGCCAGGAAGATAAAATCACCTACTGCCTGCGCTGTACGGACTGCCTCTCCGGTCTTATGAAAAACGGCCAGTTCCGCTGCGCCGTGAACCCCTATATCGGCCGGGAGGGAGATTATTTTCATCCGGCGCTCACACGTATAAAGCGCAAGGTCCTCATTGCCGGCGGAGGCCCCGGCGGCATGCAGGCGGCACTGGAGGCTTATGAGCGCGGCCATGAGGTCGTTCTCTGCGAGGCCGGTCCAAAGCTCGGAGGCGCGCTTAAATTCGCCGACAGCGGCGCGGACTTCAAAAAGCCCGTCCTTCGCTACCGCGAGCAGCAGGCAAAGAAGGTCATGGAACTTCCCATTGACGTACGGCTGAATACCGTTGTAGATCAGTCCGTTGTGGACGAAGTGAAGCCCGACGTGCTTATTGCGGCCGTGGGCGCGGATCCCCTGGTACTGCCTCTGCCCGGAGCGGACGGGGACAATGTCATAATCGGCGCGGACATCATGCCCGACACGCCCGTCGGCGATAAAGTCGTGGTAATCGGCGGCGGCTTCATCGGCTGCGAGGAAGCGGTGCTGCTGGCGCGTGAAGGCAAGGATGTCACCATCGTGGAAATGCTGGACGAGCTGGCCGTGGAAAGCGGTTTTATGTACCGCCTGAGCCTGCTGCACCAGGTGGAGGCAAGCGGCGTAAAAACTGCCACAGGGCTTAAGTGCACGAGGATCACAAAAGAGGGAGTTTACGCCCTCGATAAGGACAATAACGAGCTCTTCTTCCCCGCCGACAGCGTGGTCATGGCGGCAGGCATGCGTCCCCGCTACGAAGAGGTGGAGAGGCTCCGTCCTCTCTGCGGCGAATTCTACGCCGTCGGAAACTGCGTAAAAGCCGGCACCATCATGAAAGCCACGCGTGACGGTTTCGACGCTGCGGTGAACATGGGGCTATAAACCTGACAACAATTGTTGCTGAAAATGGAACTGCCGGGACGGGAAAGGCCGCTCTGGGCAACGACCCGTCCCTGCAGCCCGTTTTTTTTATTGTTAATAACATAATGCGTTCTAGGGGGATAAGATAATGACGCTTGACACTAAGAATCAAAGCAATAAACTTTTTAACAGATACTTTTTACTCACTTGTTTTATAGCGCTTTGCATAAACCTGAGTCAGAACATGCTGAATAACGTCGTCTCGCTGTATTCCGACAGTCTTGGCTACTCGACAGGATTCAGCGGTTTCCTCGGTTTTCCATACGCCATTGTTGCAATATTTTTCCGTATTCTCGGCGGGTACTATACTGACCACGTCAGCCGGCGCATCGTAATGATATGCGGTTGCCTGCTTTTTGGGTTATCAGCCTGGTTATTCGGGGCTTTGCCCATGATGTGGTCGCTGATTCTCTTCCGGGGTCTTCAAGGCGCCGGATACGCATCTTCGTATACCGCGGTTTCTACGGCAAATATCGATGTGATACCGCCAAAGATGCGGGACCGCGGGATAGGCTATTTCTGGACGTCAATGGCAGTTGCCGTTGCCTGCGCGGGAACTCTGGTGCTTGCGCTCATACAAGGCGATAATTACATGCCTGTATTCGTAGTAGCGGCTCTGTTCCTTTTTGTGGGCGCTGTGCTGTCCTGGCTGTGCAACTATGAAAAGAAGCCGGTGTACAAACCTGCCAATACGGATTCATGCGAATCGGTGCAATATAAGGGTCTGGTCAGGTTTATAGAAATCAAAGCCTTGCCCGCTTCAATCCTGTACTTTCTTTTTGGCGTCGGTATTGCGGCAATCGCGATGTTTATTCTTCTCTTCGCGTCGGTTCGGGGCTATGAAAACGCCGGCCTATTCTTTACAGCCTGCGCCGTAGTAATGTTCTTTGCCAACGTTTTATCTTCCCGCATATATGAACGCTTCGGGGCTGTTAAAACTCTTGTGACCTCGTTTGCAATCTTCGTTGTGACTTTTTTGGCTCTCGGATTAATAGACAACGCGGCAGTTTATTTCGCCGCCGGCGCTTTATACGGCTTTGTGCAGGGCGTATGTACTCCCGTTCTGTATTCGCTGGCCGTAAGCAAGCTTCCCGTCGACAGGCGAGGAGCGGGCGGAAGCACCTTTTTCATGATGCTTGATCTCAGCGTCGGGCTCGGCTCATTGATATGCGGCTTACTTATTAAAAGCTTCGGATATACTGTTATGTTCTGTTTTGCAGCCCTTGTTCAGTTTGTGGCTATTTTACTTTCCATAGCGTTTTATAAGAAAAAAGATCAAAAAACAGCCTGAGCGGCAGACCGTTAGGACTATTGACAAATAGTCAGGACTGAGTATACTATTACTCAGTCCTGACTATTTTCTTGACAGAGGGTGGTTATCATAGTACCACTTTATATTCTCGGCCTTTTGCTGAGATTCGGGCCGCAGCACGGTTACAGAATCAAAGAGCTTATTTCGGGCCAGCTTGCGTACTTCACAGAGATTAAGCTGCCGACTATTTATTATCATATGGAAAAGATGGAGCAAAACGGGCTGCTTACGGCGAGCCGCGAAAAGGATGGCAGCAGGCCGGAAAAGACCGTCTACGAAATAACCGACGAGGGAGCCCGGTTTTTCCGGCAAAAACTCAGGGAGCTGCTTAATTTTG
>JBMNQI010000022.1:0-31048 GCA_050944055.1 Oscillospiraceae bacterium | reverse complement strand
GATTATATGGACGTCGCGCTTCCGATAAGCGGCGGCGGCAACAGCTATGTGGTTTACATAAAAGATACGCGCAAGGCTGTGGACACGCTTAACGCTCAGCTTTTCATGATAATCCTGGAGGCTCTGATAATCGGCCTTATCATTTCCGTACTTCTGAGCTTCCTGCTCTCAAAGAGCATGATAGCCCCCATAGAAAGGCTTACCGAGGGGGCGGAGCGCGTTGCCGCGGGGGATTTCGGGAGGAAGCTGGAGGTAGGTTCGCGCGACGAAATAGGCGTGCTGACAAACACGTTCAACAATATGGCAAGAGTGCTCAAGACGACGCTCGACGAAATAGAAAACGAGCGCCGGAAGCTTGACACGCTTTTTTTGCATATGACCGACGGGGTTGTGGCTTTCTCGCGCGACGGCTCGGTCATACATAAGAATCCCGCCGCCGAGCAGATGCTGGGGCGCGAAATAAGCGCGGGCGACACCTACGATTCCATCTTCGGGGATGTATACGGCTTCGGGGCGCTGCTCGCCCTGAAACCGTCGGAAAGCGTCGAGCTAGAGCACAGGGCGGCCGGGCGTGACCTGGAGCTTTACCTTGCGTCATTTCCGGGCGAGGAGGCGCTCGGCGGCGTACTTGCGGTTATACACGACGTGACCGAGCAGAAAAAGACTGAAGACGTCCGGCGCGAATTTGTTGCCAACGTATCGCACGAGCTTCGCACGCCTCTTACGAACATACGCAGCTATACCGAGACGCTGTCGGAAAACAAGGAGCTGCCGCCGGAGATGGTCGCCTCCTTCCTCAGCGTCATACTCAACGAGACAGACCGTATGACGAGAATAGTTCAGGACCTGCTGACGCTTTCACGCTTTGACTACGGCAAGGCGGAAATGAATGTGGAGAAATTCAGCATATATAAGTCCATCGAAAACGTATACGACGCCGTTCTTTTGGATGCGCAGCGCCGGGACCATATAATCCTGCTTGGTATAAAGAGCGATCTGCCTATGATATGCGGGGATAAGGCGAGGATTGAGCAGGTCATTATGAATGTTGTTTCAAACGCGCTTAAGTACACGCCGAACGGAGGCACAATCCGCATATCTGCGGAGCAGGCGGAAAAACAGATCTGCATCACGGTACGGGACAACGGGATAGGCATACCTGAAGAGGACCTGCCCAGGGTTTTCGAGCGTTTTTACAGGGTGGACAAGGCCCGGTCGCGCGAGTCGGGAGGCACGGGGCTGGGACTTGCCATAGCGCGTGAAATCGTGCTCCAGCATCATGGCGATATTACGCTTGAGAGCGTTCACGGCGAGGGGACGACAGTCCGCATCTTCCTTCCGGCCGCGGGTGATTGCGATGAGTAAAAGACGGGGGCTTGAGGCTTTTAAAACATTTTTAATCTTCGCGCTGATTGTCTCCGCTGTTTTTATGGGGTCGAGAATACGCCCCTTCAGCGGCGTCGGCGGTGGCAATTTCCTGGATCTGCTGAGGGCTGTTTTTTCGGGCAATGAAGAAGCAGGCGCCGAAGGCGGAAATGAGAATATCAGCCTGGCGTCCGGCGCAAATATGCCGTTTTTCATCTCCGTCATGACAAAAGAGGGGCGCTGGGCTTCGCTGTACGACAAGGAGACCGCGCAAAGCGCTTTTGCCGCGGTGGGCTCGGTGCTCGGTGAGGCCCTCGGCTCGGCCGAAGACCTGAGAGAAACGGATGAAGAACAGTGGCGTTCGGCTCTTGAGAAAGAGAGCGTCTATTTTGACTATTACGGCTCTGTGCCCGCCGATGTGCTGGCCAACTGGCTCGGGACAAGCGTGCCGCCAGGCCTGCCGGGCTTCGCGCTGCGGCACATACTGCTCACGGTCGAAGGCCAGGGCGCGTCTCTTTGGTTCAGGGACGAAGGAACGGGTAAGTACTATAGCTGCTCTACGGCTGTAAAGAGCTCGGCTTTTGGGCCGCTATTTTCAACTGTACAGCCTAACGGGGCGGCCTTTGCATTTGAACTGGGCGGAGGCTTTTCAAGGCTCAATGAATACACCCTCCTGTCAGGCGTCACGCCTTTGCCCGCCAGGGTGGGCGAGGCAAATCCGCTGGAAAGCGAGGCAGCTCTTGAAAATCTTCTAAGAGTGCTCGATATCGATCCGCAGAGCGGGGTAGATTACACGGAAGAGAAAGGCAAGACAGACGTATATGTCGAAAGCTCAGGCTCGCTGAGAGTGTCGCTGGATGGGAGCGTGCTTTTTCGGGCCTCTTACGGAAGCGCAGGCGTAACAGCCGGCGGTGAGGCTCTTACAAAGGCCGGAGCCGTTGCTTTCGCCCGCTATCTGGCCAGGCACTGCTCCGTACTATCCGATTCCGGCGATCAGGATATATATCTTGTATCGGTAAAAGAGGAGGGAAGCTCCCTCACGGTCACATTCAATTATAGCTTCGGCGGGATACCCATTCGTTTAGAAGACAATGAAGTTGCGCTCGCCGCCAGTTTTTCCGGCAACAGGCTAACACGGCTGGAAATGAACGTAAGAGCTTTCGCGCAGCTTGACGAGGAAGTGACGCTGCTGCCCGAAAAGCTTGCGGCCGCTGCGGCGGGAGACGGCAGGGAACTGAGGCTTTGCTATGTGAAAAAAACTGAGGTATACGAGCCTGTTTGGATTTCAGAATAAGAGGACGCAAGATGGAATGGTCAAAGCTTAAAACCGTAATAATCGTCATCCTCCTTATCGTGAACGCCGTGCTTCTATTTTTGCTTGTGCGGGATACTCAGACCACGCGCAGGCTGAGGGCGGACGCGCTTGATGATCTTCACACCGTATTGAGGATAAACGGAATTGAGCTTAAGGCGGAAACGCTGCCTGATTCGGACGGCGTTTACGCGCTGACCAGCGCGCGCGACGTGGCGGAAGAGAACGAAATATCAACAACTCTGCTCGGCTTTTGCATATTTGATGACAAAGGCGGAAACATACACTACTATCACAGCGAGCTCGGCGAGGCCTATTTCAGGGGCACAGGGGATTTTGAAATGACTCTCTATTCTGCCGACGAGTCCGCTTTTAAACTCATGCGCAAGCTCTTTTCAGAAAAAGGGATCGTGCTGCCGGCAGAAATATACGGAAGCGCAAATCAAACTCTGGGCAACCTGCCCGTATACGACTGCGTATTGACGTTTGAAAAATATGAATCCGGCGTGAAAATTACAGGCCGCCTGATAACCTCGCCCGCCGTGCCGGATATTAATAAGCCCGCCATAGACGCGCCGACCGCTCTTGTTCGGTTTGTTTCGGAGATGAACCTCAACGGTTTTATATGCACTGAGGTAACGAATATTGAGCTTGGGTATTCGATGGCCGCTCCCGTGGCCGGCGACTTTGAGCTGACTCCTGTGTGGAGAATCATAACCGACACCGGAGAATATTATATTAACGGCGTCAATGGCGCGCTTATAAAATAACGGCAATAAGCAATTTTGCGCGGTTTAATGCGGTTTTACTGCCTTGTTCAACCAAAGTTTTCATAATATTTGTTACTAATATGTAATTAAAAGTATTTTTTGTTTGATTTTTCATTTATTGAGTGTTATAATTCGCAAAGGAATAATGTGATAGGTTTATTTTGTCGTTTCATGGCAATACTCCGTTTGAGAGGGTGATGGAGTGAACAAATATGTGATTCATGGCGGAAAACAATTATTTGGAGAAATATCCATAAGCGGAGCCAAAAACGCCGCGGTAGCGATTATACCGGCGGCTCTTATGGTAGACGGTATCTGCCGTATTGAGAACATTCCGGAAATCAGCGACGTGACGCTTTTGCTCAGCATGCTGCGTGAGCTCGGCGCGGATGTGCGCATGCTCAATAGGGGAACCATAGTAATAGACAGCACTCATGCCCGCAATAATGACGTTCCTTATGAGCTGATGCGACGTATCCGCGCTTCATATTATCTGCTTGGAGCGCTGCTCGGGCGTTTCGGGTCCGCAAACGTCGCCATGCCGGGAGGCTGCGACTTCGGTGCGCGCCCCATAGACCAGCATATAAAGGGATTCGAGGCTATGGGCGCTAAGGTCGATATCCAAAACGGTATTGTGGTGGCGGAGGCCGGCCCCGGAGGGCTTCGAGGGGCAAGCGTGTATCTGGATATCGTTTCGGTTGGGGCCACTATCAACATTATGCTCGCCGCAGTTTTGGCAGACGGCCTGACCGTAATAGAAAACGCCGCCAAGGAACCGCATATTGTCGACGTGGCAAACTTCCTCAACTCCATGGGCGCCGATATAATGGGCGCCGGTACAAATATTATTAAGATCCGCGGTGTCAGCCGCCTCGGCGGCGGCACCTATTCCATCATACCCGACCAGATAGAGGCGGGAACATATATGGCCGCTGTTACGGCCACGGGCGGGGAAGTGCTCATTAAGAACGTAATACCAAAGCACCTTGAATGCATAACGGCAAAGCTTGTCGAGGTCGGGGCCGAGGTTGAGCCGCATGACGACTCAGTTCTTGTCCGCCGCACAGGTCCGCTTGTCCGCACAAATATCAAGACGCTCCCATACCCCGGGTTTCCGACGGATATGCAGCCTCAGATGGCCGTTATTCTGAGTATTGCCGAAGGAACAAGCGTTATAACGGAGGGCGTGTGGGACAACAGGTTCCGATATGTCGACGAGCTCAACAGACTGGGCTCGCATATATATGTGGACGGAAAGGTAGCCGTTATAGAGGGCGTGCCCTCGCTCTCGGGAGCGCCGATATGCGCCTGCGACCTTCGCGCCGGAGCCGCTCTTGTCATAGCGGGGCTGTGCGCCGAAGGCGTCACCGAGATCGACAATATCCACCACATCGAGCGGGGTTACGAAAATATTGTCGAAAAGCTAAGCGCGGTCGGGGCGGATATAAAATGCGTCGCCGTTCCTGAGGAAAAGGAGCTTGCGGCAAGCGCGGGCTGATATTAAAATCAGATTGTTACAGGGCAGCAAAAGCTGCCCTGGATTTTTTAGCGGAAGTGTGGTAATCTGCTCTTGGACGCGCCGGCTATTGCCTCCCAGGCGGGGGAGATGGATACTGTGATCTAAGCCCATGCGCGGGGGAGGTTTTCTTACCTGATGGCCGAATTTTTTACGATAGCAAGCTCGTCAAGCGGGAACTGCTCGCTGCTCAGCGACGGCGGCACTCATATACTTATAGACGCCGGAATTTCACTGCGGCGCATAAAGAGCGCGCTGTCAGAGCGCTGTCTGGAGCTTTCCGACCTCTCGGGTGTGCTTATTACGCACGAGCACAGCGACCATATAGCAGGGCTCCGGATGCTGCAAAAGTATTATGGCATTCCGGTGTACGCTTCCCGCGGGACGGGAGGAGCGCTGCTTTCGATGCTGCCGGAGATAAGGAATAATCTGATACTCTTTGGCGAGGGCGACGCTTTTTACCTGGGAGAGGTTTACATAAAAGCCTTCAAGACACCTCATGACACGGCGGGGAGCGTAGGCTTCAGGTTTGAGCTGTCCGGCGGGCATAGCATGGGCTTTGCAACGGACTTAGGATGCGTGACGCCGGAGGTTATGGGGGGCGTCCGGGGCGCGAGGCTAATTGTGCTAGAGGCGAACCACGATCTTGAGATGCTCAGAATAGGGCATTACCCGCCGTACCTGAAGCGGAGGATACGCGGGGAGAACGGCCACCTTTCCAATACTGACTGCGGCTCGGCGGCAGCGCAGCTAGTTAAAAGCGGGACGGAGACGTTAATCCTCGCCCACTTGAGCAAAGAGAACAATACGCCGGAGCTTGCGCAGCTTACGGTAGCGGACGCAGTAACCTCGGCCGGGGCAGTCCCCGGGAGAGATCTTTGCCTTGACGTGGCGCCCCGCTGCGAAATCGGCCGCGTCTATAAGCTTTGACGGGAATGTATATGCTTGGAATCAAAATTATTTGCGTGGGAAAGCTAAAAGAAGACTATTTCATAAGGGCGCAGGATGAATACATCAAGCGCCTCGGCGCGTTTTGCCGCCCGGAAATAGTCGAGATACCCGAAAACCGCCTGCCGGCATCGCCTTCAAAGGCGCAGATAGAAGACGCGCTCGGGAGGGAAGCGGAGGCGATACTGTCAAAAATCCAGCGTTCGGACTGCGTAATTTCTCTCTGCGTAGAGGGCCCGGCGGCTACAAGCGAGGAATTTGCCGGGATTCTTCAGGCCGAAGCCGTCTCCGGTTCGTCCAAAATAGTGTTTTTGATAGGCGGTTCGCACGGGCTTTCGGAAAAAGTCAAACAAGCCTCCGGGCGGCGCCTGTCGCTTTCGAAAATGACCCTCCCGCACCATTTGGCGCGTATCGTCCTGCTTGAGCAGGTTTACAGGGCGTTTATGATATTAAGCGGCGGCAAGTACCATAAATAGAGCACCGAGGAGGAGAATATGAAACACAATGATGAGCTGCCATGGCCTCTGACGGAAAACGGCGAGCCGGAGGAGCCCGTTTTTATAGGGAATATCGGAGGGTCGGCCCTGGATTTTGAGCTGATTCTGTCAATGATGCGCAGCTACGGCGTCCCGACGCTCCTGTCGTATCCCCAGTCAGGACGGTTTATGAAGGTCGTATTCGGGTATACCGGCGGCGGCATGGATATATATGTCCCTAAGTCTATGGAGCAGCTGGGTAGGACTTTATTAACCGCCGAGGGAGAGATCAGGGATGAGGGCGAAGACTGAGTATTATAAATGGCTCAAAAGCCCGCGGCTTTCAGACGAAGAGCGCGCGGAGCTTTTAAGCATCAGTGACGACGAGGTCGAGATAGAATCCCGCTTTCACGAGCCCCTGCGTTTCGGCACCGCCGGTTTGCGTGGAATTATGTCAACCGGTTTAGCCCGTATGAATATTCATGTGGTGCGCTGGGCGACGCAGGCTATGGCGGAGCTAATGCTGCTCAGGGGCGGGGGGACGTGCGCCGTGTGCTACGACTGCAGGGAGCACAGCAGGGAGTTTGCCGAGGCCGCCGCCGGGGTGCTGGCCGCAAACGGGCTGCACGTCCGGATTTTCGACGATATGCGCCCGACGCCTGAAATCAGCTTTGCGATTAGGCATTACGGCTGCATCGCGGGCATAAACATAACGGCGAGCCACAATCCGAAGGAGTATAACGGATACAAGGTCTACTGGGCGGACGGGGCTCAGCTTCCGCCGGAGCATGCCGCCGAGGTCGCGGGGCTTATGGAGGCGACGGACATTTTCGAGGGCGTCAGGTACATGAGCTTTGAAGACGCCCAAAAAGCCGGCTTAATAACCGTTATGGGACGCGAAACCGACGAGGCCTATCTTCAGGCTGTGCTTTGCCAGAGCTTCGCCGACGAAGCTGTTAAATCGGCTCTTGCCGGGATGACGGTGGTCTATACCCCGTTCCACGGGGCCGGGCGGGAGCTGGTGCCCGAGGTATTAAGTCGTATAGGAGTAGGGAATATCGTATGCGTGCCGGAGCAGATGGTTCCGGACGGGAGCTTCCCGACGGTATTCAGCCCTAATCCGGAAAATCCGGAGGGCTTTGCGCTGGCCGTCAAACTCGCCAAACAGGTCAAAGCGGATTTAATAATCGGCACCGACCCGGATTCGGACAGGGTCGGTATGCTCATAAGTCAAGGGGACGAATACGTCCATATGAGCGGCAACCAAACGGGAGTGCTTCTGACGGACTATATACTCGGGGCCCGGAAGCGCGCAGGCCGCCTTCCAAATAGGCCCGCCGTGATTAAAACGATAGTAACGACCGAGCTTGCACGCTGCGTCGCGGAGAGCTACGGCGCGGAGTGCTACGACACTTTTACCGGATTTAAATACATGGCGGAGCTTATTAAAAAGTTCGAGGAGACGGGAGGGCCTGAAGTAGTCTTCTCTTTTGAGGAGAGCTTCGGCTATATGCCGGGCACCGATGTGCGCGACAAGGACGGCGTCAGCGCCTCCATGCTCATAGCCGAGATGGCTGCATACCATATATCCCGCGGCGGCGGAGTGATGCCGGCGCTTGAAGAGCTCTGGCGGAAGTTCGGCTTCTATGACGAACGGACAAGGAATATATTAATGGAAGGCGTCGAAGGGCAGGAGCGAATCAGGGCAATAATGCAGTCTCTCAGAAGCAGCGTGCCAAGCGAAATAGGCGGCATAAGAGTCGAGGAGGTCAGGGACTATTTGCCAGAAGGCTCGGACGTTTTGCGCTTTTCGCTTGAAGGCGGGACCATGGTCCTCGTGCGCCCGTCCGGCACGGAGCCGAAGCTGAAAATCTATACGCTTGCCCGCGGGGAAACGGCTGATTCCTGCGCCGAGCAGCTTCGCAGGACCTCGGATTTTCTGGCTCGATGGATTATGTAAACTCATTTGTCTGCGTGAAAAAGGTATAAAATAATTGCCGGCAAAGACTGAAATACTTGCCGGCAACTTGAAATCGCCGCGCTGTTGCGCGGCGATTTCATTTGCATTCGTGATTGCTGTTAGCAGCGATTGCTGTCACCGAAACCGTTGCCGCAGCAGCAGCAGAGGATGATGATCAAGAGAATGATGCATAAGCAGCCGTTATTACCGCCCCAGTTACCAAACATATACGCGTACCTCCTGAAAATGTATGAGATCGGTCGACCTCAATACATATTATTCAGAGGGGGCTTTTTTGTGAGTATAGCCTTGAGTAGTTTAGGATGCAATGAAACCGTTACGCTGTGCTAGCAGGATTTGCGATCGAAACCGTTGCAGCAGCAGGCAATGATTATGATCAAGAGAATTAAAAACAGGCAGTTGTTGTCGCCAAAGTTTCCGAACATATACTGATACCTCCTGAAGATTGAAATCAGTATATTTTATACATGGGGTTAATTTTTGGTGAATCTCCCAAAAGCGCTCGGGTATTTCTCCTGCTTAAAGCCTTGGGCTTTTAACCCTCGACATGGCGGCCTCTGCCGTGGCGCGGTCCGTGACGCCGTTATCATAGAGGCGCCCGAGTATGGTCTTGCCGGTTCCGCAGATTGTCTCTGAGAGGGCGTAATATGAAAAATACACGACGCGCGAGCGCGGGAAAACGCCGGAGCGCGCCATATTATATTCGCCCGCGGTTATGATTCCGTGTCTGAGCGCGGAGTCAACAGCCGTCTCCCAAGTAAAATCCGTGCCCTCTTCGTAGCATAGCGCGCGCATAATGAAAGTAAGGTAATGCTGGGAGGAGAGAGCGTCGGTCGTGCCGAAAACTGTTGCGCCGACTCCCTTTGTGTAGCCTTTTTCATACGCGTAGGCGACATAGGGCGAAGCCCATTTGGGAACGTCGGTGAAGGGGTGGGACCCTGTGAAGGACAGCGCCTTCGACTCCTCGCCGAGCATACGAATAAACATAATCAGGCCTTCAATCCTGTTCGCCCCGCGCTCAAGCGCGAAGCCGCTTCCGAACCCCGTCCCGTCGCCCCGGAAGAGCCCCATGGCGGCCAGAGCTTCGGCCATCGAGTTATAATCGACGGATGAGCTGAGGTTTGTGTAGTACGGGCCTTCATATTGCAAAACCGCCGTGTCTCCGGCGACTGAGAAAGAGGCGGAGGTATTCTCGGCGACGAGATAACGGCGGAAGGGCGCAAGCTCCGAGCCGGAAGGAATTTCGGCCCCGCTTGTTATATCTATGACGGCGCCGGAGGCAAAAGACACGGTAACCGAACCGGACAGCACTACCAGGCTTGTGCCCAGCTTCCCGTAAACTATGTCGCCGTTTTTCATGCGCGCTTGTATGTATTTAGGGGCGAAGCTATATCCGTCAAAGCCGTCCTGCGCAGGCAGGTCAGATACTGCCGAATCGAATACAGACTGCAGGCCGGAGTTGATTTTAGCTTCGGCCTGCGACAGCAAGCCGGGAGAGAGGGTGCCGGAAAGATAGCTGAGTGAAATCAGCGGGTCGTCACCGGAGCCGGCGTTTGTGGCGGCAAAAACGCCAAACAGGCCGCCTGTAATCACCAAAGCCAGCGCCGCGGCAACTGCACGTTTTTTCATGACCGTCTACTCCCTGTCATTTTGTGAAATATAGTAGGACAGAGTAAGAAGGCTGTCTGCAAAGTGGACGTTCTCAACCTTTGTATCAGAATCCTCGATATGGAGGTCGACATTAGTGAAATTCCATATCCCTTTTATCCCGTCGTCAACAAGGCGTCTGGCTATAGACGGCGCCGCTTCCTTTTGCACGGTGAGTATAGCGATATCGGGACGGTTTTCCCGCATAAAATCATTTACCGTATGGCCGGACAGAATTGGTATGCCGTTTATTTCCGTACCTATTAATGTAGGTTGTATATCGAAAGCGGCCAGCACCTTAAAGCCGCAGCCTGTGAAGTTGAAGTTCTGAAGCAGCGCGCGGCCAAGGTTGCCGACGCCGATGAGAATCGCGGTGTGGCTCAGATTGGCGCCCAGAATCGCGGAAATTTCGGATCGCAGCGTCTCCAGGTTATAGCCGTAGCCCTGCTGGCCGAATTCCCCAAAACAGGAGAAGTCCTGCCGTATCTGCGACGCTGTCAGGCCAAGGCGCTTTGAGAGAGAACTGGATGAAATCCTGTCCGCCCCGCTCTCGATAAGTTCATTGACATGACGGTAGTAACGCGGCATGCGACGAATCACGGCATTAGAAATACTTGCCTTTTTCATGGATCCTTTCTCCTTGGTATTGAATAAGTTAATTGATTATATATCAGTTTATATTGTTATGTCAAACTCATATAGCGTTTTATTTCTTCATATTATTTACAAAGGCGGGTGGTACATATGAAAAACGCGGCGGCCGGGAAGCGGCGAATAAGAACTGCGGCGCTTATTAGGCCGGCGGCTTTTATTACAGCATGTGTTTTCATACTGCGCGGATGCATCAACCTAGGCGTTCCTGCGGAGCTGGAAAAATTACTTAAAAGACTGGGCGAAGACGAGGGCTTCATCAGGGAGGTGCTGTCCTATGAACTGGATGCTTCGAAATGGAATGCGGGACCTGAGCCTGCCCCTTCTGATCCTCCGGCTGCCGCAGTATATTCTTTTGCTTATTTTAATCCTGATAAGAGCGATAATAATCTATCTGGCGAGGCGGGGCCGCAAACCCTGCCGACGCCGGCGCCAGCTGGTGGGCAGGGAGGTGACGAACAGCCTGATACAGTTAAGGCGCTGACGCTTGGTGCTTCCGGTTCGGGAATGGCGTTCGGAGACATATACTTGAACAATCAGACCTCAAAAAAGCCGGATTTCCACGAAATAATGGAGGTTCCGGAAATAGAAGCTGACAGCGACGGAGCGCAGGTGCTCATATACCACACACACGGCAGCGAAGCATACAGCCCCGCCGACGGAGATATTTATGTACCGACTGACACATACAGGACTGACGATGAAAACTACAACGTCCTGCGCATCGGCAGGGAAGTCGCGGCGGTGCTTGAGGAAAACGGAATAAAATGCGTGCATGCCACCGAGCTGCATGATTATCCCAGCTACACAGGCTCTTTTGAGCGTTCACTGGAAACAGCGAAGGCTTATCTGACCGAGCATCCCAGCATAAAAGTCGTGCTGGATATACACAGAGACGCGATTGAAAACGAGGAAGGCGAGACGATAAAAACTGCGGCCAGGACCCAGGACGGGACAGGCTGCGCGCAGGTCCTCATAATTGCCGGCACGGACGACAGCGGGCTTTGGCACCCGTACTGGGAGCAGAACCTCGCCTTCGGGATTCGCCTGCAGGAGGCGCTGGACAAGGCTTACCCGACGCTTGCCCGCCCGCTCAGCCTGCGCCCTTCGCGATTTAACCAGCATATTTCCGGCGGCAGCCTGCTGATTGAGATAGGCTCAGCGGGCAATACGCTGCAGGAGGCTCTCGAGTGCGCGCGGCGGTTCGCGCTTGTCCTGGCCGAACTGATATAAATATTTGACTTCCGGGAGATTTATATAAAAACTCCCCCATACGTCAAAAGCTTAACGCTCCGGGGGAGGTAAGAGCTTATCTCTTGTCAATCGGTATATATACCGTGTTTTTGTCCACAGCCTTATAGGCCGGGCGAATGATACGGGCGGCGGCTACCTCTTCCATCCTGTGAGCGCACCAGCCGACTATGCGGGCGACCGCGAAAAGCGGCGTGAAGAGGTCCTCCGGTATGCCGAGCATCTTATATACAAGGCCGGAATACATATCCACGTTCGCGCAAATGGGTTTGTCGTCCCCGCGTTCGCTCTTAAAAATTTCAGGCGTCAGGCGCTCGACAGTCTCAAACAGGTCAAGCTCTTCGGTCATACCCTTTTTCTCGGCTATGCTCCGCGCGAACCTCTTCAGGAGCTTTGCGCGCGGGTCGGAAAGAGTGTAGATAGCGTGGCCCATTCCATAGATAAGGCCGCTGCCGTCGCCTGCTTCCTTGTTTATTATTTTCCTCAGATAGGAGGCGACCTCGTCGTCGTCTGTCCAGTCTTTTACATCGCGCTCAATGCAGGAAAACATCTCCATGACCTTTTGATTGGCCCCGCCGTGGCGCGGCCCCTTTAAAGAGCCTATGGCGGCGGCGATGGCCGAATAGGTATCGGTCCCGGTTGAGGACAGAACGCGGCAGGCAAACGCCGAGTTGTTGCCGCCTCCGTGCTCGGCGTGCAGGATGAGGCACAGGTCTAGAAGCCGCGCTTCCTCCTTGGTGAATTTGGAATCCATTCGAATGGCGTGGAGGAAGTTCTCGGCGATGGACATGTTGTCGTTCGGGCGGTGAAGGACAAGGCTCTGGTTGTCATAGTAATGGCGCTTTACCGCGTAGGCGTGGGCCGCGATGGTCGGAAGGCGCGATATAAGCTCCAGGGACTGGCGCAGCAGGTTGGATACCGAGGTGTCGTCGGGGTTCGGGTCGTATGAATACAGGGCCAGGACGGAACGCGCCAGCTTGTTCATGATATTGGGAGAGGGGGCCTTGATTATCATATCCTCTGTAAACCCGTCGGGCAGATAGCGGAGGTGTTTAATAATCGAATCGAATTTATCCAGCTGCGCGCGCGTGGGGAGAGAGCCGAAGATCAGCAGATAGGCGACCTCTTCAAAACCGAAGCGGTCCTCCGAGACAAAGCCGCTTATCAGCTGCTCGATGTTTATGCCGCGATATATGAGGCGCCCCTCCTGCGGTATTTTTTCGGCGTCCTGGATAGTATAGCCGTATACGTTGCCGATGAGCGTAACGCCGGCCATAACGCCAGTACCGTCTGCATTGCGCAGGCCTCTTTTGACCTCATAGCGCTCGAAATACTCGGGTTTAATATAATTTGCTATGGTATAGTCGGCAACCAGGCTTTCCACAAAAGCATTGACGTCTATGGCGTCCCCTTTGTCTTTCATTAATAACCTCCTCTCCGCTTGATTAATATTTTTAGATTCTACCTCATTTAAAGACTTATGTCAATTAAAGAAAATTACAGGAAAGCTGCAAGTTGTCTTGCATAATTGGTGAATTATATGAAAAAAGTACTTATTGTATCGGGAATTATGATCGTGCTCATACTGGTCCTGCCTATGTTCGTCTTAGGCGCGAAAAAACCGGATTCTGCTCAAAAGGCCGCAACTATTCCCACATTTATACCAATTGACGAACGCTTTCATGAAAGCACGCTGCCTGAGCCGACAGGCGCGGAAGCATCCGAAGCCCCGAGTTTCGATGAAGCCTGTAAGCTTAGAACTTGCATTAAAGGCGAGACAGTCGAGATGGATCTCGGGACCTACCTCAGGGGAGTTCTGGCAGCGGAGATCCCCGCGTCGTTTAATCAGGAGGCCATAAAGGCCCAGGCGGTGGCGGCCAGGACCTATACTCTGTGGAAAATAAAGGAGGGGCCTTCCGGCAGTCACCCGGACGCCGATGTCTGCGACTATTTCGGCTGCTGCAGCGCGTACGCTTCGGAAGAGGAGCTCCGGGAGAAATGGGGAGAGGATTTTGACAGCTGGATGTCAAAGATTGACTCGGCGCTAGAGAGCACCGACGGCATAGCCATGACCTGGGAGGAAGAGCCCATACTGGCCGTGTTCCACTCCTCCTCGGCGCTGAGGACCGCGGCTTCCGAAGAGGTCTGGGGCGGGAGCCTTCCGTACCTTGTGAGCGTCGAGTCCCCCGAAACTGATGATGACGCGCCTGATTACTTTTCGACTGTCGAGTTCACGGCGGAGGAGTTTAAGAAACTTGTTATGGAAAAATATCCGGCGGCGGATCTTTCAGGAGATCCGGATAGCTGGGCGCGCATACTCACGCTCACCGGCAGCGGGCGCGTCGGCCTGATTTCCCTCGGCGGAGTGGAGATAGAGGGTACGGTCGCGAGGACGCTTTTCTCCCTGCGCTCGGCGTGTTTCACCGTAAAGGCCGACGCTGAAAAGGTGGTTTTCACAGTCGCCGGCTTCGGGCACGGCGTGGGCCTGAGCCAGTACGGGGCTAACACGATGGCCGAAAACGGCTCGCTTTTTGACGAGATACTTAAACACTACTATCCGGGAGCGGAGCTGACTATGATGATACTGGAGGAAGAGCCGGCATAGATCTGACGGCTGCAGACGCCGATATAAGCAAAACGCCCAAAGCTCTGGGCACATACGGCGGCTTCGGCCCCGAACGCAAAAAACATAGGTTCCATATAAGGCAGACGCCTTGTATGGAACCTATGTGTCTATATTGGAAAGCTTACTTCTTAGAAATATACTCGTCAATCGCCCTGGCTGCCTCTTTGCCGGCGCCCATTGCGAGTATGACGGTGGCCGCGCCCGTTACCGCGTCGCCCCCGGCGTAAACGCCTTCCTTGGTCGTCTTGCCCGTCTCGTCGGCCACGATGCAGCCCCTGCGGTTCGCCTCGAGGCCGGGCGTGGTGGAACGAATGAGCGGGTTGGGGGAAGTGCCGATGGCCATTATTACGCCGTCGACCTCAATTTGGAATTCGCTGCCGGGTATCTCGACCGGACGGCGGCGGCCGGACTCGTCAGGCTCGCCGAGTTCCATGCGTATGCACTTTATCCCGTTTACACGGCCCTTGTCGTCGCCTGTTATTTCGACCGGGTTTGTAAGCAAATCGAAGATGACGCCCTCTTCCTTGGCGTGATGCACTTCCTCGCGCCTCGCAGGTAGCTCCTCCTCGCTGCGGCGGTAAACTATGTGAACCTCCTCGGCCCCGAGACGCAGTGCGCAGCGCGCCGCGTCCATCGCTACGTTGCCGCCGCCGACGACGGCGACCTTCCTGGCCTTAATGACCGGCGTGGCCGAGCATTCCTCATAAGCCTTCATCAGATTTATGCGGGTTAAGAACTCATTTGCCGACTGAACTCCTATGAGGTTCTCGCCGGGGATGTGCATAAACTGAGGCAGGCCTGCTCCGGAGCCAACGAAAACGGCTTCATAGCCCTCCTCGAACAGCTCGTCTATTGTCTCGGTGCGACCGACGACGAAATCCGTCACAAGCTTGACGCCAAAATACTCAAGCTTTTTAATCTCGGCCGCGACTATGTGCTTCGGCAGACGAAACTCGGGTATGCCGTATACGAGCACGCCGCCGGGCTTGTGCAGGACCTCGAAAATCGTAACGTCATATCCCTTTCGGGCGAGGTCTCCCGCGCAGGTCAGGCCGGCGGGGCCCGAACCGACAACCGCGACCTTATGCCCGTTGGGCTGGGGCCTGGAACTTAAGTCTTTATGCTCGTTGTGGCCGTGGGCCATATGGTAATCCGCGACGAAGCGCTCAAGGCGGCCGATGCCGACAGGCTCGCTTTTTATACCGCGGACGCATTTGCCCTCACACTGGTTTTCCTGCGGGCAGACGCGGCCGCAGACCGCGGGAAGGGAGTTGGTTGCTGTGATTATAGAGTAAGCGCCGTCAAAGTCGCCCTCGGCCACTTTTGCGATGAACTCGGGAATATTGACATTGACAGGGCAGCCTGAGACGCAGGGCCGATTCTTGCAGTGCAGGCAGCGCTTTGCCTCGTCAATGGCCATTTCTGCTGTATAGCCGGTTGCGACCTCAGAAAAATTCTTGTTGCGGACGTTAGGGTCCTGCTCCGGCATTGGGTTTTTCTTAGGTGACATATTGGGCATATTCAAGCCTCCACTTTCATCTTCATGAGATTGCATTCGTGCTTTTCTTTCGCGGCCGCCTCGAAATCCCTGTAAGTCCCGCTGCGGCGTATTGCCTCGTCAAAATCGACAAGGTGCCCGTCAAAATCGGGCCCGTCGACGCAGGCGAATTTGGTCTCGCCGCCGACGGTGAGGCGGCAGCAGCCGCACATGCCCGTGCCGTCGACCATAATCGTGTTCATGCTGACTATCGTCTTAACGCCGAAGGGCTTGGAGGCTGCGGCGACGAATTTCATCATTACAAGAGGACCTATCGCTATGACCACGTCGTATTTGTTACCGGCTTCCAGCAGGGCCTTCAGCTCGTCTGTGACGAGGGCCTTGCGGCCGTTGGAGCCATCGTCCGTGCAGATTATCAAATTATCGCAGGAGGCTTTGAGCTCATCCTCGAGCATAATAAGGTCCTTCGTGCGAAAGCCCGCAATAAGGTCAACCCTTGCGCCGAGTTCATGGAGCTTCTTGGCCTGGGGCCATGCAATCGCGACACCCAGCCCGCCGCCTATTACGCAGGCCGACTTAATGCCCTCCGTTTCGGACGGCTTTCCGAGCGGGCCTACGAAATCCGCGAGGCTGTCGCCTTCGTTGAGCGCTCCGAGAGCCAGAGTGGTTGCGCCCACCTCCTGAAAGATAATGGTTACCGTGCCCTTCTCGCGGTCAAAGTCGGCAATAGTGAGCGGTATGCGCTCGCCCTCGTCATTAACGCGGAGTATGATGAACTGTCCGGGCTCCGCCTTGCGCGCCACGAACGGGGCGTCTATTACCATGAGCTTGACCTGGGAGTTCAGGACACGTTTTTCTAAAATTTTGTACATGAGCATACCTCCGAATTACTGTCTGAATCACGTTTAGATTATAACACATTGAAAATACGATGTCCATGTGTAAAACACTCATTATATTTACACATTTCTGTTAATTTTACGGCTTTTTTTATACAAAAAAATGACCCGGCAGCATAAAAAAGCCCCGGCTGCCGGCGGGGCTTTTCAATACTATTAACATATTAAGGATTTATTTTAGAGTATTATGCAGATGAGTCCGGCGGAGCCCTCGTTTATTATGCGCTGCAGTGTCTCGCGCAGTTTCTTCTGCGCGTCCTCCGGCATTTTTTTGAGCTTTGAGTATAGTCCCTCGCTCACGAGCTCATGCAGGGACTTTCCGAAAATATTTGATTCCCAGAGCTTGGTGGTGTCGCCCTCGAATTCCGACAGGAGGTAGGCTATTAAATCCTCCGACTGCTTCTCCGAACCGACTATTGGCGATATCTCTGTCTTGATATCGGCCCGCAGCATGTGTATGGAAGGCGCCGAGGCCCGCAGGCAGACGCCGTACCGCCCGCTCTGCTTGACAATTTCGGGTTCCTCAAGCCTCATGTCGGCCATTGAGGGCGCGACCACGCCGTAACCGGTCTCGCGCACCTGCCGGAGCGCCTCGGAAACCTTTTCATATTCGCTCTTGATGTCGGCAAGGCCGGTAAGAAGCCCCATCAGATCCCCGTCGTCGCTTATGGCGAAGCCGGACTGTTCGCTTATTGTGTCGTAGAAAAGCGAGCGCGGCAGGTCCAGCGTCGCGACCGCCTCGCCTGTTCCGAGGTCGATCGAGTCGACGTAGGCCGAGGCGATTAGATCGCTGTTCCTCATTCCCTCGACCGAGGCCTCCACATCGGCGATGCGGCGCATGTCGCCCGCGCCCGAGAGGACGACCGAGTACAGCGAGGTCCTGATCGAATGAGAGGCCGGGAGCGCCTCGACCCATCCGGGGAGGTTGATGCCCAGCTCCGTGACGGGGAATTCATAGAGAACCGTTTTGAGGATGGAGCTGATGTCACGCTCGCTGAGCTCGAGGCAGTTCACGGCTATTGCCGATACTCCGTAATCGCGGCTGAGCTGCTCGCATTTCGCGCTCGCCGCCGAGCTCCCCGGATAGGCTGAGTTCACAATAACTACAAACGGTTTGCCGATTTCGCGAAGTTCGTTTATCACACGTGCCTCGGGTTCAAGGTACGCGCCGGCGGGGATATCCAGAATGCTCCCGTCGGTTGTGACAACTATGCCGATGGTAGAATGGTCCGCAATGACCTTGCGGGTCCCTATCTCGGCGGCTTCCGCCATAGGTATATCGTAGTCGAACCAGGGAGTGGCCACCATGCGGGGCTCGCCGTCCTCAGCCTGGCCGACGGCCCCGTCCACCATATAGCCAACGCAGTCTATAAGGCGGACGGCGAATCTGCTGCCGCCGGAAAGCGTAATCTCTACGGCCTCCTCGGGAACGAATTTAGGCTCGGCCGTCATTATGGTCCGCCCGGAGCCGGACTGCGGCAGCTCGTCGCGCGCCCGCTCGCGGCTGTATACGTTGTCGATATGCGGGATAACCAGGGTCTCCATAAAACGCTTTATGAACGTGCTCTTGCCGGTTCTGACCGGTCCTACGACTCCGATGTAAATATCCCCGCCCGTTCGCTGGGCGATATCCTCATAAATGTGTTCCATCTTACTTCCCTCTCTTTCTTGGAATAAGCAACAGCCGTCCGGGGGTCAGCGACGCGTTCTCGTCCAGCCCGTTAACCTGTATGATATCGGAGGATGAGGCCCCGTAGTGCTTTGCGATATCCCAGAGGCTTTCGCCCGCGGAGACGGTGCGCAGTATGATAGCGGGCCGCCTGACGTTCTCGCCCGGGCTTGCGGGCGCGACCCCTGAAACAACCGGCAGTTTAATTCGGCCGGCAGCGGAGATGTCAAATTCCGCGTCAAAGCGGACCTCGGCGCCGCCGGACACGGGGACTGCATATGCCTCGATAGCTGTGACAGGGACCGTCGAAAGCCCGGCGCCGGACTCCAGGCGCAGGCTGACAGGCATACGATTAGACGACGAGACGAGCTTGCCTTCGTTGTCGTAATAAACGATGGTGACGTTCGCGTCTGCTAATAGCACGTCGCCGTCGTCGCTTTTTCTTGCGCCGGAAAACATGACGTGAGTGTCGACTATGCTGCGAAGCTCAGGCAGCTCCAAAATCTCACGCACGCTTTGGCGCTTCTGCGTCCTGTCGTACGAGGCGTTCAAGCTGATTTCCGAGATATCTGCAGTCAGGTCGTTTTCGGTGCTGTAGAGGTCGGAAACCACATTGACAATCATGCTCTCGGCGGCAATGCACTGCATTGCTATATAGAGCGTAATACTTAAAACACGACCGGGGGCGTTCTGGTCATCAATAATGCCGATCTCCCAACCCGTTAACAGCGGGTAGACGAAGCATTCGGCGTTTTCCTTAGCCCCGGACAGCTCAAGAATCTGAGAGTAGGGAAGCTCGAACGAAGCGGTGCAAAGCCCGCCGTCGCTCTCTGCGGAATAGAGTATCGTAAGATACGCCGTCCCCTTGGAGACGACCTTGTTCCCGACGGCGCGCGACTCGCCCGGAGTAAGCGAGATGCGCCCGCCGAGTATCTGCCCCGCGGCGGGGCGCGCGGAAGAGAGCTCCTGCTCCTCGGCTATTGTGAAGCTCTTTTCAACCACGTCTGTAACAAGGCAGAGATTATACTCGCCCATAAGCGTCTCAGCATGCGCGCCGTCCTTGACGCCTGTGCATAATTCCGTTGTTTGCGGGGACCAAGCCGTCATCATTACCGTAACTTCGGCGCGCACAAGTATCTTTCGCGGGTTGAGCAGGCGGGCGTCGGCGGAGGAGAGATAACAGGTGATAACGGGCGAACAGTCGGCATTAAGCCCGTTCCCCTCAAAGCTGCAGGTGAACGGAATGCCGACATCCAGACCAATTACCCCTTCGCCGCCCTCGGGGGCATAGATGATACCGACGGCGGCCACGCCCGTAACCTGAGCTTTGCCGTCGCTTATCTCCTTGCCTCTGACGAGGGCGGCGCCGCAGGCGTCGATGATATGCCCAACATCAGGCAGGTTGTCGGGCACGATTGCTTCGAGCGTTTCCTCGCAGCGGGTTACCGCGCTATGGACAGGTTCGAAGCATGTGAGTTTTTCCCTAATAAGCTCCAGCTCCATATGTATCCTCCCCTGATTGGTATTTAAATGATTATTTCAGTTGGAGTATATTAGGGCTTGACTTGATTTATTCCGTTATTCCGATACTTTAAACAGCCTTTTAAACAATCCGCGCAGAGCCCTCGGAGCCTTGAATACGTATATCCTCACAGACGACACCTCCTAACAGGGTTTTTTTATGAGTATAAACACACCGGCGGCGATTGCCGCTATACCCAGCAGCACCGTAAAAAACGCGCTGCAGAGTATGGCTCCCAAAAGCAGGCCTAAGCCGCATGCAATCAGTATAATTCCAATCGGTCTGGTCCTGCAGAACACGCAGACCCCCTCCTAAAAAAGCATTATAATCCGAATACTTTTCCGGCCCCCGGATTTGGCGGCGGCCCCGGGCTTCCCGCCGCCACTGCCATCTTAAGCGCAGCCGCTCTGCGGCCTCCGGTCACGGCTTATTCCTTCTTAAACTAATCTGACGGCGCCAGCGCCGGGAGGACAGCCGGGCTCTGCCCGGGCACGGCAGTATTCGGATTATGATGCTCCAGGTCATATTTCGGTCATGGCGCCGGTTTTGGCAACGGCTATATTTAAGTATACGCTGCGGAATTCAATTTTGTGTTGCGAAGGCGGATAGGAAGTGGTAAAATAACCAAATATCATAACATCAGCCTGACCTGGCAAGAGGAGGAACGCATCCGTGGGAATGACAATGACGCAGAAAATCCTGGCCGCGCACGCCGGCCTGGACAGTGTTAAGGCCGGGGACCTTATTGAGGCTAAGCTCGACATGGTCCTTGGAAACGACGTGACGACGCCGGTCGCCGTGGATGAGTTTTACAAGGCAGGGCTCACAAGAATATTTGACAGGGATAGGATTGCGATAGTACTGGACCACTTCACTCCCTGCAAGGATATAAAAGCAGCGGAGCTTTGCCAAACATGCAGGGAATTTGCCGGGCGGTTCGGGATAACGAATTTCTTTGACGTAGGTGAAATGGGCATTGAGCACGCGCTGCTGCCTGAAAAAGGGCTTGTAGCTCCCGGTCAGTGCATAATCGGCGCGGACTCCCACACCTGCACATACGGTGCGCTCGGCGCCTTCTCCACCGGCGTCGGCAGCACTGACATGGCGGCGGGCATGGCCTCGGGGCTGGCCTGGTTCAAGGTCCCGGCCGCTGTTAAATTCACGCTTAAGGGCAGCCTGGGCAAATTCGTCTCCGGGAAAGATTTGATACTTCATATAATAGGCATGATAGGCGTGGACGGCGCGCTTTATAAGTCGATGGAGTTTTCCGGAGAGGGCGTTGCCAGCCTCTCAATGGACGACAGGTTCACAATAGCGAATATGGCTATTGAGGCGGGCGCCAAAAACGGTATTTTCCCCGTTGACGGCCTGACGCGCGAATACTTAAAAGGCCGAGTGACGAGCGAATGGAAGGCGTATGAGCCCGACCCGGACGCGGAATACGAGAGGGAAATAGTTATAGACCTCTGCGAACTTCGGCCCACAGTATCCATGCCGCATTTGCCGTCGAATACAAAAACCGTGGACGAGGCTGCCGGTTTGCCAATACAGCAGGTTGTGATAGGCTCGTGCACAAACGGGCGCATAGGCGACCTTCGTATGGCGGCAAATCAGCTCAGGGGCAAAAAAGTGGCTAAAGGCGTGCGCTGCATAGTCATACCCGCGACCCAGGAGGTGTATATGCAGGCGCTGCGCGAAGGCCTAATAGAGACGTTTATAGAGGCGGGCGCGGTCGTCAGCACGCCGACCTGCGGGCCTTGCCTCGGCGGGCATATGGGCGTAATGAGCGCCGGCGAGCGCGCTGTTTCCACGACAAACCGGAACTTTGTCGGGCGAATGGGGCACACAGAGTCCGAGGTGGTGCTGGCGAGCCCCGCAGTCGCGGCCGCCTCAGCCGTCAAGGGCGCAATAGCGATGCCGGAATAAGGAGGGTTACAAAATGGCAGGTAAGGTTTTTAAATATGGGAACGATGTAGATACGGACGTAATAATCCCCGCCAGATACCTCAACTGCTCCGATATGCGCGAGCTGGCCGGCCACTGCATGGAGGACATTGACAAGGAATTTGCCGGGAAGGTCCGGCCGGGCGATATAATCGTAGCCGGGGCCAACTTCGGCTGCGGCTCGTCAAGAGAGCACGCGCCGGCGGCCATAAAGCAGAGCGGCGTGTCCGTCGTTATAGCCGCCAGCTTTGCGCGTATATTCTACCGCAACGCGATAAATATCGGGCTGCCGATAATGGAGTGCCCCGAAGCCGCCGCCCATATAGAGGCGGGCGACACGGTTAAGGTTGATTTTAAGACCGGGGAAATCAAGGACGAGACAACGGGGGAAACCTTCAGAGCCGCCGCGTTCCCGCCTTTTGTAGCGGGCATCATAGAGGCAGGCGGCCTTCTTGGGTATATGAAGGCGAGGGAAGAGGAATGAAGATCGCGCTTATAAGAGGCGACGGAATAGGGCCGGAAGTCGTCGGCGAAGCCGTAAAAGTGCTTCTGGCCGTCGGCAGGAAGTACGGCCATGATTTTACGTTTGAGGAAGTGCTGATGGGCGGCTGCGCCGTCGACAAGCTCGGCACGCCGTATCCAGAGGGCACGGCTGAAAAATGCAGGTCCTGCGACGCCGTTCTGCTCGGCGCGGTCGGAGGCCCGAAGTGGGATAATACTGAGCCCGATAAGCGCCCCGAGAAAGCGCTTCTGGCGATACGCCGGGATCTCGGGCTGTACGCAAACCTCCGCCCCGCAATGCTCAGGCCCGCTCTTAGGGAAGCCTGCCCGCTGAAAAACAATGTCTGCCCGGACGGGTTCGATATGCTGATAGTCCGCGAGCTGACAGGAGGGATATACTTCGGCGAGCGCGGGAAAAGGCGTGGGCGGTACGGCGAGGAGCACTACGACACTATGGCTTACAGCGAATTTGAGATTGAGCGTATAGGCCGGCGCGCCTTCGAGCTTGCGCGCCTGCGCCGGAAAAAACTAACCAGCGTGGACAAGGCCAACGTACTCGACTCCTCGCGCCTGTGGCGCAGAATAATGCACCAACTCAGGGAGGAGTATCCGGACGTTGAGTACTCGGATATGCTCGTTGACAACTGCGCGATGCAGATTGTCCGCGCCCCCCAGAGCTTCGACGTGCTGGTAACGGAGAACATGTTCGGCGATATTCTCTCGGACGAGGCGTCCGCGGTGACAGGGTCCATAGGACTTCTGCCGTCTGCCAGCATAGGGGGCGAAGGCCCGGGGCTTTACGAGCCGATACACGGCTCGGCTCCGGATATTGCGGGGAAGAACCTGGCAAATCCGATCGCCACAATATTGTCGGCCGCAATGATGCTGCGGTATAGCTTCAATATGTCCGCCGAGGCGGACGCGGTGGAAGCGGCCGTTGACAGGGTGCTCGGGGAGGGCTGCCGCACCGCCGATCTCGCCGCAGGCGGAGCATATATAGGCACTGCCCAAATGGGAGATCTTATAGCCGGGGCGGTTTCCGCAGGATAAGCTATCGCCGCCCTCCCGCTTAAGCAGCAACCGGTTTGAGATTTGAAGACGATAATACCATTTCTGGCAGGGAGGCACGATATGATACTCACCATTGACGTAGGCAATTCCAGCATTTCCATGTCGCTTTTCGATAAGAAGGGCTCGATAATGTTCAATTCCGCCATAGAGACGGAGCTGGGGCGGTCTCGCGACCGTCTGGCGGTGGATATCAAAAACATATTTCAGCTCTATGGTTTCGATATATCCGTGGTGGACGGCGCGGCCATATCAAGCGTCGTACCGCCCGTAACGCCCAATATAGAGAGCGCTGTGGAGTTCCTCATCCATAAAACGCCGATTACAATAGGCCCGGGAGTAAAAACGGGGCTTAATATACTGACGGAAATGCATACGCAGTTAGGTTCGGATATTGTCGCGGCAGCCGTCGGCGCGATTAAGTATTACAGCCCGCCGCTTATTATTATTGATATGGGCACCGCCACGGCCGTGACGGCTATAAACGCCAAGGGGGACCTCCTCGGGTGCTCCATTATGCCCGGCGTGCGCGTGAGCCTTGAGGCGCTCTGGGAACATACGGCGCAGCTTCCCCGAATCTCAATCGAACCCCCTAAAAGCGTAATCGGGCGCAATACGATCGAATCTATGAGAAGCGGCATAATCTTCGGCACCGCCGCCATGCTCGACGGAATAATAGAGCGCATGGAGGCCAAGATAGGACATGCTTCCGTAATCGCGACGGGCGGAAACGTAACCGGCATCATTGAGTACTGCAAAAAGGATATGATTGTAGATCCCAGCCTCGTGATGCGCGGGCTGTTTGAAATCTATTTAAGGAATAAATAACAGGCGGCAGCATTGCTTGACAAACTGCACACGCTATGCTAATATGTACCGCAGACTTGTTTTGGAGAGATACCGAAGTGGTCATAACGGAGCGGTCTTGAAAACCGCCGTGCGGCAACGCACCGTGGGTTCGAATCCCACTCTCTCCGCCATTTTCTCTTCTTAATATTTTATGTTTTTTCGGTTTGGAGAAGTACTCAAGAGGCCGAAGAGGCGCCCCTGCTAAGGGCGTAGGGTGGGAAACTGCCGCGAGGGTTCAAATCCCTCCTTCTCCGCCATTGAAAAACCCTGTAGCCATGCGGCTTACGGGGTTTTTCTTTTGCTCTCTGGCCCCACTTTTGACCCCACTTTTATTTTTAAACCTAAAAACTTTGGGAAAACCAAAGCCCGCCGGTTAAGGCGGGCTTTGGTTCATCTATCCGAGCTATTCGGCAACAACTATCGTCTGATGCAGCGCGTCTAGCTATAAAGCAGGCGGAAAGTGCCTCAGGCACTCCCGATTTTTATGCCATTAAAAACCTGTCTGTGCGGAAACTCACGTTCCGTTCGGGTATCAAAGCTTAATGCGCGGCTTCATTGAATGTTGCCCGGCTTTTCGGATTCTCTTCCCACAGCCGCTCGGCTACTTCTGACCATGCCTTGGCTGCCGGGGCTGTTTTTGCGCAAAGTACTTCCACATCTTCAGGCGCTTCCATATCGGTTGATTTAGCACCCGATTCTTTAACCATAGCTTCCAGCTTTTCAGGATTGTCAAGCAAAGGACACGGACGCAGGAGATTGTTATTGAACGGCTGGTTTTTACGATAAGCCATAAACAAGGGAGAACGCAATGCCTCTAATAGAGTCGCATCATGTATGTTGACATTGGAGTAATGTATAAACGCGCACGGCTCCACATCTCCGGCCGCGTTTATATGCAGGTATCGCTTTCCGCCCGCGATGCATCCGTGAGCGTACTGTCCGTCATTCCAGAAATCCATTGCGAAAATGGGCTTGGTATTGCGTATTTCACGCACGCGCCGGTACATATAGGCACGTTGTTCGGGAGTAGCCAATAGATCTATCTGCGCGTCTTTTCCGACAGGTATGTAAGTGAAATTCCACGAAAACCGGCAGCCGCGGGCAATCATATCGTCAACAAATTCGTCGGACCCGACACTTTCCGTATTGTAGCGGTGGTAGCAGGTGGAGTACCCGTACAAAAGCCTGTGCTTGCGCATGCGCCCCATCGCTTCAATTACTTTGCGATATGTGCCTTTTCCACGCCTCATATCTGTGGCTGCCTCGTCGCCCTCAATAGAAAACGCCAGTGCGAAGTTACCTACACGCAGCATCTCTTCGCATAGCTCGTCATCCACAAGCGTACCGTTGGTGAAGGCAAAGAAATAGCAATCCTTATGATCTTCGCATAACCGAATAATATCCTTTTTGCGTACAAGCGGTTCGCCGCCGGAGAATATATAGAAATAAACTCCCATTTCCTTGCCCTGGCGGCAAATTGAATCGAGCGTCTCGTAAGAAAGATTATTCTTGTTTCCATATTGTGCTGCCCAGCACCCGGTGCAGGACAGATTGCACGCGCTGGTAGGATCCATCAGAATCGCCCAGGGAACATTGCAGTCGTATTTTTTCTCTACGGCGCGCGCACGCTCCGCCCCTTCAAGATTTGCATTTACTATAAAGCATTCTACAAACTTCTGCAAAACCTT
The DNA here is from genome assembly GCA_050944055.1 of Oscillospiraceae bacterium. GTDB lineage: Bacteria > Bacillota > Clostridia > Oscillospirales > Oscillospiraceae > JBMNQI01. The sequence continues at coordinate 4,867 of JBMNQI010000022.1, read as the reverse complement.
CGCGTCTACTTCCTGAACCAAATTCCTGACAAAGCTGTGCCACACACTGTTTTCATCCAGCAGCAGATTACGCAATGCGCTTATTTGAGTCGAATGCAGGTTTCCTCTATCGAGTTTTTCCGCAAGCTCCAACATCTTTGGCAGCTTTTTTATAGGATCGTCCGTAACGTAATTCAGCAGAACATTGACTGCCCTTCGTTGAATCATGTTCATAATTTTTCACCCCGAAATAAAATTGGTTTTTTGATAACACAAGCTCTTACGGGTTCAATCAACCGTTTGGTTAATTTTTGTGAAAACTAAAGAAAGCGGTTTTCATACTATGCGCTGTTGTTTTTTAGCAAAATATCACTTCCCGAAATCAATGATAAGGTAATTATCTGAGAAACGCGTAAAAACAAACTGCGAAGTTCGTCATCGCTTATTGAGCTTACCGCTTTATAGTCGTCAAAATAAGCGGCGAAGCTGATAATAGGGATAATTGAAAAGAAAAAATTAAACAATACCACTTCATCTGAATAAACAAAATCATGGTCGACATCCGAGATTGTTTTCAAAATAGGATTGTTTTCGTCAGCGCTCATGAATTTTGTGAAGCGGAATAAAGAGTTTTGATGCTTTCCTTTTTTAAGTGATTCCAGCATTAAAACACGCACTATCTCTTTGTTCTCGATAATATAATCAACTACCCGTTCATAAAACTTAGAGGCATTCTGAATAAAGCTCTTTTTGGCTTCATCGTTTACAAAATGCAAACGGTCGGGTTTAATGTCCAGATACCCGTCTCTAACCATTTGTACTATATTTGTATGAATAAAACCCATGGTTATTGAAACTGCATTGTCAAGAAGAGAATTAATCATGAAATCCAAAATCTCTTCTTTGCTTTTAAAATAATAATAAATAAGCGCTTTGTTTACATTTGCAGCGCTCGCTATATCGTTTACGCGCGTCGCATCATATCCTTTTTGAGAGAACAGTTGTATAGACGCGTTAATTATTCGTTCTCTTGCTTCAGTGCCAGAGGTATTCTCCAATTTATTCCCCTCCATAACCAACCGGTTAGTTAAGATAGCTTAATTATAGTCCTGTATAATTTGATTGTCAAGCGCACCCAAGCGTTCGCGTAAATAATAATATTACCACCTGTAAAAAACCTCCGTTTGACGGACTTTGTACGGCAAACGGAGGATAAGAAGCATCACCAGGGGATGGAAAGCTTGCGAATCTAAGATATTAAGCTTCGGTTTAATATAAAGAGCATTGCCGGAAAATTCAGCGAATAACCGACCGTCACACCTCTTCGGATTGGGGCTGTTGCGTTGTCCTTCTATTGCTTATAATCGACAGAACCAGACTGTCGGAGTCCGCCAATATCTCAATATCGTCATTATTGCAAATATCAAGGTCTTTAACCTTTATGGAATCTCCCGCCTGCATGCCCTCAAGGTCAATTTCAATCTTTTCTATCAGCTTTGACGCCAAAGCCCTGTACGGGATTTCAAAAAGTACCTGCTGTATATATACCGGAATTTTCTCTTTATTGACAAGAACTATCTGAGCGGTACTGCTGACCAGTTCATCCCCGTTTAGCTTCTGGAAGCTAAGATGCCTTATTTGATCGGTTACAGGGTTGCGGTCAATTTCTCTCAATAACGTGTTGAATTTTTCGCCTTTGACATTTAGCAAGACTCTGCCGCCCCTGGTCTTTGACCTCATCAGCTTATTGGCTTCGCTTTGCTCGATCTGAAGAAGAAGAGACCCGTTTATGTCGCCGCCGTATACGCAGCCGGGGATCAGGCCTTTCTGCCTTAAATGCTTGGATCTTAAGCCCGTACTTCGGGGCTCCGCCTGCAGAATATACATGATTTTTCCTCCTTTAATTTTAACTAAATTTGATAAGCCCTCTCGATGCAGACATTTGCTTGATTGTGAAAAAGAAGGGCTGTTCATATCAATGCCGCGCGGCAGAAATACAAAAGCCCTTCTTAAAATTAAGACGGTTCTTTTCAGTTATTAAAAAAGTAACAAATGCCGATGCGCGGCCTAAAACCGCCATCATCCTACAGATGGTAGTCGCCTAAATGCTCCGGCTGATAAAGGATCTTTTTTATATGTATTTTTATAGTGCCGGACGGGACCTCCCAATCGATGGTGTGGCCTTCCCTGTAACCGAGAATAGCCGTGCCTATAGGCGAGAAAACCGACAGCTTCATAGCGCTCAAATCCGCGTCGTCCGGGTAGGCCAGTGAAATCTCAATGTCTTCATCATTCAGCTGCAGCAGCGCCCTTGAGTTCATGGTAACAACATCCCGCGGTATTTCCTGCGGATCGACTATTGTGGCTCTGCCAAGCTCATGCTTCAGCTTATCGACAGACTTATCCTGCGGCTGGCTGCCCTCAGGAAACTTATCCAAAAATTTTTTTATTCTATCTCTGTCAATGCTCGTGATCAGAATTTCGGCGGACATAACAGGCACTCCTTTTAATAGCGGTAATATCTCATCTTATCTATATCATAAGTAATATGTTAATTCCAAAAAGCCCGGAATAAAAAAATAAAAGGCCCTTTCATTTATTACTACATCTGTCGTAAGAAATAAAAGCCCTTCATAATTATGACGGTTCTTTTAATTTAAACTATTATTATTTATAAGTATATATTATAATTCGGTATAAGTCAAGCAAAAAACCCGTCGTATTGAATAGTCTAATTTATAATATATTCTGGTCTCACTGGTTACGGCGTAATCAGTAATTCGCCGGCTGAATAGACGGCGATTGCCGCAGACTGCGCTTAAACTTCAGGATAAGACGGCCCGGATTTATGGGATTAATTGCCGGAAGTATATTGATTAATATGGAATTATAAGAGATAATATGGAGAAACCGGACGCGGGAGGAGAAGTATATGAAGAAAGTATTTAAAATGATTCTGATAGTATTGGCGGTATTTGCGGCTGTTGCGGCGGGGGCAGCGCTTTATATTTCACATGGTTTGGACGCGGGGAGCAAAGTGGACATTTCGGCTGTTGACCCGTCAAAGCTTAGCGACGGCATTTATTTCGGGTCCTACAAAGCGGGAAGATGGTCAAACGAAGTATCAGTTACAATCAAAGACCGGAAAATTTCGGATATCGAAATAATCAAAGACGTAAGCTTTGCGATGGAAGGGCTTTCAGACGAGGTTTTCAACCGTGTTATTGAAAAGCAGAATACCACAATAGACGCCGTTTCCGGAGCCACGGTAACCTGCAAGGCCTATCTGAAGGCGATTGAAAACGCGCTTTCAAAATAAGAGGTATGCTCTTATACCTCTATCAGCCGCTGGTAATTCTCCTCAAAAGCGGGCCGGTCGATGCCCAGGCTCTCGAACACAAGCGGAATGAACCGGCAGAACGGATTAAGGCCCTCGTGTTTGCCGGCGTAATGCTGCGCGATGTGTATAACGCAGGCAAGCTCGTGATTTGACACCTCCTTATTGAAAGGCGCGTCATAGTAGGACGCCGCCTCGATTATTGGTTCGGGGGCGTTCCAGCTTTTTAGCAGATAAGCCGACAGGTCCGAGTGTGTATAGCCGAAGCGGCTAAGCTCCAGAGGCGACAGATATGTATCCTTGTTCTCCTTCCAGCTGCCGAGCAGTGAAGAATAGTCAGTTCCATAGTACTTGAGCATGAAAACCATTCCAATTTTATGCAGGAGCCCCGCTGATATGTTGGTATGGTTTTCTTTTTTATGGAGAAATTTTTCCTGAATAATTCTCTGTATCCTGCTGGTAATATAAGCGTGATTCCATATCATTTCAGCTAAATGACGCCCGCTGCCCGTGATAGTAAGAAAATCCATGATTTCAAGCGATAAAACAAGCTGCTTTAATTCATCGGTGCCTATGCAGGAGAGCGCGCTCTTGACAGAGCCTGTCTTAAGCCCAAAATAGGCGGAGTTGACAAGCTGGAGGAGCTTTGCCGTAACTGTCTGGTCCTTTTCTATCTCGCCGGCAATATACCCCAAATCCTTTTCTTCCCTGACGGCTTCGAGTATATTCTGATAGCGCGCGCCTATTGTAGGCAGCTTATCCATATTGTTAATGTAGGTTATAACCTCCTGCGGCAGGCTTGTCTCTCCCGGGTCAAGATTCTGCTTTACCAGCCTGAGGAGCTCTTCGTCATTCCAGGGCTTGAACATATAAGCCCTGGCCAGGTTACTCTGAAGAGTAAATATTATCTCTCTCTCGTCCGAGTAGCCGCTCAAAACGGCGCGTATAACATCCGGGTATTCGCTCTTTACCTTTTTAAGAAGCTCGACGCCGCTCGTCCCGGGCATTTTCATGTCTGTGACAATCATATCTATCTTTTCCCGCCCGAGTATCTCCATAGCGCCGGCAGCGCTTTGGGCAAACCAGACCATATAACCGGTATCCACAAATACTCTGCTGATGGCTTTCAACACCTGTATCTCATCGTCAACGAATAGGATTTTTTTCATGCTTTTGACCCCTTCGGCATAAACATCCGCCGCGAAGACCGGAAGACTGCACGGCGGCGCGCCATAACTAGCGCCGCCCGTGCAGCGGCGAAGCGCGGCTTCCATTCTTACAATATTATTTCGGAAATTCCGCGGTAAACTTAACAGATTTGCCGGTTAATTTTTTGCATGGTTCCCGGCCAAATCAGCTCAGCTGATGCAGGTGTACATCGAGTAGGGGGAACGGGGAAGGCTTTGCCTGCGGGCCATATCTTTGCCTCGGGAGACGAAGGGTTTAACGCCGCCCGGGACAGGCCCGATGAGGCCGCATACCGCCTTCCGGTTGCGTATAGCCGTCTTTTTCAGCTGATGGAAATTATCTCGGATATTGCGATCCTGCGGT
>JBMNQI010000021.1:0-32137 GCA_050944055.1 Oscillospiraceae bacterium | reverse complement strand
ATATGAGATTTGATATAAGCGCCGAGGCGGTTGCCTCGTCAAGCTCGTAACCGATGGCGTTGACTGTGTGCATTGCAAGCCTGCTGGGCTCGTACTGAACGCGGCGTATCCGTATATAGCCTCCGCCTCCGCGGCGGCTCTCAACAATATATCCATGCTCGGGAGAAAAACGCGTCGAAATAACATAGTTAATCTGGCTGGGCACGCAATTGAACCTCTGCGCAAGCTCAGAGCGCTGCAGCTCGGCTACCCCGTCAGTCCCTTCGAGAACCTGAAGAATGAACCCCGCAATCATGTCGCTGATGGCCATAACGCTACCTCCTGAATTGACCTTTGCTGACTATGAGTTTATCACAAAATATTACCTGCTGCAAGTCGTAAATTTGACTATTTCTGACGTTTAATTTTTGTTGAAATTATAAATAATATGTGCTAGAATACAACCCAGTAATTAAAATGGAGGTACATATAATGGCATATAAGATCAGCTCCGATTGCCTTCTCTGCGGTACTTGCGCGGCCGAGTGTCCGGTATCCTGCATTTCGCAGGGAGACGAGCACTATGAGATAGACCCGGAGGCCTGCATCGAGTGCGGTACATGTGCGAATGCCTGCCCCGTGGGAGCCATATCGCTCGACTCATGATTTTTGCAAAATGCCGCGGCGATGCCGCGGTTTTTTTGCTTATAAGAATAATTATGCGTGAAAGGGGGGACATACATGCGGACGGACAGGTGGCCCAACGGCTGCAAATTCCTTCAGACGCCGCGCCAGTTCGCGCTGACGACCGACTCGGTCCTGCTCGCGGGCTTCGCGGGGGAAAAACGCGCGCGCCTGGCCGCCGACCTCGGCTGCGGCATAGGCGGAATCGCCATACTTATGTGCGAGCGCTCAGCGCAGCTTCGTGTCGACTGTATTGAAATCCAGCCGGAGGCCGCATATCTGGCGTCTGAAAACGTGAAGCTGAACGGCATGGATTCACGTATCAGAATAATTGAGGGCGACCTGCGCCGCAGCGAACTCCTCCCGTCTGACACCTACGACCTAGTGGTTTGCAACCCTCCGTATTTCTCGGCGGGCACTGGTAAGCCGCCTAAGACGCCGACAATTGAACGCGCGCGCTCGGACACCGACTGCACAATAGAAGACTGCTGTATCGCGGCGGCGAGGCTTCTGAAAACCGGGGGACGGTTTTGCGTCTGTTTCCGAGCCGAAAGGCTCGTAGACCTGTTTTGCGCAATGCGCAGCAGCGGGATTGAGCCCAAGCGGCTGCGCTATGTCAGGGATAAACTCGGCTCAAAGAGCAATATAGTTCTGACAGAAGGAGTTAAGGGAGCCGGAGTTCAGCTGACACACGAGCCCGATCTTATAATTCGCTGCGAGGACGGCTCGTATACGGATGAGGTAAAACGAATTTACGGAATATAAAGCCTTGAAACGGTTTAATTCATTATTCCCGCCGTGTTTTGATGAATCATCGGGAGGCGGCGGAAAGAGCAAAGCTTAAAAAGCGCTGCAGAGCGCGGCGGAGAGGAGGAATAATGGTATGTCCGCCCTATACCTTGTAGCGACGCCCATAGGCAACCTCGGGGATATATCGCACAGGGCGCTTGAGATTCTGCGCCAGTGCGATTTTATTGCCGCCGAGGACACGCGCGTCACGCAGAAGCTTCTGAACCACTTCGGAATCAGGAAACCGTTAGTGAGCTATTACGAGCATAACCGCGCCGCCAGCGGCCGGAAAATACTGGAGCGCCTGATTGCGGGGGAGAGCTGCGCGCTGGTTACGGACGCGGGGACGCCGATAATCAGCGACCCGGGCTTTGATATTGTGTCCCTGTGCTTGGAAAACGACGTCAGGGTGGAAAGCATACCCGGGCCGTGCGCGGCGGTCACGGCGCTGACTCTTTCAAACCTTCCCTCGGGGCGGTTTTGCTTTGAAGGCTTTCTCTCGGTCAATAAAAGAGCAAGGCGCGAGCACCTCGAGTCCATAAAAAATGAAAAGAGGACGATGGTATTCTACGAGGCGCCTCACAAGCTCGTATACACTCTTAACGACCTCCTGGAGACGCTCGGGGACCGCCGGATTTCAATCTGCCGCGAGCTCACTAAGATACACGAGGAGGTACTCAGGACGACGCTTTCCCGGGCCGCCGCGCATTTCAGTGAGGTTGCGCCTAAGGGGGAATTCGTGCTTGTCGTGGAGGGCGCGCCCGAAGCAGAGAGCGAAAACGGCGTGAGCCTTGAGGAGGCTGTCGAGCTTGTCCGCGCTAAACATGAGGGCGGCATGAAGCTTCGCGACGCGGCGCGTGAGGTTGCCGCCGAAACCGGGCTTAATAAGAACGAATTATACAACGCCGCTGTGGAATGACTCAGTTTTAATGGATTTAATAATATTTTTATAGACGCCGTTTATGCTGAAAGACGGCTTCCGGTTTGGCGCCGGAAGCCGTCTTCTGAACGTTTAAGCCTGTTCGGCAGACTGTTTCACTGCCGTCTTGATTATTCGCCTGAGTCGAGCCAATCCACGGCGTTGTAACCCGCCATGCGCCCGGAGTTGATGGCATATCCCATCGTGCTGCCGGGGAGGTAGAAGCAGTAGCTGTCACCGAAGATGTTGCAGCAATCTGTGCCCGCGCTGTAGAGGCCGGGTATCTTATCGCCTTCCTGCGTTACGACCTCGAGCTTGTCGTTTACTTTGATTCCGCCCAGGCTGCCGTATCCCGACGGGAAGAACTTCATCGCGTAATAGGTCTTTCCGCGTATGGGCTTCATATAGCGCCTGTCCTTGAAGAAGAAGGTGTCGCCCGTAACGTCGCAGGCGTAATTGTAATCCTCTACGGTTTTCACGAGGTTTTCCTTGTTGATGCCTATCTGGTCGGCAAGCTCCTCTATGCTTCCGCCACGGAAGAAGAACACCTCGTCGGGCTTGACTCCGAAAAGGCCGCCGAGCGTTTCCATCTCGTTGGGGTCGACGCCGCCTTCAAAATAGGCTTTGAAGGATTCTTCCCAGCCGTCTACCGTGGTGAAGCCGCCTTTGTGGTAGGTTGTATAGTCAAGGCCTGTATTGCGGTAGCTCTCGATGACCTCGTCGGAGACAATCACGATACCTGTGCGCGCACGCTGCTGGTTTATGGAGTTGCCCGTATATGGCGTGTTGAGCATGATCTCCTCGTTAATGAAACGCTCGCCGTCCAGGTTTACCATAAGGTTTGGTTGGCGGAAAATTGCGTCGGCAAGATAGCCGGCCGTCATTCCGGGGCTCTCATATGTCATTTCCAAATTGAAGGGGCTTTTGCCGCCTCCGACCTCCCATACCATCTGCATACCCTCGCCTGCAAGTCCGGGGATGCGGAACGAATAGAGGTCCTTGCCGTGTACATAGCCGAGGTTCTGCTCGATGAGCTTCGGGCTGTCGCCGAAGCCGCCTGTGCAGACAATGACCGCGTCGCATTCGGCGAGAATCTCATTGCCCTCGGCGTCCTGAGCCAGTACGCCTTTAATTACGCCGTCCTCGCGTATGATTTTCTTGGCCGGCGTGTTGAAATGGAACTCGACGCCAAGCTCGCTGCACCTGTCTGAGATCGCCTTTACTATGATGGAGGAGGAGCGCTCGGCGGGCTTATTAGAACCGGGTATCTTTGGTAAGTGCCAGGTCGCCTCCGAGTCTTTAAAGTATTTGAACGCCCCAAGGAACTCAACGCCCATATCCTCAATCCATTTGACGGTCGATGCGCTCTGGGCGAAGAGCTTGCGGACAAGGCGGGCGTCGGAGCGCCAGTGGGTATATTCCATGAACATCCTGAAAGCCTTTTCAACAGTCAGATTGTTGTTGAGCTGGCGCTTCTGGATGTGGGACTCGACGGCGAAGAAACCCATTCCCATGTTGGATGCCCCGCCAAGTGTGCCGCTTTTTTCAAAGACTATGACAGACGCGCCCTTTTCAGCCGCGGCAGCCGCCGCGCAAATACCCGACATACCGCCCGCGATTACGACGATATCGGCCTCAATTTTCTTCATAGGATTTGCCTCCCGAATCAAATATAGTACAATAATAATATCATTCCCGGACCATTAGTGTAAAGAATATAAGTCGGACAAGCTATGAGAAATTTCCATGAAATCAAGAATTTGCGTAAAAAATGGGCTTATATTTCCGACCGGCCTAATAAATCCCGGCAAAGCCGCATAAACGGTTATGCCGGGATTTTAATCAGCCGCCGTACGGCGGAGGGGGGACTACAAAAGCTCGTTATACAGTCCGCGCGGCGTATAGGTTGTGTGAAGCAGCTCGTGGGCTTTGTGGCTTCCGGGATTACCGAGGTAATCGGCGTAAAGCCTGAGGAGATCGGGGTTTTCATGCGATTTTCTGAGTGATTTGCACTCATCCTCGGAGTACAGAGCCTTCATGCGCTCAATTCGGAAGTTTTCGACTGTGGGCCGCGGCTGCCCGCCGCCGGAGATGCAGCCGCCAGGACAGCCCATGACCTCGATGAAATGGTATGGAGAGGAATTGTCGCGTATCTGGTCCATGAGTATGTTCGCTCCTGCAAGGCCGGAAGTAACCGCGACGTTCACCGTGACGCCCTCCAGATGAGCGTACTGGGGCAGCACGTTTTCGAATTTCAGCGACGCGGTCTTAATCTGGTCAAGCCCGACTATGGGAGCGACATGAAGCCCGTCAAAGGGCAGCTCACGCTTAGTAACGAGCTCATATACGGTCCTCAGGGCGGCTTCCATGACCCCGCCTGTGACGCCGAAAATGTCGGCGGCGCCAGTGGACAGCCCGAGAGGCGAGTCAAACTCAGTGTCGGGCAGGGAATTGAAGTCTATGCCGGCGCTCTTAATCATGCGGCCGAGCTCGCGCGTCGTAAGAACCGCGTCCACGTTGGGGATTCCGTTATGATTCATCTCCGGGCGCTGAATCTCGAATTTTTTCGCCGTGCAGGGCATTATGGATACCATGAAAATATCCTTTGGATCGACGCCTATCTTCTCGGCATAAAAGCTCTTTACAAGAGCGCCCATCATCATGTGCGGGGACTTGCAGGTCGAAAGATGCCCAAGCAGGCTTGGATAGGCGTGCTCTATGTGTTTGATCCAGCCGGGGGAGCACGAGGTGATCATCGGGAGCACGGCTTTTTTACCTGTGAGGGCGTCGGTCAGGCGGTGGAGAAGCTCAGTGCCCTCTTCCATAATAGTCAGGTCGGCGGAGAAATTCGTATCGAACACGTCGTCAAACCCAAGCTCGTGCAGAGCCGAAACCATTTTGCCCGTGACGCGAGTGCCCGCCGGCATGCCGAAGCATTCGCCCAGGGCCGCGCGCACTGCCGGCGCCGTCTGAACGATTACGCGCTTTTTAGGGTCTGCCAGGGCGTTCCAGACAATCTCAATGCCGTCTGTCTCTTTTAGAGCCCCCGTCGGGCAGACGACCGTGCACTGTCCGCACATCGCGCACTCGCTGCTGTTCAGGGGAAGCTCCATAGACGGGCTGATGACGGTATTGAAGCCGCGGTTCTGGGCGGCGATGGCGCCGACCTGCTGGATTTCGTTGCATACCGTGACGCAGCGGCGGCAGAGTATGCATTTGGCTGTATCGCGCGTTACGGAAGGGGAGACGTCGACGCGGTCGGAGGAACGCTCGCCCTCAAAGCGGCTGTTCGTGATTCCGAGGGTTTCGCCGAGCGCCTGCAGCTCGCAGCTCTGGTTGCGCTCGCAGTTGAGACAGTCCTTGGGATGGTCGGATATCAGCAACTCGTATATAGTCCTGCGGGCGGCGCGCACCTTCGGCGAATTCGTCTTGATGTCCATGTTCTCGCGCACTGTGGTCACGCACGCCGCCTGAAGCGCCTTGGAGCCGGCCACCTCTACGACGCAGACACGGCAGGAGCCGATTTTGTGTATATCCCCGTAATTGCATAGAGAGGGTATTTTGACGCCGTTTTGCCGGGCGGCCTCCAGAATCGTGAGGCCTTCCGGGACGGAAACGGTTTTTCCGTTAAGCTTAATATTGACCATATCTGGTTACCTCCTGTCGCAGTGCAGGCAGCGCAGTGATTCCGCCATTGCGTCAAGGCGGTGGAAACCGCAGACGACTTCGCAGAAATTATCGCGGCGCTGATCCGCGGTGAGCATACTGATGGGGAAGCGGCCGTGGGGCGTGACTACCTCGGTATCCTCAATAACGGGTATGTCTATCTCCTCGCCCTTGTTAAGCTCGCCTGTGCCGCCAAGGTATATATCAATGTTTGAGGCGGCGCGCTTGCCGTCAGCAATTGCGGATATGACGACCTTCGCGCCCCAGGGAGACGCGTCGCCGCCGGCAAATATGCCGTCCGTGCCGGTCTTGGATGTGAAGCGGTCGATAATCAGGGAGGGGCTGTCGGGCAGGGCGTTTGCCACCTTCAGGCCGCGGGCGTCGATCTCCTGGTTGACGGCTGTCACAACGCCGTCGCACTCGATTTCGAACGTATCGCCGGGAACGGCCACAGCTTCGCGCCTCCCGTCCTTCCCGTATTTGCCGAGCTGCGTGCGCTCAAGGCGGATGCCTGCAACCTTGCCGTCCTTTTCGAGGACCTCAAGAGGCGCCGCCATCGTGATTATACGTACGCCTTCCTCTTTTGCCTCCTCAACCTCGTCGGCGCCTGCGGGCATCTGATCCTCGCTGCGGCGGTAGACGACGCTGACCTCTTTGGCGCCCAGGCGTACCGCGGTACGGGCGACGTCCATGGCCGTGCTGCCGCCGCCAAGCACGACAAGGCGCTCGGGAACGGAGCGGTCGATATTCAGGCCTACGCGGCGCAAAAAGCCGAGCCCGCTTTCGACCCCGGGCAGGTCCTCGCCGGGTATGCCCAGCAGGCGGGACTTCTGCGTGCCGACGGAGATGTAAATGGCGTCGTTTTCGGCGTGCAGCGTATCAACGCTTATGTCCGTGCCGACACGAGTATTGAGGTGTATTTTCACCCCCGCGTTTTCTATTGCTTTTATCTCCTTGGCGAGCACGGCCTTGGGCAGCCTGTATTCGGGTATGCCCCAGTATAGCACTCCTCCGGCCACGCTTTCAGCCTCGTAGACATGGACCTCATGGCCGAGGTGCGCCAGATAGAACGCGCAGCTGAGGCCGGACGGGCCTGCTCCTATAATGGCTACGCGCTTGCCTGTAGCGGGCAGGGGCTTGATTTCGGGTATCAGGAATTCGTCGCGCAGGGCGTAATCGCCGATAAAACGCTTTATTGAGCAGATCGCCAGCGGTTCGTCGACCTGGCCGCGGCGGCAGTGATTTTCGCAGGGATGAGTGCATACCCGCCCGCAGACTGCCGGGAAGGGGTTATCCTGCCTTATGAGGCGGTAGGCGTCCATAAGGCGGCCGGCCGATACAAGCGCCATGTAGCCCGGGACGTTGACCGAAGCAGGGCAGGCGTTGCGGCAGGGCGAGGTGTAGAGCGAGGAGCACACGCCGGAAGCGCAGTGCTTGTCGTGTATGTGCGTCTCGTACTCGTCACGGAAATACCGGATGGTCGAGAGTATGGGGTTCGCCGCGGTCTGGCCGAGGCCGCACATGGCCGCCTCCTTCAGCGTGCCGGCAAGCTCCTCGAGCAGCTCTATGTCGCCTTCTTCGCCCCTGCCCTCCGTAATGCGCTCCAGTATTTCCAGCATACGCCTCGTCCCTATGCGGCACGGGACGCATTTGCCGCAGCTCTCGTCCTTGATAAAGTCCATGAAGTATCGTGCGGTGTCCACCATGCAGGTGTCCTCGTCCATAACTATAAGTCCGCCCGAGCCCATGATGGAACCGACCGATGCAAGCGATTCATAGTCGACCGGAGTATTGAGGTGCGAGGATGTCAGGCACCCGCCCGAAGGGCCGCCTGACTGAATTGCCTTGAAGTTCTTGCCGTTCAGAATTCCGCCGCCAATCTTATAGAGGATGTCGCCGAGGGGAATACCCATCGGAACCTCCACAAGCCCAGTATTGACGATCTTCCCCGACAGAGCGAATACCTTCGTGCCGGGGCTCTTTTCCGTTCCGAAGCTGCGGAACCAGGCGGCGCCGTTAAGCATGATCGCGGGCACGTTAGCCAGCGTTTCGACGTTGTTTATAATTGTCGGGCATCCGAAAAGGCCGGACTCAAAGGGGAACGGGGGCTTCTGCCTCGGCTCTCCGCGTTTGCCCTCAACGGAGTTCATAAGAGCGGTCTCTTCTCCGCAGACAAACGCTCCCGCTCCGATGCGGATCTCAAGATCAAAGTCAAAGCCGCTTCCCATGATGTTTTCGCCGAGCAGTCCTACCTCGCGGGCGGCATCAATTGCGTTTCTTAAACGCTCGACGGCGATCGGGTATTCGGCGCGTATGTAAACGTAGCCCTTCGACGCGCCGATAGCGTATCCGCCGAGCAGCATTCCCTCGATGACCGAGTGCGGGTCGCCCTCAAATATGGAGCGATCCATAAATGCGCCGGGATCGCCCTCGTCGGCATTGCATATTATATACTTCTGATCGGCCTTCTGGTTTTTGCCGGCCTCCCACTTGACGCCTGTTGGGAATCCCGCGCCTCCGCGGCCCCGCAGGCCTGAGGCTTTGATCTCCTCAATCACGTAGTCGCGCCCTTTTTGCAGCGCGTTTGCCAGAGCGAAATAACCGTCGCGGGCTATGTATGCGTTTATTGTCCTAACGTCGATAAGCCCGCAGTTTCGAAGCGCTATGCGTACCTGGTCCCTGAAGAAGGCGACCTCCTTAATATTGGGGACGTGCTGCTTGGTTGTGTTATCATAGAAAGTGTATTCGTTGATAGGCTTTCCGTTAACGAAATGGCTTTCTACGATTTCAGCCATTTTTTCGGGGTTAAGCTCGGTATAATACGTTTCGTCGGGAAGGACATACACGACGGGGCCGACGGCGCAGGTGCCCATGCAGCCGCGCTGAATTACCTTGACCTGATCCGCGATTCCGTGCTTGTCTAACGCCTCGCGCAAAGCCTTTTCTACGGCGGCGCAGTTTGCGGATACGCATCCGGTGCCTCCGCATACAAGCGCCTGGTAGCGGTATTGGCTCATCCGCTGAGCGTATTCTTCCTTGATTCGATTCAGATCGCTGATTCCGTTAATCTTCATTGCCGTTACCCTCCCCCGCACGGTAGCGCGCAAGTATATCCTTGACCTGCTCCGGCCTGACCTGCTTATAAACCGTATCGTCTACAGCCATAGCCGGAGCCAGGCCGCATGCCCCTATACAGCGGGCAACCTCGAAAGTAAACAGTCTGTCCGCCGTAGTGTCCCCCACATCGGCATCAAGCTCCTTCCGTATAGCTTCAACGATTTTTTTACCCCCGCGCACGTAGCAGGCGGTCCCAAGACAAACGCGAATGGTGTGCTTTCCTCGCGGTTGGGACGAGAAGAAGGAGTAGAAGCTGACCACTCCCGAGACCGTGGCGGCGGGTATATCCAGCGCGTCCGCCACGACGCGCTGAACTTCGGCGGGAAGATAGCCGTAAATACTCTGGGCCATATGCAGCACCTGTATCAGCGACCCTTCCCGGCCGCGGTATTGCCTTGCCATTTCCTCTACGGCGCAGAGAAGCTCCCCGCTGCCGCAGACACAATTATTTGTCTTGACCAATTTCCTGGCCTCCTTTTGCTTGGCGCACATAATAACACATATAAGTATATTTTGATAAAACTGAAAAAGCAACAGCGTACTTGCAATCAAATTTCATGAAATTATCCAAAATACTTCTTAAGAATTGCCTATTGATTTTTCTAACTTTTTTTATTAAAATATCAGTGAAATATGGTAAAAGATTGCGCAATTCTTAACAAAAATTAAAGATATTCGTCAAGATTGTTGATATTTTCACACGCCTTGGAATCATAATCCGGGGCTTGTTTTTTAGCACAAAAGAAGAAGCAGTTTTATCAAATAAAATGGAAAAAACAAGAAATAGGGTGTATTTTTTTTGGTTTATCCAAAAATTTTCCATAATTAGTACTTGACAGGAAGGCATTTGTATGTTAGTTTACTAATATAATTGTGCATAATTATATGCATATTAAAATACAGGGGGGAAATACCAATGAAGTACAGACAACCGATAAAAGAACCGCTGAAAGGCCCAGGAATGGATTTACGGTTTAACAACGCTGATCCGCACGCGATGGAAATGTATCTGGAGCTCCTTAATTATCATAAGCTGCAGAACAAAATGTTTTACACTGTAGTAGCGTCAAAGGAACTGTTTCACGCCCAGATGATGTATCTCAAAGTCATTTCTGAACACGAGGGATTAAATCAGCGCGACCTGGCCGAGCATATAGGAGTAGAGCGTGCGAGCGCCACAACCGCTCTCCAGCGCATGGAAAAGGCAGAGCTTATAGAGCGCAGGCCCGACTCCTACGACCGCCGTATGACACGTATTTACCTGAGCGAAAAAGGAAGGCAGATCTCCGCCGAGATGGATAAGGAGCACGAAGCATTCATAAACGCCTGCTTTAAATTCTCCAAGGAGAGAACCGAACAGTTTGTTAAAACTCTTGAGCTTGTTAACCAGAACATGCGCGAATACCTGATCGCCCGCAAGAAAGAGCAGCAGACGGAAAAAGAGAAGTCGCAAGAATAAAGCCTTTAAGATAAACAGTATAATGCTGGCTGCCGTGAAAGCGGCAGCCAGCATTGTATGCGGCGGAATATTCTTTGTATGCGGCGTATTCCGGAGCCAGGCCGGTTAATTGAAAAGCTCTGCCCGAATTATGATTCGTTTCCGATATCTTGTTTATAATACTTATTGGGTGTATATTAAAAGACGGCTCCCGCATATGCGCGGCATTGCAGGACCGGCGAAAGGGAAGTATTCTGATGTCGGGTTTTAGGGCCATAATAAAGGATCTTGCGGATATATATGTGCGCAAGCGCGTATCACGCTCGGCCGCCGCGCTCGCCTTCTACCTGACGATGACTGTCTTTCCGCTTATAGCCTGCATTAACGCCCTGTTGGTCAGAACGGATTTAGACAGGGATGCGCTTTATAATCTTTTACACGGGTTTTTGCCCGCCGCCGCGCTTGACGCGCTGCTGGACTATATTAGCTATGTCTCATTAAACGAGTCGAGGGCTATGTTCATAGGCGGTCTTATTCTGCTTGTAACAACGTCGGGCTCCGCCTTCGGCACGCTGACCAACACAATGGTGGATATACAGGGGCGCGGCTATTTTTCGGGTTTTGTCGGGACGGTTTTTAAATACTTCTTTTCGCTGCTGTTTCTTATCATTATCTATATTTCGATAATAATTGTGGTTACGGGGCGCTGGTTCATCAATTTAATTGACGAAAGGCTCAGCCTGGACGGGGCCCTGGACGTCTGGTTCTGGCTTCGCTATATACTGCTTTCCCTTCTGCTTTTCCTAATGGTTTTCATTATATTCAGGCTGACGACGCGGCGGGAAGCCTACGGGCGGCATATTTTCGAGGGGGCAGTTTTTTCAACAATCGCGCTTGTGGCCGTCAGTATTGTGTACTCAAATCTTATTAACCTTTCCAGTAAATATTCCCTGGTGTATGGCAGTTTGGCTTCGACAATAGTGATGATGCTTTGGCTTCAAAACTGTGGGGTCGTGCTTATTATGGGCAATATATACAATTTTGTCCGGGGGAATCACAGCTCGGACTAATTAATAAGGAGTGTCGGCTATGATTCAAAACGAGGTCACAAGGAACATAACGGCCCGGTACAGCTGCAGGGATTTTGATTCCCGCCAGATACCGGATGAGGTCCTGGAAACAATTATTGAGTCCGGCAAATACGCCGCTAACGGACGCAACGCCCAGGCCTGGCATTTTACGGTTGTCCGCACCGAGGAGGGCAAGCGACTGGCCGTCGCAGCTCTGGGGAAAGAGCCGCCTGCCGGTTTTCCGCCGGATATGAAATGGCCGCACGACGCTGATTTTCACGGCGCGCCCGTGCTCGTCATCATATCCTGCGACCCTGCGGTTCCCTATCCCAACGTAGGCTGCATACTCGCCGCGGGAAACATGATGCTGACGGCAACCTCTCTGGGACTGGCGACAGTCTGGTCGTCTGCATTTACCAAGGATATGTTCCGGGATGAGGAGAGCCTTAAATTCAAGCCGAAGCTCATGCCGGAGAACTATGAGGTTTACGCGGCCGTCTTCATAGGATACCCTGCCAAGCAGCCGGCGCCGCGACCAGCGCGCAAGGAAGGCGTGGTCACATACATATAGCGTTCCAGCCGGCATCACCGCTTTTCGGGACAACAAGCCGCAGCGATGCGCACTCAGCCCGCTGCGGCTTAATCTATTTTATCGGCAGCAGTCTTACTTCGCCGATAGTCTCCGCGCAAATGCAAAGCTCGTAGCCGGGCTGGAACGGGATATGCCTGATCTCCGGCTTCTCCGGAGGCGGCACTACAGAAAAGCTGTCAAGCCCGCGCGCGATTCCTTCGCCCGTGTATTTGACAAAGCTCTCCTTCGCTGCCCAGATGTAAAAGAAGTCTTCAAACTTATAGCCTCGCCCAAGCAGGAACGCGTCCTCATCCGGGTGGAAAAAACGCCGCGAGAGCTTCATGGCGTCGCACTCGCGGTGGATCTGCAGGTCAAGGCCGACGGGGCTGGGACCAAAGGCGCAGGCCCAATAGCCTCCGCTGTGAGAAACAGAAAAATGAACGTCGGGCAGCCGTGTGAAAAAGGGCTTGCCCGACGCTGTTTTAGAGGTAATAAACAGCGATTCGTCCCTAAGTCCCGTATACAGGCGGGCCGCGCGCACAAGTCCGCCCTCCGACCCTGTCATAAGGAATACATCGTAGTCCGGCGCTTTCATGCCTTATAGAAGCCGCGCGAATGAATGTAGTCTATCACATCGCGCACCTGATGGAGGTTCCAGACGTCTTTGTTGGAGATAGTGGTGTCGAAATAATCCTCGAAGGCGCATATGATATTCATTATGTCGAAGGAATTCAACTCCAGATCGGTGACGAAATCCGTATCTAAGGTGAGACCTGTCTTACCTGTTACGTCGTAAACTATTTTTTGAACTAATTCCAGCATTATATCACCCGGCACTCAAACTTGACTTCTGATTATTTTTTTCGAAGGAGTCCTTGCAAACTCTTTCTCCCTGATATTTATTATCTGTATCTGCTGATAGAGAGGCAGGCTGGCGTTTATCCTGTCAATCTCCTTTTGCAGGGCCTCGAGTATTTCATATGAGGACATGCCCTTCGTCAGCTCGGGGTCGGGGTAAATGCTGGCCGCGGGGCGGACATCGTCGGCTGACGAGCCCGAATTTGCGCCGTAGGCTATGACTTCCTTGACAAGCGGGATTTTCTGAATCAGCTCCTCCAGCTTCTCGGGCGAGATCTTCTTACCGTTTTTGAGCACGATCAGGTTTTTAATCCGCCCGGTTATATAGAGGAAGCCGTTCCTGTCGATGCTGCCGAGGTCGCCTGTATGGAACCACTCGCCTTCCATGCACTCAGCTGTCTGCTCCGGGGAGTTATAATACCCCTTCATAACGTTGCTCCCGCGGACGAGTATTTCGCCGTCCTTTATCCTGACATCTACTCCCGGCAGAACGTGGCCGACAGATTCAAAGTTGCGCGACTCGACCTGGTTGACCGAAATGAGAGGCGAACACTCCGTAATTCCGTAACCCGGCAGGACCAGAATGCCGAAATCAAGCAGGCCTTCGGCCACCTCCTTGTCCAGATGCGCGCCGCCGGCTATCATCAGCGAAAGGTCGCCGAGATATTTTTTCTTAAACTCCACAAGTGCCTTATTCCACGATTTTATGCCGAGTTTTGCCAGCCTGCGCCCAATTTTTATTTTACGTCGGACTTCGTCGGCCTTTCCGCCCTTTTCCAGGATGACCCACAGGTATTTGTAAATCGCTTCGGCCATAAGCGGCACCGCTATCATCGAGTAAGGCGAGCTGAGCCCGATATCGCGCAGCATTGTACGCATGTCTCCGTTGAGTATGCAGCGGGCGCCCCAAATCATGCATGCGACTACAAAGCAATTAAGCCCGTATGAATGGTAAAACGGCAGGGCGGAAAATATGTCCTTATGGAGATCGACCAAAGATAAACCCGCGGCGGAATTATGCAGTATATTCTTGTGCGTAAGCATCACGGGTTTTGCGCGGCTGGTAGTCCCCGAAGTGAAGACAATTACGGCCGTATCGTCCGCCGAGCAGTTTTTTCCCGGATCCGGAAGCTTATCTCCCGCTTCAATGAGCTCTTTTAGGCTCGGTGCCTCCCCGGAATCAGCCGCGCCGTTCATTTCCCACAAAGCCATGTCGCCGCAAACCGCGGGCGCGCAGATATCCCTGTAGGAAGGCGAAGCAAATACTGCGGCCGAATCGGATATCTCGATATATTCTCTGATCACGTCGTCCGACTGCTCCACATCGACGCAGACCGCTACCGCCCCGGCTGAGACAATGCCGAGCAGGACCACGATCCAGTCGTAGCAGTTCTCGGAGACGATTGAAATATGCTTGCCTGCATAACCGGAGTCCATCAGATATCGGCGAAGAGCCTCCGCATCGTTATACAATTGCGCGCAATTGCGGTCGTGCCGGTTCTGCTTCCGGTCAAACCACGTGACGGCAGGCTGAGGGCCGCGTGTTTCAATGCGCTTCAAGAGGTCGTAAAATGTGTCAAAGTAATCAACGTCATACGGCGGACGATTTTTCACTATTACCCTTCCTTTCTAATGTTGAAGAATCAAATCCTGTCTATCCGTGCTTTCTCCCTGCTGAAGCTTTCGGCAGTATTCCTCTGCATCCTTGAAAATGGAACCGTCTCCAATAAGCTCTATGAAGACATCCGCCATTTCTGGGTCAAACTGTGTGCCCCGGTTGCCGCGCAGCTGATCTAATGCTTCTTCAAACGTCAAATCCCGCCTGTACCGCCTTGTGGAGGTCATAGCGTCGAAAGCGTCGGCAAGGGCGATGATGCGGGCGGCCTCCGGGATCTCAGTACCGGATATGCCCTCGGGGTAGCCTTTACCGTCCCACCGTTCATGGTGGCTTTTGATAATCGGGGCAATATCCTTAAAAAGCGACATGACCGAAAGAATGTCGTAACCGCGCTGGGAATGCGTCTTAACGCTTTCAAACTCCTCCGGAGTGAGCCTGCGGTCGGCGAGCAGTATTTCATCCGGCACTCCGAGCTTTCCGATATCGTGAAACAGGCCTGCCATGCGCACTCTTTCGCAGAAATCCGCCTTATATCCGAGGGCTACGGCGAGCTTATAGGCATAGAACGAGACACGGTCCGAGTGGCCGCGCGTGTATATGTCCTTTGCGTCGACCATAAGGCGCATCGCTCGCGTCATCTCAAGATAGCTTGCGCGGATAATTCGCATCTGGCGTATGGATTTCACGCAGCTCTCGACCAGCAGCTCCAGCTGGTCGAAACGGTCGCTCTTTTCAAAGTAGCCCTGTATGTCCAGCTCCCGTATCGTCTTAATGGGAGGCGCCATGGATTTGTGGCCCGTCAGCAGAATAATGTAAATATCTATGTTGAATCGGCGTATCTCTTCGACGACCTGATCCCCGCAGATAGGCCTCATCAGGTAGTCGAGAAGCAGTATGTCGTAGTTTTCTTTTCTTACGCGGTCTATAGCGGCGTAAGGGTCGTTCTCCACATCAACCTTGTATCCCACCCCCTCGAAGTGGGACTTAAGCGTGGCGGTCATGATAGAATCGTCGTCAAGCGCCAGAATGGAGAACTCATTCCGGCTCGTATTACGTTTGTTCTTCCTCATTTCTCTGCCACCTTTTCGTTTCTGGAGATTGATATTCTGTCAAGCGGTATGGCAAAGCCGAATATGGCTCCGCCAGATGGAACGTCGCGGACCCACATATAGCCCCCGAATTTGCCTCGTACCACCGCGTTTGATATGTACAGCCCAAGGCCGGTCCCGGCGGAGCCCTTGCTTGTCACCATTTCCTTGAACAGCCTTTGCTTAACCCGCGGCTCCACGCCGGGGCCGGTATCTCTCACATACAAACTCAGGTGCGTGTCGTCCTGCTCAATGCCGATATAGATCTTATCGCCGTTTGTGAGCTTTTCAGCATAGATGGCGTTTGAGATCAGGTTGTTGAGCACCTGGATAAGGTTGTTTATATCGCCGTTTAGCACAATTTCCGTATTGGGATCATACTCGGGAACGAGGTGACAGCCGTTTATCATGAGCTCGTGCCTCATAAGCAGAGTCGAGCGTTTAATAAGCTCGTCCAGTGTAAAGACATCCTCGGCGGAGGTGCTTGCGTTCGCGGCCTGCCCTTTTATCGCGGTTATGATATCGGACATATACGCGCAGGATTCGCGCGCCTTTTGCACCCAATCCTGCATTTCGGCGAATATCTCCCGGTAGTCGTCTTCCGTGACCTCGGGATCCCCCAGGGATTCCAGGGCCTCGTTTATAAGGCTCTCCTCTGCGAACATGCAACCGGAGATGCTCATTATCGGTGTCTTCAGGTTGTGGGCCAGTCCTCCCACCATCTGGCCCAAAAATGCGAGGCGCTCGTTTTCCATCATGTGGCGCTGGCTGTCCTGAAGCTGCTGCATGCTCCTTTTTACCTGAGTAATGTCCTTGAATATCACGACAAATCCGTTGAGCTTGTCTCTTATTATGAGAGGAGTTATCTCAGCTATATAGTACAGCTTTTGATACTCGCCGCTGTCGGTTTTAAGGTTTACTGCCTGCTCATAGGAAATTGTTGAGCGGCTGTTGCGGCAGGATTCGACGTTTGTAAGCAGGTTGTAGATGGCTGTCTTTCCGGCTATGTCCTCCGCCTTTACGCAGTCGCTCAGATAGCGGTTTTCGTAAATCCCGTACAGTCTGCCGAATATCTCGCGGAAAGGCATGTTGGAGCTTAAAACGAGCCCGTTTTCGGCGAGAACCATATAGCAGTCGGATATGCAGTCTAAAACGTGCTGCGTGGCTATAGGCTTTATATCGAGCATATGCAGGCGGTATATCGCTATATAGTGGAATATTAGTATGAGTATAAAGCTCAGCGGAGTTGAGGCTATGTTCATCTTGACAATGCCGGTCGTAGCCAGGATGCTGACTATCAGGGGGCCGACGTCGCCGATTGTAAAAAGCAAACCCTGCATCAGGTAGACGCGGCTTTTGCTTTTTATTGCGAATCGCAGCGTGATGAACAAGGCCACAATCGTGCAGATGTAGTTGTACGCGCCGTTAACATAGATATAGGGGCCGAAGACAAGCTCCTCGCGAAACACGGAGAAAACCCTGTAGTGCAGGTGGTGCAGCGGGTTTGTCCATACAACTATGTTGGTGATAACGGGGATTATGAATAGCAGGAGCCATTTTCGCGGCATCTTCTCAACGCCGGATACAAACGTCATGGCTATCATGAGCATGAAGATAGGCGCGAACGCAGCGCTCGGCTGCGTCAGAGCGTCCAGAACGTACATCAGAGTGTCGTTTTCGGGATCTGAAAACTTCATGAAAAGCAGGACTATTGACCACCATACGAACGAGGCGCACAGCGCAAAGTAAAGCTTGTGAATAAGCAGCATCACCTTTTTGGGAAAGAGACACCAGACCATAAAGGCGATGGACGCCGCCGATAGTATTACAAGCAGCGAGGCGGCGGTATCAGGTATCAAGCAGATCACCTCCGTATCAGCCGGTGAAGGACGCAAGAAGGCGCGACACTTGCGGCTTGGGCCAGGAAAACCCCGTCCGGCCGAGAAGGCGCACGGTTTCCTCAGCTGAAACCTTTACACAGCTGCGCATGCGGCGGAACGAATTTAAGTAATTTACAAGGCTTGCTGTTTTGTCGGGATCCGAGGCCCGGACTCTGGAGTCGAAGGAGGAATCGGGCAGAACGGGCAGCGAGGGGAAAACCTCGCGCAGAGCCAGAGGATAGGGCGACATTATATGAAAGACTGAGCTGGGCGATTCAGAAAGCGTCAGTATAGCCTCAGCGCAGATATCAACGGGCGTGAGATCAACGGGCATTTCGGCGATTGATTCGGGTATGGCGCCTACCGTCAGAAGGCCTCGGACAAGCAGCCAGAAGGCGTTTGTCTCGGGGTTCTTCATGAAAACCCCGTCGCTGTCCCGGCCGACCAGGCGGCCGACCCTGAAAATCTTATAAACCAGTCCTCTTTTGGCCGAATCGAAAACCGCGCATTCTGCGAGGTATTTTGTCTTTGTATAGACGTTTTCGTCCCAGTTCTGGCCTATGTCAAGATCGTTCTCTGTAAATACCGCTACTGTGCCCGGAGAGGACTTTAAATAGCTTCCAGAGACGCTTGTGGTTGAGATGTGATTTAGCGGTACGCCGGCCGACATTGCAAGCCCTATAATATTGCGCGTGCCGATAAAGTTCACAGATTCGGAGGAAATACCGTCCGTATAATGCCTTACGTCGGCGGCCGCGTGGAAAACTGATTTTATTCTGACTTTCAGAGCTTCAAATTCAGCCTCTGAAAGACCGAGAAGCGGGAGAGTAATGTCTCCGCGCACCGGCTTTATACGCTCTCGGTTGCCGTAAACCCAGCCGCTGCCGAAGTACCAGCCCAGCGTATCAAGAAGACGTTCAGTATTCCCGTCCCGCAGGGTGCAGAGTACAGTTTCGCCTCTTTCAACCAGAAGGCGCAGAAGATGACAGCCCAGAAAACCGGTCGCTCCTGTCAGCAGCACCTCGCTGGCGCCCGACGCCGGGGCTTCAATAGAGAGCCTGGGCTCGGAGGCGGGCTCTTCTGGAAGCCGGGCAGCTTTTGGAGAAGGGTAAGCAAAGCCGGCTATAGCTGACGGGGAGGGTTCGGCTGCCTCAGCGGCATGGGAGCTTCCGTTATCACTGGAAGCGGGAAGCGCGACTGCTCCGCCGGCCGGGCCGGAAGAGCCCAACAGTATCCTTTCCTGAGCCTCCAGAGTGGGGTTTGCGTAAAACTCAGCGAGCGTCATGCTCAGGCCGAGGTTGAAATAACGGCTGAGGACGTTCAGGGCTCCCAGCGATGTGCCGCCCTGGCTGAAAAAGCTGATTCCCGGGTCTACGGCATTCCGCCCGAGCACCTCGAGCCAGATATCACGCAGTGAGGACGACCCGCGCCTTATATCATCTTCCCGGGCAGTATCCGGTTTATTTTCAGTTTCCGCGCATATTTCGTCGTCCTGCTCTGAGGACAGCTCTGTTCTCATCTCCCTGAGCCTCGGCAGATCGATTTTACCGCTTGAATTATAGGGCAGGGAAGGCAGGACATGTATTTCGGAAGGCATCATGTATTGAGGCAGCATCGGTTCAAGTCGGGAGCGCACGAGCTCCGGCTTGAGGATTTCCGGAGAAATGAACGCTACGATGGAAGCCGAACCGTCTGGGTTTTTCACAGGCAAGACGGCGGCTTCGGTAGCACCGGCGGCCGTCAGAGCGCCGGTTACTTCGCCGAGCTCGACGCGGACGCCGTTAAGCTTAATCTGGGAATCGATCCGGCCGAGGCATTCAAGAAGGCCGTCTGAACGGATCCGTCCCAGGTCGCCCGAACGGTACATCCGCCTGCCGGGGAAGAAGGGATCCGGTAAAAACACCTTTTCTGTAAGCTCCGGGCGGCCTATATACCCGTCTGCCAGGCATTCGCCGGCAAGCCACAATTCGCCGACAGCCGTCGGGGGAAGCGGTTTAAGATCCTGCCCGAGCACATATATCCTGCAGTTGCGGAGCGGGCGGCCGATTGTAACAGGCCCGCCTTTTTGCATCTCGCCCTGCGTGACATATACGGCGGCCTCCGTGGGGCCGTACATGTTGATTAAACAGCCTTTACTGAACGAATACCATGAATCGACCAGATGCGGCGATAAGGCCTCTCCCGCCACGATAATGAATTCCACGACCGACGCGGCCTCGCGGAAAGCCTCGTTAGTGAGGCACATCTGCAGGCGGGAAGGCGTGAACTGGGCGATTGATGCCCCATTGACTATGATGAGCTCGGCAAGACGCCAGGGCAGCATCATCTCCTCCTCGTCGGCGAGCACGACGGCAAAGCCCTGCGCCAGCGCGAGCAGGCTTTCTGTAATAAATATGTCAAAAGTAATATTCGTTGAGCACAAAACCGGGCCCGAATGCGGCTCCATAAGCTCGCGTATGCTTTCCAGCAGGTTGGATATGGCGCGGTGGGGGACCTGCACCCCTTTGGGCTGACCGGTCGAGCCGGAGGTGTACAATACGTAAATCGGGTCGGAGCCCGAGCGCGGTATTTCGCCTGTGAACATATCCGATTTCTCGGACAACAGGACGACAGGGCAAGGCGGCTCTTCGGGCAGACAGGGTTTGGATTCTTCGTCGCAAAGCAAAAGCTTTGAGCCGGAGTTTTCGAGCATATAGGAGATACGCTGCTTTGGGTATGAGCTTAGGAAGGGCACGTAGGCGCCGCCGGCTATAAGAATGCCGAGCATAGCAGCCAGCATGTCCGGGCTGCGGCGGCAGCAGAGGGCGACGCGGTCGCCCGGGACGACGCCGCGCTCTATGATGAGCCCGGCAATAAGCCTGGCGCGGCGGATCAAAGCGCCAAAATCGGTTGTCTCCCCGCGGTAAATCACGGCCGGCGCTTCCGGCGCGAGCATTGCCTTTTCTTCGACCAGCCTGTGCAGCGGCCAGTCGAGGTAGGGCGAGAAGAGCCGGTTCGGCTTATCAAAGTATTTAAGCCTGTCTGCCTGTGAAACAGTTTCGAGAGCTTCGACGCTGCCGCCGCCAAGCACGGAATTGATCAGAGCTTCAAAGCTGCGCGCGTAGATTTCCATCGTCCCGCGCGAGAAAAGAGAGGATGCGTATTCCAGTACGAACGACCACTGGCTGCCGGAAAACGCCGCCTCAAGGCTGAGGTCGAATTTGGAGACGCCCGATTCTATGCTTTTCGGCACAAGATTCCCGCCGTCAAAGCTGAAGGCTGAGGCGTCCATGGGCCGCATGGAGAATATCACCTGGAACAGCGGGCTCCTGTCCAGGCTGCGGGGCGGGTCCAGGGCTGCGACGATTTTCTCAAGCGGCGCGCCGCGGTTATCAAGCAGGTTCATGACCGCGGAGCTGACAGAGGAGAAGTATTCGGATACAGGCCCCCGGGGGCGAAGCCGCAGGGGCAGAGTATCAATAAGCGGGCCGCAGACCTCCATAAGCTCAGGCCTTATGCGGCTGGAGACCGGCGTTCCTATAATAATGTCGTCCTGGCCGGAGTATTTACGAAGCAGTATGCCGAAAACTCCGCAGAAGAACATAAACGGCGTGATGGAATTATCGGAGCAGAATTTTTCTATCTTATCGGTAAACCCGGCGGACAGCCGGAAGTTTATATGCTCACCGCGGAAATCAAATCTGGCCGGGCGATTGTAGTCGGTCGGAAGCTCCAGCATTTCGGGCAGGGGATAGAGGCTCTCACGCCAATAGGAAACGGGGGATTCGTCTTCCTGGTTTTTCTCCAGGAAACAGGCGTAGTCTGTATATGTCAGCGGCGCCGGAAAAGCTTCGCCGCGGTACAGCGCGTCAAGCCTTCCCAGCAAAATGGGAGTGCTCAGGCCGTCGCAGATTATGTGGTGCACGTCGAGCAGCAGCACGGCGCGCCCCTCCGGCGTATACCAAAGCGCGGCGCGCAAAAGCGGCGCGCGGGAGAGGTCGAAGGGACGAAGAAATTGGGAAAAGACGTCTTTCAGGGAATCGCCCGTCATAACCGGCAGGGAAAAATCCACTCTCTCGGAGACCCTGGCGACGATGCCCCCGCCGCCTTGCTCAAAGCTTGTCCGGAGGACTGAATCCCCGGAGATAAGCTCGCGGAACGCGTCTTCAAGACGCTCGGGATCCGGGCTGTTTGGCAGCAGGAAAGCTCCCGGCATGTTGTATGCAATGCCGGTGGGGTCAAGCTGCGATTCTATGTATATGCCCCTCTGCACCGGAGTCGGAACGTAGCTGTCGCGCTTGCCGGCATTCGGGATGGGCGGCGGCGACGAATGCCCGCTGCCCTTACCTGAAATAAACTCGGCAAGACGGACTGCGTTGCGGCAGGCGTAGAGATCAGACACGCGCAGGCGCACGCCCGTCTTTTCCTCAATGGCGCCTATCGTCTCAAGCGCGTTGAGCGAAGTGCCTCCGGACAGGAAGTAGTCGCTGCCCGCGTGGAGATCGGGACGGCCAAGAGAAGCCCTGAAAATCTTCAGCAGGTCGGATTCAAGCGCTGTTGACGGCTGCACCGCCTCCATATCCTCCGGAGGGGGCGGCAGGAGATTCATATCAATCTTGCCGCTCGGAGAAAGAGGCATAGATTCAAGCCTAAGTATACGGGCAGGAATCATATAGTGGGGCAGCCACTCCCCGGCAAAGGCCAGAAGCTCAGTCTCGGGCACTGGTTTTGCTGAAACATAGTAAGCGATGATATGGCTTTTCACTCCGTCGCTTTCCCAGACCTTGACAGCCGCCTCGTTCACATCGGGATGGGCGGCAATGCGGGACGCTATCTCCTGCGGCTCTATTCGAATCCCGCGCAGCTTAATCTGCGAATCGCCTCTTCCGGCGAGCATAATTTCGCCCGAAGCCGTCCAGCAGGCTATATCGCCCGTCTTATATATCCGCTCCCCGTCCTCAAACGGGCTGTGTAAGAAGCACTCTTCCGTCTTATCGGGGTCGTTGCGGTAGCCCCGGCCGACGCAGATACCGCCTATATAGAGATCGCCCCACACGCCTACGGGCAGCGGGTTGCGGCGGGAATCAAGCACGTAAAACCGGCAGTTGGACATGGGACGGCCTATCGTTATCTCCTTGGCGTCGTTTAGCAGCTGCCAGCTTACGGCAACGGTGGTCTCGGACGGGCCGTACTGGTTGTAAATATTCGCGGACGTCAAAGAGCGCAGGCGCTGCAATAGCTCGCCAGGGAAATTTTCGCCCCCGCAGACGATGGTTTCAAGGCGGCGCAGGGAGGCGCTGAAGGCAGGGTCCTTCATAAAGGCTGAGAGCCTGGAAGGCGTTATGGATATGAAGCCGACCCCGTAGCCGGTTATAAGCGAGGCAAGCCTTGAAGGAGATTCAAGGTCTTCTTCCGGGGTGAGGATTACCGTGCGCCCGTTGAGCATGGCGGCGGCGCTTTCCAGTATGAAAACGTCAAATCCAAGCCCGCTGACTGACAGCAGCGCTCCTCGCGCATAGAGCGGCCTCATTGCCTCGGCCAGGTTTAAAAGGCTCTTGGCGTAGATTTCAGCCCCTTTAGGCTTACCTGTAGAACCCGAGGTATAGACGACGTACGCAAGACTGTCAGGCTCGGGTTCTGCAGCTTCCTCAATCGGCTCCGGCAGGTTGCCGATGTCAATAAGCGGCAGGCCCAGCCCGCTTCCGAGCTGTGGATTGGAGATTACACGCCCGGCGCCGCTCTCCCTGAGGATTTCGAGCAGCCGGAGGCGGGGAGTATCGGGCGGGAGGAGCAGCCAGGCGCAGGAGCGCTGCATAATCCCCGCCATGGCGGCGAAGATATCGGGTGAGCGGGGCAGAAGTACGGCTACAAGCTCGCCCTTCTCCGGAAGCGCCGCCGCAATCCGGCGGCCGAGATCGCGAATCTCGCCGTATGTCTTTCGCTCGTTTCGCCATATGACAGCCGCGCGGTTTGGATACCGGTCGACAACTGAGCAGAATTTTTCGTACAGCCCGCCGCCGCATAGCGGAGCGTCCGTACGGTTGAAGGTATATATTACGCGCTCCCTCTCCTCAAGGCCCAGAAGCGGCAGGTCTGAGAGGCGGCGCGTCGGGTCCTCAAGCGCGAAGCTAATTATGCGGCACAGGTAATTGTGCAGCTCGTCTATGTCGTGCTCTGAAAAAAGCTGTGTGAGGTAATCGTAATCGACGCAGTAGTGGCGGACATCCTCAACATTCGTAACGTGTATGCACAGGTGCTCGGACTGGTAGCCCGAATAATGCCACCGGCCCGAAAAGAATACGGTCGCATCCCTGGTTTTGATAATGCGGCTGTCCTGATACGACAAAACGATGTTGAAAAGCGGCCCTTCTCCCGGCAAAAACCGAACCATGTGCGAGAACGGGAACTTCTGATGCCGCAGTACGTCAAACCAGCTTTCTGAGAGCGCTTTGCAGAACTCCTCAAGATTCCAATCGTCGTGCACCTCGCCTATAAACGGCAGCGTGCTGACGAACATGCCGGAGATCTGCTTATAAAGATAGCTTGTGCGGTTAAAAACGGGAACCCCGATTGAGAAGCGGCGGCTGGAGCCAGTACGCCTGAGATATATGGCGAGAGCCATATAGAAAACGGCAAACGGGGCGACGCGCTTCTCGCGGCAGAAGCTGTAAATAGCGTGGTTGAGGACCTGCGGCAGCTTGTAGGTCCGCCGCCGGCCGACATGGCTGAGGGCGGGGCTGCGGACTGATTTGAGCGAGGCAGGGTCAAAGCCCTGGGAAAGCTCGGAGCGCCAGAAGCTTTCGTCCTTTTTATAGGCGGGAGAGGCGAGGTACTCGCGCTCGGCCTCGATATGGAGCTTATAGTCAGGCGACTCTGAAAGGCGGGGCTCTTCTCCCGCCAGCATGGCCAGATAGGTTTCGCCGATTCTGTTGCACAGCAGGGCCTGCGTCCAGCCGTCTGAAATAATGTGGTGCGTCTTAATTAGGACGCCGGCCGTCTCCTCGTTGACGCGGAACATAAAAAAACGGCACAGCGGAGAATCGTAAAGCTTCATTGGCTCGCGCGTGAGCGCGCTGGCCCAGTGCTCTATGCCCTCCTCGTCGGTCATTGAAAAGTCCAGCAGCGGGAATGATTCGTTTTCAAAAGGCGCATGGTACTGCATCGGCTCCGCGTCCATAAGCGTAAGGCGCGTGCGAAGAGAAGCGTCGGCCTCCAGGACGAGCGACAGGGCTTTCTGGAGCAGCAGGAAATTTACGCGCCCGCTGACGCGTATCGTGGTGCTTATCACGTTTATTGACGTTCCCGGATACGCCTGCTCCAGATCCCAGATATTTCGCTGGTTAAGTGAGAGAGGAAAGACGGATAATTCACCCGGATGGTCTTTCATTATCAACACCTTCCCTTATAATACGACATAATGCTATCCAAAAATCTATTGCCAAACAGTATATATAATAATTCCTTAAAATGCAAGTAATTAATCAATAAAATTATTTGCTAGTAAACAAAAAAGAGTCCTGATCCGCATTGGATCAGGACTCTTTCGGCTCCGGCCATAGGCCGGTATTAGTATTCGGGTGTTACTGTATCGACGTTTTCTTTTGTAACTATTGTGCCGTCGAGGTACTGGACACGGTCGATGATCTCGCCGCTGAGCCAGGATTTGATGGTATTTTCAAGCACTCCGACTAGCTCTACGCCGGACTGGGTGATGCTCATATCCATTTTGCCCTGCTTGATCATATCGACGCTTTCCTTGAAGATCTCCATCGAAAGGACGGTTATCTTTCCGGTCAATCCTGCGGCGTCGATTGCCTGAATAGCGCCGAGAGCGAATTCGTCGGACAGGCAGAAGACAATGTCGAGATCATCGCCGTAGGTCGTGATATACTGGGCCATTGTCTCCATCGCCGTATCGCGGCTCGCGCCGCAGTAGGCTGTGTTCAGGTGGTTGTAGTTGGTATCCTTGAGGCCGTCGAGAACACCGTTTTCACGGTACTGATAGTCGAGCTGAGCCTGCCAGCCGCTGAGGATCACGTAGTTGAGTCCGGCGTCCGCCCCGAATTTCTCGATCGCGTAATCCGCCTGGGCTTTACCGTAAGCCGGGTTGTCGTTCGTTATAAAGTAGGGAACAAAGGACTGGCCTTCCTCGGTTACGTCGCTTACCAGCGTGAAGGTCGTGATGTCCGCCTCGCTGAGCTTTTTGACGTAGCTGACAGCCACTGCGGAGTCAACGGGGAAGAGGACGCACAGGTCGGCGTCACCGTCGGCGGCGATATTGTCGATCTGCTCGGTCTGGACTGTCGGGTTGCCTTCGCCGTCGTAGACTTCGTAATCCCAGTCGTTTCTCTTGCACATTTCCTCAAAAGCGTTTGCGATTACTATTACGTAAGGAGCAAGGCTGGTGGTAACGGCAGCGTATACTACTTTGAATTTGTCACCCTTGAGTTGGACAGCCGGGGGGTTTTCAGCCGGTTCTTCTCCTGCCGGTTCTTCTCCTGCAGGCTCTTCTCCGGCAGGGGCAGTGGCCGCGCCCGGTGTGGTTTCCTTAGCTTTGTCGGCGCTGCAACCTATGAACGTGCATAGCGATAGCAGCAGTGCTGTCATTAACAGCAATGAAACTAGTTTTTTCATAATGCCTCCTGATTTTGTTGAATTTAAACTCCAAATTGCTTTGGATGTTTATTCAGTTGATAAAAGGTGATAGCGTTACGCTTTGGCCTTCTCGGCGGTGAAGCGGTCGATAATAAGAACAAGCACGACCACGACGCCGGTTACGAGCGCCTGCGTGGCGGACTGAAGGCCAAGCTTCGTCATAACGTTGTTGATTATCTGAATGACAGCGACACCCATGATAACCATTCCCATGTTTCCTTTGCCGCCCTGCATCTTAACCCCGCCGATAACAAGCGCGCATATAGCCGTTATATCCAGGTTGTCGCCGAGGTTGTAAACGGACGTGTCAAGCCTGCTTACGCTGAATACGGCGCACAGGGATGCGCACAGGCCGCATATGACATAAGAAAAGCGTATAAGCGCATTGTTGTTAATACCGGAAAGCGCGCCCGCCTCGGGGTTTCCTCCGACTACGTAAAGGTTGGAGCCGGAGCGCGTGTATCTAAGGAAAAACGCGAAAAACACAAGCAGAACGACGGCGACCAGAACGCTGGGAGCCAAAAAGCCGAATATTTTCGTGGAGTAAAAAGTGCTCGGGCCGACGCCGAAGATTTTGGCCGAGCTTATCGAATGGCCGCCGGTGTTGTCGTTGAGAAGAAGCACAAAGCCCTTAAGCGTGGTCATAACCGCCAGGGTGCCGATTAACGAGGGGATTTTCAGGCGCGTAACGATGGTTCCGTTAAGATAGCCTATCAGGGCGCCGCAAATGAGCGTAATGACAATCGCCGGCCATACTCCGATTGACGTGGTAAGCAGGGCCATGACGGTGCCGCAGAAGCCGACCTGGTAGCCGACGGACAGGTCAATCCCGCCGACAAGGAAGACAAAGCCCAGGCCTATGGCGAGTATGCCGTAAGTGCCAATCGAAGCGCTCAGGTTGAAAAGATTGGTTGCCTTTGTGAACTTGGGGGAAGCCGTAAGCACCGCCGCAATCACTATTAGGATAAGGATAACAATGATATTGTTGTCTTTTAAATATTTAATTATTCTGTTGTTCTTAAGGCCGGTCATGCTCTAAGCCCCCTTGATCTCATAACGTCCGCCCTCATGGCGATCAAAAGAATTAAACCCTGTGTAATGTACTGGGCATTGGCCCCAAGGCCCATAAGCGTGAACCCGTTTCCCAAAATGCCCACGAAGACCACTCCGAGGACTGTGCCCGCGACAGATCCCTTGCCTCCCGTTACGCTCGTCCCTCCAAGCACGATGGCCGTCAGCACGTCGAACTCGAGCCCGACTCCTGAATAGGCCTGAACGGACATAACCTTTGCGTAAAAAACGGTGCCGGCCAGTCCGGTCGCTAGGCCGGCGAGTATATATGTGAGCGCAATTACAAGCGACGAGTTAATTCCGGAAAACTTGGCGCTGACGAAGTTCGCGCCGACGTAATAAATCTTGCTGCCGAAATTTGTCCTGGCTAGAAGAAAACCAAAAATAAGCGCGACGACGAGGAAGATCCACACCGGGAGCGGCACTTTAAGCAGATAGCCCTGGCCGATGTACTGCAGGATCTTGCTGCCGTTTGCCGCCGTAACAAGCCGGTTGTTCGCGTACATCATCGCGATGCCCTTGAATATATACATGGTTCCGAGAGTTGTGATGAAGGCGTTGAGCCTGAGCACGCCCACCAGAAACCCGTTAAGCGCGCCGCAAGCGATTCCGGCGGCGAGGGCCAATAAAATAGCCGTGCCGAAATTTGACGAGTTGGCGCCCGTTATGCAGGCTGTAAAACCTATCATCCATCCAAGCGAGAGGTCTATATTTCCCGTAATCATGATAAGAGTGACTGCGCTCGCCATTATGCCGACGATGGAGACGGAACGAAGCAGGTTGGTAATATTGTCTACCGTAAAGAATTTTGACCCCGTGGACGCGACTACTACGATGATGAATACAAGCATTATCCCGATTACGCCGGCGTTGGGAATGTTGCTGAGCTTTTCCCTCAGGCTCGTTTTTTCTTTTATTTCCTTTGTTTTCATACCTTTATGGCACCTCCCAAAGCCGCGGTCAAAACCTGCTCACGCGTGAGCTCGGGATTAACGTCGAATTTCGCGGTCAGCTTGCCTTCAAAAATAGTTATTATCTCATCGCTTATACCCATAACCTCCTCAATTTCGGAGGAAACGACGACGATGGCTACTCCTTTGGCTGCCAGGTCGTTTATCAGCTTGTATATCTCGGCCTTCGATCCGACGTCTATGCCCCGCGTAGGCTCGTCGATTATAAGAACCTTCGGAGACATCATAAGCCACTTTGCCAGGACAACCTTCTGCTGGTTCCCGCCCGAGAGGTTGACGGCAAGCTGCTTGAGCGACGGCGTTTTTATGCTTATGCTTTCAACGTACTCCTCGGCTGCCTCTCGCTGGGCGCCCCGGTTTATAATCCCGGCCGTGCACAGCTCCGGAAGCTTTACGATCGTCATGTTTGTCAGCACGGAAAGGCGGAGAGCCAGGCCCTCCAGCTTCCTGTCCTCAGTGCAGAAGCAGATGCCGGAGCGTATGGCCGATATCGGGCTATCGCCCCGAAGCTTCTTGCCGCAAACAATTATTTCCCCGCTGTCGTATTTGTCTACACCGAATATGGCCCTCATTATTTCGCTGCGCCCGGCGCCGACAAGGCCGAAAAAGCCCACTATCTGGCCGGCCTTGACCTCAAACGAAATATCGCGGAAGGTTTTCCCGCTTGTGAGGTTTTTGACCGAGAGTACAGTTTCGCCGTGTTCGGCCTTCTTCTTCCCGTACATGTTCTCAAGCGAGCGGCCAATCATTTTGGAGATCAGCTCCTCCTGAGTGGCCTCGGATGTTATGAACGTGTCGATGTTTTCACCGTCCCGAAGAACTGTTATCCTGTCGGATATCTCCATGACCTCATCCAGCTTGTGGCTTATGTAGATGATCGCGATTCCTTTTTTCGTCATCATCCGTATAAGCTCAAACAGCGTGTCTGTCTCCTTTTCGCTGAGCGAGGCCGTAGGTTCGTCCATTATAATGCACCTGGCGTTTCGGGTGAGCGCCCGCCCTATCTCGACCATCTGCTGCTGACCCACGGAAAGCTCGCCGCAGGGGGTTGACGGGGAGATGTTAAGCCCTATGTAGTTTTTCAGTATATCCTCGGCGTCGGCATTGAGCTTTTTATAGTCAATCACCTTTCCCTTCATGGGAAGGTTGCCGATATAGAGGTTTTTGGCGACGCTCTGCAGGGGGACTATGGACAGCTCCTGATAAACGCAGGATATGCCCAGGCCGATCGCCATATGTGTATCCTTAATCTCGGTTTCCACTCCGTCGATCTTTATTATCCCTTTATCCTTTTGGTAAGCCCCGGTCAGAATCTTAATCAGAGTCGACTTACCCGCTCCGTTTTCGCCGCAAAGCGCGTGAACTTCTCCGGGGTAAACGCTGAAGCTCACGTCGCTGAGAGCCTTTACACCGGGGAAAGTCTTCTCGATGCCGCTTACTTCAATAAGCGGTACCATTTTGTTGCTCAAAAATAACACCTTCGATCATTATTGTCTTGTATTATACTGCCAAAAATTGTTTAATTATGAAACTATCTTGCTTGCACACGTAATAGCCGAAATCTCGACGTTTCGGCTGACGTTCTTTTTTGTATAGTGCATTTTATACCGACACGTTGCTTCTGTCAAGCTAGACATTTTGCCATAAGTTTTTAAGAACCAAGGCTTTGACACCCTCATTTCAGTGTTACTCATGGGGAGAATTTTTATATAGACATAAATACCTGCACCTGCGGCAAGAAGCGGCAGAACGTTTTAGAGCAGGGTAATACCACATTTGGCTCCTAGCAAAGGGCGTGAAATTTTCACTTCCTAAGAGATAGATGTTGTGATACAATATTCAATTAGAAACAGTTTGATATGACGCGCCTGAGCGTGCGCATACGCTGTTGCACATGGAGGTATTATGGATCTCACGGAAAAGCATCTGAGCCGCAAGCCCGTGTACGAAGGGATTATAATAAATGTCAGCCTGGACAGGGCTTCTCTGCCTGACGGGCGCATAGTGAACCGCGAGGTAATTTGGCATCCCGGAGGCGTGGCGATTATACCGGTCTGGCCGAACGGGGACGTCGTCACCGTAACGCAGTACCGTTATCCGTTCCGGGAGGAGCTGCTTGAAATACCCGCGGGCAAGCTGGAGCCCGGAGAGGAGCCGCTTTCCTGCGCGATTCGCGAGCTGGGTGAGGAGACAGGCATTACTGCCGACGAGTTTATCGACTTAGGCTGCATTTACCCCTCGCCCGGTTTCTGCCAGGAGAAGCTGTATTTATATCTGGCCCTCGGTCTGCACGAGGGAGAGGCCCATCCCGACGCCGGCGAGTTCTTATATGTGGGTAAGGTACCGATTAAAGAGCTTGTAAACCGGATTATGGACGGCACGCTGCGCGACGCAAAGACAATTGCGGCTGTGTTCAAGGCAAGGGAATACCTGAAGCTGTAGCCGGGCGCGCTCAAGAACTAATGACCAAAACGGCAGTCGTGTCCGTTTGCGTCTTTACAGAAGAAAGGAATGGTCGCAATTATGGGCAATCTTATTCTGGTGGTTGAGGATGAAAAAGCCATTGTCGATATACTGCGGTTCAATCTGAAAAAAGAAGGTTACGAGGTAGCCGCCGCTTTCGACGGGGAAGACGGTCTGAGTAAGGCTCTCTCAATCTCGCCGGACCTGATATTGCTGGACGTAATGCTTCCTAAGCTCAACGGGTTTGAAATCTGCAAAAGGATGCGCTCGGGAGGCAGCAACACTCCGATTATCATGCTGACCGCCCGCGAGGAGGAGAGGGACAAGGTGCTCGGGCTGGACCTTGGGGCGGACGACTATATTACGAAGCCTTTTTCAATGCGGGAGCTTCTCGCCCGCGTGAAGGCCAACCTGAGGCGCACAAGGCTTATCGATTCAAAATCCACAGAAGAGGATACAATAACCGCGGGAGGACTTTATGTCAACCGTAAGAGCTACGAGGTAAGGCGCGACGGGCAGCTTATTGAGCTGACTGCACGCGAATTCGAGCTGCTCTGCTTCCTCGCGTCCTCGCCGGACACTGTGTTTTCGCGCGAGGAGCTTATGGAAAAGGTGTGGAACTACGGCTATGTGGGCGATGCGCGCACTGTGGACGTCACGGTGAGAAGGCTCCGGGAGAAGCTCGAAATCAATCCCGCGGAGCCGGAATACATAGTTACGAGGCGCGGGGCGGGATATTATTTCGCATCGCATGATTAATGCCTGTCTTTGACAACTCGCTGGGGGATGCGTATGTTTAAAAGCCTGCACATGAAGCTGGTGCTCATAATGCTCCTGCTCATAATCGCATTGATGACGATAGTCGGCGCATTTCTTTTTAACGGCGTCATCGGCTTTTACATGGATGAATTCTACGGGCAGATGAAGTCCGTGTTTTCGGACGCGGAGCTGGTATCAGATCTGAGGACCGCGGCGGCTTCCGACGCCGACGGCAGGCATATAGGCGAAATAATAGGAGCTTACACAGGCTATTTGGGCATCGATACGGGCAGCCGGAACTATTATATACTCGACGGTACGACGGGAGCCTTCCTCACGGGCAGCGACGAGGAGTCCGGGAAAAATCTTGAGATAACCCCGAACATACTCTCGGCGCTTTCCGGCAAGGAGGGGTCCTCGAGCGACTGGACGGCTGATTATATGGACGTCGCGCTTCCGATAAGCGGCGGCGGCAACAGCTATGTGGTTTACATAAAAGATACGCGCAAGGCTGTGGACACGCTTAACGCTCAGCTTTTCATGATAATCCTGGAGGCTCTGA
>JBMNQI010000020.1:0-34375 GCA_050944055.1 Oscillospiraceae bacterium | reverse complement strand
ATCCTGTTGCGCGTCGTCTGCGGCTTCGGCGATACGATTGCCACCTTTTCGCCCACAAGAGCGTTAGTAAGCGTGGACTTGCCCACGTTCGGGCGGCCTGCAATCGTTATCATCGCGGTCTTATTTACCATCTTTTTTACTCCTGACTATATAATAAACCCATGCGGGCAGAAGCAGGACCAGCAAACTGAAAATAACCGGCCTGCCCGTAATGAATGCTGCAGCTTTAGAGAGCGAATCCGCGTTAAAGAATATGCAGCCTCCTATTATTGCTGAAACTGCGGCGCTTATGAGGACGCCGCCCGCGGCAGCGTCTTTTGCGGCCTTTATCCCGCGGTCCTTTTCCGGCCTTAGCGTATCGCAGAGGGCTTCAAGCCCCGTGTTCAGGCACTCCATGCCCATGACGAGGCCTATGCAAAGCATAATCGACCGCCATTCGTCCGCCGTTATGTTTACAATGAGGCCGGCGGCAATCACATAAAACGCGGCGCACAGATGTATGCGCATATTGCGCTCTTTAAACGCAAGCCTTATGCCGTTAAGCGCGTTGTTCATGTTATGCCCTCATTCGCAAAACACCCTGATTGCAAAAAAACTGTTTCCCGGTGCCCCCGGCAACACCTGTATCCGCCTATATAATATTCCGCAGTATTTCCTCTTCCCTGCCGCGCATCTGGGCTTTTTGCCCGGCCTCGTCGACATGGTCGTAGCCTAAAAGGTGCAGCACGGAATGAACGATCAGATAAGCCGTCTCGCGTTTAAGCCCGTGCCCGAATACCGAGGCCTGAGAGCGCGCCTTCTGGATAGAAATCACAATATCCCCGAGGTGGCAGTACCCGTCCGGCTCGGTTTCGGACGGCTTCTCGCCGGGTTTAAGCTCGTGCATTGGGAAGCTGAGCACGTCGGTAACGCTGTCAACGCTGCGGAATTTTCTGTTAAGCTCTCTTATCGCCTCGTTATCGACAATAAGAACGTTCGCCTCGCAGGGGATGTTTACACCCTCGAACTCGAGCGCTTTAATAACGGAGCGCCTTATCAGCCTTTTAA
The DNA here is from genome assembly GCA_050944055.1 of Oscillospiraceae bacterium. Taxonomy (GTDB): domain Bacteria; phylum Bacillota; class Clostridia; order Oscillospirales; family Oscillospiraceae; genus JBMNQI01. The sequence continues at coordinate 33,328 of JBMNQI010000020.1, read as the reverse complement.
CGCCCAAAGCCGGATATCCGGACGCGTTCGAAATCGTGACCCTGTGCATTTCACTTACCCTGCCTGTCCGGCTTCTTTTTCCTGCCCTCAAATTCGTCGTATGCCTTTACTATCTTCTGCACGAGGGCGTGGCGAACCACGTCCTTCTCCGTAAGATAGCATATGGCTATGTCCTCTATGTTGCGCAGGACGCGTATGGCTTCCTTCAGCCCGCTCGTCTTGTTTGCCGGAAGGTCTATCTGTGTTACGTCGCCCGTAACGACGACCTTCGACCCGAATCCGAGGCGCGTGAGAAACATCTTCATCTGCTCGCGCGAGGTGTTCTGCGCCTCGTCGAGTATGATAAAGCTGTCGTCCAATGTGCGGCCCCTCATATAGGCAAGCGGCGCTACCTCGATATTGCCGCGTTCAAGGTATTTGTTATAGTTGTCCGTGCCCAGCATCTCAAAAAGCGCGTCGTAAAGCGGGCGGAGGTATGGGTCTACTTTGTTTTGCAGGTCACCCGGCAGAAAGCCCAGCTTTTCACCCGCCTCGACCGCGGGGCGCGTCAGGATTATGCGGTTGACCGTCTTATCCCTGAAGGCGGCGACAGCGGCGGCGACGGCCAGAAACGTCTTTCCAGTTCCGGCGGGGCCGACTCCTATCGTAATCGTGTTTTTTTGTATCGCCTCAATGTATGCCTTCTGGCCCAGCGTCTTGGCCTTAATTGGCTTGCCCTTGGCGGTGATTGAAACGACGTCGCGGGCAAGCTCGCCTATCTTGGAGCTCTCGCCGCTTCGCACAAGGCCGACAACATACTGGACCATCTGAGGCGTGACCGCCTCGCCCCGGGCCGACAGGGTAAGCAGCCCGTCCAGAGTTTTTGAAGCGTTGTAAACAGCTTCGCTCTCCCCCGTGACCTTGATATCGGAGTCGCGGCTTACAACCGAAACGCCGAAGCTGTCCTCAATAAGTTTAAGGTTTTCGTCAAACGAACCGAATACGTTTATTATCTCCTCTAGCCTGCTGACGTTTATCGTCTGCTCCATACAGTTCCTCCGTATGTGTTAATCATTTGTATTCCGATAAATGGCTGTCACGGTGAGATGGCGCGCGCCACCGCAATATCCTCAAGACACTCCGCCCGCAGTACAGCCGTCATAAGCCCGTCTTCTTCTTTATATTCTATGTCTATTTTATTGATTTTGCCGTCAATCAGCTTCATCAGTTCGGCCGCCAGCCCGTCGCGCAGCAGTTTTTTTGCCTCGGCTTCTTTCAGCCTGCGCGGTGCAGGCCTGAATTCCGACTCTCTCTCGGTTACAAGCGTCACGGGCAGAACCATCAGCCCGAACAGGTCGCCCTGCTTGACTGTAATAATTTTATCACAACTTGCGAACGAATTGCTACTGTCAAAATACAAATTTATTCGCGTCTCGCCAAAAATCAGGCTGCGCCGCGTCTTTTCCGCCCCCGTATAAACCTTCTCCGTCACCGTCATGGGGATTACAGCTTTCAGAGTATACCATGTTCTTGCCTTAACCTCCGCGATCGCGCGCACGAAGCGCTCCTCCAAAAGCGTATTCGTAAGCGTTCCCGAGACCAGCATATCGCCCCGCGCCGCCGTTTGGCCGACCGACACCTTCGGTGTGCCCGCCAGCACCCTCATTTCCATGATAATTCCTCCCTTGCCCGCTATGACATCCGCGGGAGCGTCTATCGGCGTAATCTCGGGTTTTTCGATTCTTTCACGCACGATTACCTCCGCCCTGCTGCCGTGGACGTTAACGGTCAGCCATATAAGCTCCGGGATTTCCACAAGAATCCGGTTGCGTATATTGTATGACTTAACGCCGGACGCTAAGCAGCCTACTTTCACGCCCATCTCGCGCAGGGCCGTGATTATCTCGCCCGTTCCCACATTTTCGTTGCCCGAAACCTCGATATGCCATATAAACCTGGACATCGTAAAGATTCCGAGGAGGCATAAGGCAAGCGTTGCCAGAAGCGCGTAGCGTTTCTTGAACTTCCTGAGGAAGAACGGAAAACCCCGCTTTTGAGCGGCCCTGACCTCAAAGCTCCCGGGCAGCTTTTTTGCGCGCTCAAATCCGTGTTCGCGCATATTCAGTCTTATCGTAAACTCGTCCAGCTTATGTACATCCCAGAAATCTATGTCGTTGGCGGCGCAAAGCCCGAGGAATTGCTCCGGGTATGGGGCGCGCACCTCGGCAGTCACATATCCGGCCAGATATTCGGTAATCTCTGACATATTGACCATTCCTTCCGTCAAACAGCCGTGTTTATATGTATTCGATAGTCTTAAACTCCCCCGTCACAAACATCTCGTGCCTGTTCATCGCGCGCAGCCTCAGGCCGGAGCCGAAGATCCGCACGTTGACGCGTCCCCCGGCCACGGTAATGCTGTACTCATCCAGGCCGAGGACGCCCCTGTGATTTTCTATGTAAAGCTGGCGCGAGCCGGTAAGTACAAGGCGGATCGTGTTGGCGACAACGTCCGCCGGAAGCCCGAATTTTTCAGCCGCCCTCTCTGACAGCGATACGTTTTCCATGTATTCTGATCACCCTTTCCCGGCTTCTTAGCACATAACCTGTTGATAGAAGAATTCCAGCCCAAAACCGCACGCAGCTTATCATGCGGGCGGTTTTGTCCACCCGCCTTCAGAATTATATTCACAAGCGCCCTTTCATATACTTATGACAGGGGAATGCAAAATGTAATTCCGCCGGCATATTTGGAGGTGGAGATGTGTCCCGCATACTCGGCAAAAGGCACATAAGGGACGGGTTAGTGGGCGTAGCCATACTGATTTCAATGGCGGCGCTGTTATTCTACCCTTCAGTTGCCATCAGCGCGGCGAAAGACGGGCTGTCACTTTGCGGAAACGTGATTATTCCGTCACTTTTCCCGTTTTTCGTGCTTTCGTCTCTTGTTGTTGAATTCGGCCTCGCCTCATACATAGGGCACGCTCTTGAGAGGATAATGCGGCCCCTGTTCAACGTCGGGGGCGTCTGTTCCGTCGCTTTTTCTCTCGGCATCATAGGTGGTTACCCGGTCGGCGCGAGAACCGCTATAAGCCTCTACGAAAAAGGCCTGTGCAGCAAAACAGAGGCCGAAAGGCTGCTCAGCTTCTGCAACAACTCAGGCCCGGCCTTTATACTGGGGGTCGTGGGCGCCGGCATTTTTTCAAGCAGCAGGGTCGGGCTAATCCTGTATCTCGCGCATATTCTGGCTTCAGTCTTTGTTGGCATACTCTTCCGCTTTTACGGGCGCGAAGGAGGAAGCAGGACGGCTTTTATACCAAGGCAGACAGCCTCCGTCCGTTTTTATACCGCGTTCGCCGAAAGCGTCCGCGGGGCGCTTGCCTCCACGCTGGCTATATGCGCTTTTGTTGTGTTCTTCACTGTTTTTATCAAGCTGCTTTTTGCTTCGGGAGCCATGGCCGCCGCCGCCCGCTTTATCACTTTTTTCATGCGTCCGTTCGGAATGAACGAGGCATGGGCCGAGCGGCTCCTGACAGGCATAATCGAAATCAGCTCCGGCGTCGCCTCGCTGCGCGGCGTCGAGGCGGCTATTACAAGCCGCATGGCTATGGCGGCCTTCATGCTCGGATGGGCCGGTCTTTCCGTGCACTGCCAGGTTCTGAGCTTTATAGGGCAGTCAAATCTCAGGGTCCATACCTACATAGGCGGAAAGGCCCTGCACGGCCTTATATCCGCGGCGCTTATTTTCCTCTTCTCGCGCTTATGGGGAGAGAACATAACCGTAGCCTCCTATCTGGCTGAGCAGATAAACGGAATATCCTCCATGGGCTTTCGCTCGGCTCTCACCATATCCGCCGCCGTCAGCTGGTTTGTCTGGGTAATATTCGTGTTGATCGCAACGCGCGCGATTAGAAAAAGCTCTGGAAAAAGGCGGCGCGGTGAGTTATAATCGTACACGGAGGCGATGTAAATGCTGTTTCGAAAGGATATTGAGCCCGCCTGCGCGTACTGCGTCAATTCGGACGGCGAGTACGAGCAGCTCCGCTGCCTGCGTAAAAACATCTCCGTAGAGCCGCAGCAATCCTGCTGGAGCTTTAAATACGACCCGCTTCGGCGCACGCCGATACGTTCACCTTTCCTCAGCGAAATGGACGGCGAGGATTTTAAGCTGTAGTTATTGGGACAAGCCTTGCCGGAGATCGCCGGATTTTCAGCTGCGGCGCTTCGCCAAATTCTCAGGATTGTCTAAGAATTGTGGCAGCGTTATGCGTTTTGCTTGACAAACAGTGAGAATGCTGTATAATAAACCAGTCTAATTATTTGGACGCTTTCCTTGCCTGCAAATGCAGGCCATTAGTCCAGAAGGAGGTGTAAAAATGGCAAAAGTGAATGCCAAATACGAGACTCTGTACATTATCGACCCGTCAAAGGGCGAAGAGGGTACGGCTGAACTCGTATCAAAGTTTAAGGAACTAGTTGAAGCTCACGGCACTCTCGAGAGCCTTGACGAATGGGGGACCCGCAAACTTGCTTACCCCATAAACGATATCGGCGAAGGCTACTATGTCCTGATGAACTTCACGGCAGTTCCCGAATTCCCGGCCGAGCTTGACCGTGTTTTCAAGATTACCGACGGCATCATGCGTTCCCTTATCATCTGCAAAGACGAATAAGGAGGCTGAAAAATGCTTAACCAGGTTATTTTAATGGGGCGCCTTACGCGCGACCCCGAGCTGAGGAGAACGGGTTCCGGAATAGCCGTAGCTTCGTTTACTCTTGCGGTCGACCGTGATTTCGCTTCCAAGGAAACAGGCGAAAAGCAGACCGATTTCATTGATATCGTAGCGTGGCGCCAGACCGCTGAATTTGTTTCAAAGTATTTCACGAAGGGGCAGCAGGTCGCTGTCTCAGGGCGTCTTCAGATCCGCGACTGGCAGGACAAGGACGGAAATAAACGCCGCAGCGCCGAAGTAATCGCCGACAACGTCTATTTTGCGGATTCAAGGCGCGACCGCGAGGGCGGCGCGCAGGCTTTTCCCCGCCCGGCCGTATCCCAGCCGTCCTCTTTTGATTCTCCGTCCGACGTACCGGAATTTGCCGAGCTTGAGGACGACGGAGAGCTCCCGTTTTAATTAAATAACAAGGAGGTCAATTTAGTTGGCTGTTGAGAGAGATCACAATCAACGTTCACGTAAGCGCAAAAAAGTGTGCAGCTTTTGCGTGGACAAGGTCGAGAGCATAGATTACAAAGACGTTGCTAAGCTCCGCCGCTATATGAGCGAGCGTTCAAAAATCCTTCCCCGCCGTACTACCGGCACCTGCGCCAATCATCAGCGGCAGCTTACAGAGGCAATAAAGAGAGCGCGCCAGATTGCGCTTCTGCCTTATGTGACAGACTAAGAACTTCCTGCCAACCTATTGTTGGCAGGAAGCTTTTTTTACTCAGGCCGGTCTATCGGCTCATCGTTATGTGGTATAAGCTGAATTTATTCTTCCCTTTATAAGCATCCAATAAAATGAGCGGGCGCCGGATTCGTCCGGCGCCCGCCCGTTATATTTAAAAGCGGCTCTCAGCTGAAGTATCTTTTCAGCAGGCCGCTGAAGGCTCTGCCGTGCCTGGCCTCGTCTTTTGCCATCTCGTGAACCGTATCGTGTATAGCGTCAAAATTCAGCTCCTTCGCGCGTTTTGCCAGATTGTATTTGCCTGAAGTGGCCCCGTTTTCAGCCTCGACGCGCATCTGAAGGTTTTTCTTCGTGCTGTCGGTTACGACTTCGCCGAGGAGCTCGGCAAATTTTGCCGCGTGCTCCGCCTCTTCCAACGCCGCCTTCTCCCAGAAATATCCTATCTCAGGATAACCTTCGCGGAAAGCGACGCGTGACATCGCAAGATACATTCCAACCTCTTTGCATTCGCCTTCATAGTTGGCCCTCAGGTCCGCTTTAATATCCTCGGGCGCGTCGGCGGCTATGCCGACAATATGCTCTGCAGCCCAGTTTGCCTCCGCAGCCTGTTCAATAAACTTTGAAGCAGGCGCTCCGCATACGGGGCACTTTTCAGGCGGCGCATCGCCTTCATGAACATAACCGCAAACTGTGCAAACCCATTTTTTCATAATAATTACCTCCATTATTATATAATACTATAAACTAAGTTATACGCTTTTTCATGCAATCCGGGCATATGCCCTTAAAAGTCAGCTCATGGCGAATAACATGCGCTCCGGTCTTTTCCGCAAGCCTCTTATCAAGCTCCTCTTCAAGCCCGGCCTCGACATCGTTTACCGCGCCGCATTCAAAACAGATAAAATGCGCATGCGGGTCAGTGTTTCCGTCAAGCCGCTCAGTGCCGTTTACGCTTGCCACAGATACTACCGTTCCCTCTTCTTTGAAAAGCGCGATATTCCTGTATACGGTGCCCAGGCTCAGCTCAGGATGCTCAGGCTTAAGCCTGCTGTAGACCCAGTCCGCCGAAGGATGGCTTTTTGTTGAACAGATACAGTCGTAAATCGCCTGGCGCTTTTTGCTGTATCTTCTCTCTCTTTCCATTGGTATCATTCCTAATCAATAATAATTATTGTTACTATTAATATAGCAGATTATTTTTACTTGTCAATAGTTTTTGCAAAAAAAAATTTAAACTGGGTATGTAAGAATCAAAACTGCTTATCGAAGCATTCTGCAATACATATCTCGCCGAACAGGCCCGCTTTCGCTTAAAACCGCTTTCGGGAAAGTCCGAAAGCGGTTTTTCTCATTCAGTCTTTTATTTTATAATATCGCTGTATTCATTATGTTCGGCAAACCATTTCACGGCGTAAGAGCAGGTCGCGGTTGCCTTCATGCCCCTGCGGCGCACCTCGTCCGCAGCGGCCTGCATGAGCTCGCCCGCTATTCCCCGGCCGCGCAGCGAGTACTCTACAAGCGTATGGTCGAAATTTACGACGCCGGGCTCCGTCTCCGGAAAAGTGACCTCGGCAATCAGCTTCCCGCTGTCGTCTTCCATATAGATTCTCCCGTCCTCATATTTAAACATATTATCCCTCCTTTATTGAATTATACGGCCGTAATCCCCCATTATCAAGAAAAACTATTCTTTACTTTCCCGGTTTAAAGTGTTAATATTTCAGATGATAAGCCAATGCCGTTGGAGCGTGCGAAAGGAGATTCGACATGATTCGTAAAACCGATGAACTCCGGCGACTTTACGAGGCAATAATAAATCTGGAAACGGTTGACGAATGCGGCAAGTTTTTTGAAGACCTCTGTACGATAAAGGAGCTTGACGCCATGTCTCAGCGCTTTGCCGTAGCCGAGCTTCTCAACAAGGGGCATATTTATAACGACATACTGGAAAGGACGGGGGCTTCCAGCGCGACTATAAGCCGTGTCAATCGCTCGCTTAACTACGGCGCGGGGGGATATAAGCTGATTCTGGACCGGGTAAAAAACAAGTGAGCAGCTATTCTTTCCTCGCGCATCACTATGATTCGCTTACTGAAGATGTAGATTACGAAGCCTGGGCTGATTACTATGAAGCCATGTTCGGCAGAGAGGGCGTAAGCGTGCGCGAGCTGCTCGACCTCGGATGCGGGACCGGAAGCCTGTCCTGCATAATGGCCCGGCGCGGCTACAGCGTCACAGGCGTGGACTCCTCCGAGGATATGCTTTCGATAGCCGCCGAAAAAGCATATGAGCTGACCTGTTCCGCTCCCCTGCTTTTGTGCCAGCCGATGTCTGAGCTTGATCTTTACGGGACCGTGGAGGCAGCCGTTTCGTCCCTCGACTGCTTAAACTATGTCACTTCCGCGGCGGATATGATGGAAATATTCCGCCGCGTTTTCATGTTTTTGTCTCCGGGCGGCATATTTGTATTTGACGTGCTCTCTCCGGAAAAGCTAAAATCGCTCGACGGGCAGGTATTTCTCGACGAGAATGACGAGGTTTTCTGCGTCTGGCGCGCCCGATACGACGAGGTGACTCGTATCTGCTCATACGCAATGGATATTTTCGAGCGGGCCGGAAAGCTGTGGCGGCGGGGGCAGGAGGAGCATAAGGAAAAAGCCTGGGAGGTAAGCGAGCTTATCGATATGCTCGATAGCGCCGGGTTCTCGGGCCTCGAGGTCTTCGGCGAACTCTCGTTTGAGCCGCCGTCCCCCGGCGAGCAGCGGATTTTTATAAAAGCGCGAAAGGAATAAATATAATGTCAGATCAGATTGTCAGAGCCGTGGCCTGCGGCGGGCTGCTCAGAGCCGTAGCCGTTTCAACGCGCGAGCTGACAGAGCGAGCCCGCAGGATACACATGACGCTCCCGATAGCCACGGCGGCCCTCGGCCGCACGCTTGCGGCAGCTTCCATGATGGGCAGCGAGCTTAAAGAGGAGCGGGCGTCGCTTACTATACGCATAAACGGCGGAGGGCCTATCGGGACTATCACCGCCGTGTCAGACAGCTATGGAAACGTGCGCGGTTATGTCCAAAACCCGCATGTCGATCTTCCTCTGAAACCGAACGGCAAACTCGACGTGGGCGGAGCCGTCGGCAGAGACGGCCTGTTAAGCGTTATAAAGGACTTAGGGCTTAAAGAGCCTTTTACAGGCAGCGTGCCGCTCGTCTCAGGCGAAATCGCCGAGGATATAACGCGATATTTGGCCGAGAGCGAACAGGTCCCTTCCGCCTGCGCGCTCGGCGTGCTTGTGGATACGGACCTGAGCGTCCTGGCCGCGGGCGGTTATATTATACAGCTTATGCCCGGAGCGGACGCCGGCGTCGCTGAAATTCTTGAGCGCAATATTGAAACCGCCGGATATATAACAAGCCTTCTGCGCACCGGGATGAGCGCTTCAGAGCTGCTTAAGCTGGTTTTGGGTTCCCTGGAACCGGAGATTTTTCCGTCTGAAAATATTGAGTACCGCTGCTACTGCTCGCGCGAACGCGTCGAAACGGCGCTTATAAGCATCGGGCACGACGAGCTGCGCCGTATGATGCTCGAAGACGAAAAAGCCGAGGTTACCTGCCAGTTCTGCGACGCGAAATACGAGTTTAGCCGCGAAGAGCTGGAGCGCCTGATTAAACTCGAATGTAATGGATAAAAAAGAAATTCTTGTCCCGGCCTTATTTAATACTTGACAAATAATTTCATAGAGTTTATCATATCATTTGCTGTTTGCATTACAAATGTGACCCGCTAGCTCAGTCGGCAGAGCAATTGCCTTTTAAGCAATGGGTCCGGCGTTCGAATCGCCGGCGGGTCACCAAAGCGCGAGGATACGAACGCCATACAATAGAGAATGTGTTTGTTCTAATCGCAGAAAAGCGGATAGGCTAAGCGCCTGTCCGCTGTTTTCTTGTTGTCGGTTTGGCGGGAAAGAGACAGACCTTATATTTAAAAGCAGGCTCAGCCTGCTTTTTTATTACCCTTTTTTTGCTCTCCGTGCCCGGGTCTTATTCCCAAATATATTCGCCGGTCATACCCAGAATCTCTTTGTCCTTTCCTATCTGCGCCACGGTGACGGCGCTGTCCTTCTCGGGGCGATCGACGTCATGCGCAACGAGCGTATTTCCGTCAACGACAACCGTTTCCTTCTCCTCGCCGTCAACGCACACGACGCTCCATTGCGTGAAGCCTCTTCCCTTTACTATCAGATAACCGCTCCTTGTATAACGCGCTCCGGAGATAGATATGTCCGACACGCCCATTTTAATATCAGTGGCGGTATACGGGTCCTTACCGCCGTATATGTATTTCTCACCGTACAGCATATCGTACTGGAGAAGTTCGAGAGCGTTCTGATAATCGGATTCTCCGGAATATCTCTGATGGAGCTTTGACAGCACTCCGCTGTCAATTCCCAGCCGCTCCATCACATAGGCTGAAAGCTGGTAAGAATTAAGATCGCGGTCTGACTTTATAAGCTTGAAGCTGGTCCATATGACGTAGCCGGTCTGATAAGCGCTGCCGTTAATAAGGTCGCCGTCCTCAAAATCGAAGTTCGGCAGATGGTCTCCAAACAGCACTAAAACCACTGGCTCCTTATAAGCCGCGAGCTCGTCTATCAGTTCGCCTATAAACTCATCAGTCTCATGTATCTGCTTAAGATAGTATTCAAAGGCGATCTTATCCTCGGCTGACTCGATGCCAGATACTGATATATTTGTCTCCTCGGCAAATTCACCCGGATACCTGCCGTGGCCCTGAACCGTAATTGTGTATATGAAGTCCCTTCCCGGCGTGGATTTTAAGGCTTTTATTACTTCGCCAGTCAGCACCGCGTCCTTGGCCCAGTTCCGCGGAGTGAACTCCACATCCTGCATGTATTCCAAAGGAGTGAACGTATCAAACCCAAGGTTTTCAAACACGCGGTTCCTGTCATAGAACGTGCCGCTGTGGTTATGTATCGCATGACACGCGTAGCCCAGTTCCTTCAGGTTATAACAAATTGATTCGCACGTTGCAGACTGGAGAATGGTTTTATAAGGATATTCGCCGGTCCCGAAATAATCGAGGCTCATGCCCGTGAGCACCTCAAATTCCGTGTTAGCAGTACCTGCGCCTATTGCCGGCACGGTCAGATAGCCGGAGGAATACTCTTCTTCAAGCGCGCTGAAAACGGGAACCGGGTTTTCCGAATATGTATAACCGATAATATCATTCACATCAATAAAGGACTCAAGCTGGACGAATATGATATTTGGCGTATTCGGGGTATTTAACTCCTCGTCCTCCCCTATCGCGTTTCGTATTTCGTCTATCCTGTATTCGGAATAATCGTCCGGCTCGTCTATGCCCTTATCGACAATACTCGCTGAAAAGCAGTAGGCGAATCCATACTGCTCATACGCGTCAGCAAGGTTTGGAAATTCCGAGGAGACAGCCTTCGCCTTTAGCGAAAGCGACGTCCCCAGCAGAAGGCAAAGCGCGAACCCGGCTATGGAGAAAAGCGAAGTGGAGTACTTCACCTTTGTCTTCGGCGACCTTATTCCGAACCAGATTATGCCGGCTGTCAGAGCGGCAAACAGTATGACAATCAGCGCGGTCTGCCATATGGTCAGGTAATTGCCGACTATGCTCCTGACGGAATTGAAAAGCGTGAAGTCCGTAAATGCAAGCGGCGTCGTGCGAAAGCTGAGAAGCACGCAGTCGGTAACAGCCAGTGAGAGCCATATGAACGAAACGAGCACAAGGACGAATTCACGTCTTTGAAACAGCAGGGCAAACGTCAGCGTGAGCATTATTATCATCGCGTTGTACTCGAATACAAAAGGCTGCCCGACCATGTATCTGAGGCCTTCGGCAACAGAGCGCCGGCAGAGCATCTCAATTATCAGGTTGAGTACGTTCGCAAGGCAGATAATGTGAAGCACCGGTTTCTTTTTAAAAACCGCGTATGCTTTATTAATCCGTTCAATAATAGTTTTCATAAATATGCAGCGGCCTTCCGCCGGCTCTATTTTCATTTCTCTTTGACCAGCTTTCAAAAAACCAGATATCATGAAGTCAGGCCTTGGCGCATGCGCATGCATCGCCATTGACAAAAAATCAGTATACTCTCAATTATAAACAAAATGTTAACACAGCTTTAACATTTTGTTAACGATTATTTTTTCCAGTTATTACATAAGTTGGCCTCTACAGCTGACATCGCAATTCCTTCGCCGTAAATTAGCACCGGGTACCGCTTCTGAAAAGCTTTACCTCTTATTAATAAGTAAATAGTGATAATAATATTTCGGCAAGCTGTTTGCCGATTTGGGGGATATATATGCATTCGAGTGCTGCCTTGTCAGTTAATTGTTCCAGCGAATACGGCGTTTTGAAGGAAGTGCTGTTGTGCGCTCCATATTACATGCGAATAGAAGAAGTCATAAACCGCACTCAGCGTTACTACGCCGAAACTAACATCGATTGGGTGCTGGCCATGCGTCAGCATACGGAGTTAGTCCGCATCCTCCGGCAAAACAACGTAAATGTGCATATACTCCCGAGTCTAGAGAAATACCCCGAGCAGGTTTTTACAAGAGATATCGGTTTTGTAATAGGGCGGCGTTTCTTTGTGTCGCGCCTTAAGAAGGAGATAAGATCCGGGGAGACTAAAGTGCTGAAGAACTGGCTTCAGGAAAGGCGTATTGAGTATACGGAGCTGAAGGCGGGAAACATCGAAGGCGGCGACGTAATAATTCATAACAAAACTCTCTGGCTGGGCATCAGCGACAGAACGAGTGAATCGGTACTAAGCGAGCTTGCGAAAAACTGCGAAGGATACGATATAAGGCCTATAGTATTTGACGAGGGATATCTGCATTTTGACTGTACTTTCAACATTATTTCGGACAGGGACGCGCTGATCTATAGAAAAGCTTTAAAAAAGGACGATATCAACCGCCTTGAAAGTATTTTTAACCTGATAGACGTGAGCAAAGAAGAGCAGTTTAAGCTGGGAACAAACGTCCTGGCTATAGGCGGAAACAGAATCATAAGCTCCCCGCAGAATGAAGACGTCAACAGGAAGCTGAAAGAATACGGTTACAGGGTTATTCAATGCGATATATCGGAAATCCTGAAATCCGGCGGCGCCTTCCGCTGCGTGACCCTGCCGCTTGTAAGAGGATAATTCTTTCACAAAGAAACGAGCTTCCCCTCACTGTTAAAATATATTAAACGCGGCGTTATCATGTCGCCGACCTCCAATATGCCGACCGAATAAAACGCGTTTCTCCTTTTATCCGTGGGCGAGCCCGGATTAAACAGCAGCGTGCGCCCGTCATAGCCGCAATATGGGATATGACTGTGACCGAAGATTATACAATCCGGCTTATTATTCTCAAACTTCCGCCGCGCTCTGTCCGGCGTAGTCCCGATAATCCCGTGGCCGTGAAAAATGCCGAAAGTCTTTCCGCCCATACTGACTATCCGGCTTTCCCCAAGATATCGCCTCAGCTCCTCAAGGTCTGTATTGCCGGCCACAGCCGTTACGGGCGCGAGCCTCCCGAGCTCCTCAATTACTGACAAATCGCTTATATCCCCCGCGTGAAAAATATGGTCCGCGTCTTTAAAAATATCGTATACGATTTCCGGCAAATGCGGCGCTTTGCGGGGAATATGCGTATCTGAAATTACGCCAATCTTCATTTTATTATTCCTTACTTTCAGCTTAAGCGGAATCTGCCCAGCTTCCTGCTTCTTATCCATGGGCGATATTTTTCAGGATTTCCTTATAACGCTTGGTTCCGAGGTCGCTTGCCTCCCCTTTTCTGCAGAAGGATAAGCCCGCCAGCTTGCGGTTGACGCGCTCAACTACTATCTTCCCGCCCGAAAGCTTGGATTCTATTACGCCCAGCGCCTCGAGAAATCTCAGATCCTGCTTGGCTCTGTCATAAAACGACAGGACATAGACATATACAAAAATGTTGTAATTTCCGAAAGGGTACTCAACCTGCATAAACCTCGAGCCTATCCCGTAGTGGCACGGGCCGAGCGGCAGGCGCGTTTCCCAGTGATCGAGCAGAAATTCAACCGCCTTGTCAAGAAGCGGCTCCTTATTCAGATAATCTGTAAACCGAAAAGCGTTCAGAGCGGTCAGCGTCGGACCCGGGTCTGAATACTCCGTTTCCGGTCCTCTCCCAAAAAAGAATTTATTGCAGCGCCAGCCGCCGTCTGTATGCTGTATATCCAAAAGATGCCGGAATGTTTTTTGAAGCCTTTCATCATGCGCGAACCCAAGATGGCAAAGCACTTTGGCCGCGTTGATTGTATGGCAGGGATAAATGGAGCCCTGCGGGTACAGCTTAAACCTTCCGTCCTCACGCCAGGCGCTGAAAATCAAGTCTGCGACATCCTTCAGCAGCGGCTTGGTCGGTTCCATTCCCAGCTCCAGGAGCAAAAGCGCGCTCTCCAGAGCGGTAAACGGGCTTCCCTTGATTAAACGCTTATCACTAGTCGTCCAGAAATCCCAGCCGTTATCATATCTCCTTGCAAGTATCGCCTCAACGTCGGATTTATACTGCTCTTCGACGGCCACTATTTTGTTCCCCCTCTAAGCATTCTCGCGCATTCGCGTAATTTTATCAAAGGCTTGCGCGAGTCTGACGGTCCGCGGGCAAACGCCGCGTTACATTCCTCAATACCGTTAATTAATCTCGTAATATAATACCATATATTGGCTGAATATCAACAAATAAAACATACTTCCAGACTGCATTTCTATGATTATGCGTTTTGAATAACAGGCTAAAGCGCCCTTCCGTCTGTCAGAAGGGCGCTTATTGATGTTTCCCCGGCTTAAGAATACATGCCGTTTTGAGCCATATAATTGTATATTTGCTCCCCGTGCTGCTGTTCTTCCTTTTGAATATGGTTCAGGATTTTTCTTATATTTGTATCCTTGAACTCAAAAACAGCCGTATTGTAAACGGACGACACATGCTTTTCGGTAGAAAGCAAATCCGTGCAGAGATAGCTGTCTTTCTGCTTGTTGGGGTCTGAAGCGTCGGAGCTGTAGACCGGATTGAAGCTCAGCTGGACCTGCTCCCCTTCGCCCTGCTGCATTGCCGGAATTGTCCCGCTCATAATCTGGTTTATCGTGTCCAGATGCTGCTGCTCTGTTTGCGCGATCTGAGTGAATAAGCCTTTCAGCTGCCCGTCATAGGCGTCGTTTGCGTATTTATTGTACTTTTCGATGCATATTTGTTCGTGCTCTTTTAAATCTTTCAACAGCAACGTTTCTTTCTGCGTCAGTTGCACTAATCATCACCTCACCGGTAGTTTCTTAATCTTTCGCCGTTTTATTCACAATCGACGATACTTACCTGCCGATTCGGTAATGAGCTGCCGGTTTCTTAAGTTTGAGCAATCTCTTTTTTCTTAAGCTCCGGTAAGCATCTCAGAGTGCGGCGGTTTTCAATATCATAAAGCCGCAGATAGCGGTCGACCTCCAGCGAATGCCTCATGTACTCCAGAAGCAGCTCTGCGCAGGCGCGGCTGTCGCTTCCGGCGTTGTGGTGCTCAAGTTCAAAGCCGAGATAATCGCACAGCGTATTCAGCTTATGGTTTCTAAGTTCCGGGTAGCAGGCGCGTCCCATCGAGCAGGTGCAGGCGTAGTATACAAAGCGTTTCCAATCAATTTGATAAGCGCTCAGGCACTTTGCCAGCACGCCCATATCAAACGGCGCGTTATGCGCGATGAGCGGGCCGCTTTCCATAATAGGCGCTATCTTTTCCCATATCTGCGGGAACGTGGGCTTATCCTCCACCATCCTCGGCGTTATTCCGGTCAGGCGAATATTGAAGGAATCAAAGCGTACCTCCGGATTAACAAGCGAGTAGAATTCTTCCGCGATAACGCCGTTCTCGATAATCGTTATTCCGATGGAGCTGATCCTATTGTTTGCATAGTTGGGGGTTTCGACATCAAACGCTATGTAACGACTATTCATCGTGCGCCTTCCCTCTTGCAGCCGATTCCGCGCGGGCAGCATAACTCGTCAGCCGGGCAGAATCATTGCGTACAGCATTGGATAATAATATGTGAATCATATTCAAATTAGTATTGCTTGTCAACAGGAAGCAAAGCCGTCCGGCAAAACTGCACGTTGTAATAATAATCCATACAGAATTACGGATACTATCTATATTAGAACATTTTATGCGAGGAATAACAATGAATTATTTGTGGACTGAGAATATCGAAATGCCGCACTTCCCCGAGCTGAAAGGCGATATAACGACGGACGTTCTTGTCATCGGCGGCGGTATGGCAGGAGTTTTATGCGCCAGAAGCCTGCGCGATAAAGGCGTCGAATGCGTGCTTGCAGAGGCAAAGACAATTGGATGCGGCATAACGCGCGGCACGACCGCCGTACTCTCCGCCCAGCACGACACTCTGTATACGGACCTTGTTAAAAAGGCGGGAAGCGTCAAGGCCAAGCAGTACCTCGACGCGAACCTTCAGGCAGTCGAGCGCTTCCGCGCCATGTCTCGGGATATAGACTGCGATTTCGAGGATAGGCCTTCAATCATGTATACGCAGGGCGATGCCTCGACGCTGAAAACTGAAGCACTAATCGTCAACCGCCTCGGTTTCCCGGCGGAGTTTATAACGAAAACGCCTCTGCCTATAGAGATTACGGGAGCCGTAAAATACCCCGGCATGGCGCAGTTTCACCCGCTCAAATTTCTGGCGGGCGCTGTTAAAGGCCTTAATATATATGAAAACACCTTCGTCCATGATGTAAGAGGCACGACGGCATACACCAGAAAGGGCAAAATATCGGCAAAAAAAATAATAATCGCCTCGCATTATCCATTTATTAACCGCCGCGGCCTGTATTTTATGAAGCTATACCAAACCCGCTCCTTCATTATAGTGCTTGAAAACGCCGGCGATGTGGGCGCGACATATGTCGGCACGGCGGACGGCAGCATTTATTTCAGAAACTATAAGAACCTGCTTATCGTCGGGGGCGGCGACCACCGTACAGGCACAAAGGTCAAGTCCGGCGGGTTTGCCAGGGTAAACGAGTTTGTCTCGCGCTATTATCCGGAGGCGGAGAAAAAATACGTCTGGGCCACTCAGGACTGCATGAGTCTGGACGGCGTCCCGTATATCGGAAATTACAGCCCCGCTATGCCCAATATTTACGTTGCTACCGGATTTAACGAATGGGGCATGACGTCCTCAATGGTTGCGGCCGAAATACTCTCCGATATGATTACGGGTATTGACAACCAGTTCGCCCCCGTGTTTGACCCGCACAGGAGCATGCTTAAGACTCAGCTTTTCATAAACCTCGGGGAAACCCTGCTTAACTTTGTAATGCCTGTATCAAAGCGCTGCACGCATTTAGGCTGTTCTCTAAAATGGAACGAAGCGGAGCGCTCCTGGGACTGTCCCTGCCACGGCTCCCGGTTCGATGAGCGCGGGAAACTTATCGACAACCCTGCCATGCGCGACGCGCGCTTTAATTAGGCGCGCTTGTAAAATAAACTGACAGCGGTGAAAAAAACGGGGCGTATAGCGCCGTTTTTTGCTGCTGCGCGATACGTCCCGGCCATTTATACATTGAGCTCGTTTGAAGGCGGCTGGCATACGCCGTTTTCGCAGACGTAATAAGTCGTTGTGCCGTTGAGCAGAGGGTATTCGGAGCTTTGCGTAAGACGGAAAGCCCAGTCGGAGCGGATTTTTATGCCATTAAGATCGTCCCTCGCTTTGACGGAGCACACTATGCTTTTTACCGGCAGCGCGGAATAGAGATAGAAGCCGTAACCCGTGGGGTAGGCCGCGGCCTCGCCCCTCATGAAGCCGTCCTGCTTTGCTGACAGCTTTTCTATTTCCGCGTCGCCCGTCAGCAGCGAAAGGCGAGAGAGATTATACGACATCACCGAATTGCCCGAGGGCAGGGCCCCGTCCCAGCTTTCCTTCGGGCGTAAAAACAGCATCTCGTTCTCTTCGCCGGAAAAGAAGAACCCGCCGTCCTTATCATCCCAAAAGAGACGGACAGCTTCGCGCGCAAGCTCCTCCGCGCGGTTAAGGTATTTATCTTCAAGCGTCGCCTGGTGCATTTGTATAAGCGCGAAAATATAATAGGCGTAATCGTCAAGGAAGCCTTTTCCGGAACGGACGCCCGCCGTCTGCGACACATAGACCGTATTGCCCTCAATAAGCTCTCTTTCAATAAACCCGAGCGTCGTCTCGGCTAGCCTGCGATACCTTTCTTCGCCCAATATGCGTGCGGCCATAGCGTAGGCGGCGGCAGCGAGAGAATTCCATGCGGTAAGCTGCTTGCCGTCCGTTCTTAGCGCCGTCCTGGACCGGCGGTAGTCGTATACTTTGGGCAGCAGCTCCGCTCCCCATTCCCCAATATCAGTACTTAGCAGGTTTGGTATGCTTTTGCCCTCGAAATTCCCTTTCTCCGTGATGCCGTAATATTGGCAGAAGCGTTTGCCGTCCTCCGGCCCGAGCAGCTTAATAATTTCGTCCGGTGTAAACACATAGTATTTGCCCTCAACGCCGTCTGAATCCGCGTCCTGCGCCGAGAAGAATCCGCCCTCTTTGGACCTTAGCTCGAGTTCAAGATATTCAAATACCCTGGCCGCCACTTTTCTGTAAATCTCTTTGCCCGTCTCCTCATACGCCATGAGATACGCCATGGACAGCATAGCGTTATCGTAGAGCATTTTTTCAAAATGGGGCACCAGCCATTTCCTGTCCGTAGAATATCTCGAAAAGCCCCCGCCTATGTGGTCGAAAATGCCGCCTCTGTACATCTGCTCAAGCGTCTTTTCAGCCATGCCTGGCGCTGTGCGGAGCAGAAACATCAGGTTATGGGGCGATGGAAACTTTGGAGATGAACCGAATCCCCCGTACTCCCTGTCAAAACTCCTCCTGAATCCCTCCAAAGCCTCGTCTATTGGAGGTTTGCCGTATTCGTTCCAGCGTTTGACTTTCTCGCTTATAGCTTCCGATATCCTGTCGCCGCTTTCTATCAGTCTTGTCCTGTCCTGTTTCCAGATGTCGGCAATTGAGACCAGCAGGTTTTTAAAGCTCTGCTTCGGGAAATACGTGCCGGCGTAGAAAGGCCTGCCCTCCGCCGTCATAAAAACGCTTGTCGGCCAGCCCCCGCTCCCGGTCATGGCCTGGCACGCGCGCATATAGACCCCGTCTATGTCCGGGCGCTCCTCCTTGTCCACTTTAATTGAAACGAAATCCCTGTTTAAGAGGCGCGCGACCTCCTCGTCCTCAAAACTCTCGTGTGCCATAACGTGGCACCAATGACAGGTCGTCTTACAGGCTATCTACGAATACCCAACAGATAGGAAAACAGGCTTGTTTTCACGCCTTGCTTTCTCAAATGCTTCCTCTCCCCATGCGTACCAGTCCACCGGATTATAGGCGTGCTGCAGCAGATAGGGAGATTTTTCATTGATTAATCTATTGGGTATTTTCGTTTGATTGTCCACATAATCACCACCTTTGCGCGAACGCGGCATTTGTGAGGCGCATCCGCATAATTGATTTAATAAACGCGTCTATATCGTCCCCAACTTGTCGATAGATTATCCTTTCAACGATTTAACCAACGAATTGCATTATGGAATGATTGCATGGGCATTTCTGCACTAATTGGCCAATTAATCATATCACGTCTTCGTATAAAAATGAACAAGCTTGAAATGATAATTATGGTTACTATGGAGGTGATAATATATTGAAAAACCAGCAGCAGGAGCAGTATCTTAACAACGTTCAAAACCAGTTAAAGCAGATTAACCAGATGGCCCAGCAGTTTAAGGACAGGGTAGAATTCGCGGGCGAGATCAATAATCTCAATAAGCTGCAGCAAATGGCTCAGCAGGCGGAGCAGCAGCTTCAAAACGCTAAAAACTGCGGCGTTAATCAGCAGCAGTACGGCCAGCAGCAAAACCAGCAGCAAAGCAACAGGCGGCAGAATTATTAATTAAATACGCCAGGGCGCGCCGAAAACGTTTTACGTTAGCGGCGCGCCCCGTATGTCAGGATGTCAGTATCTCTTACTAAAGCAGTCAAAGTACCTCTCCCCTGCTCTTTTCCAGTCCAGAACCTTAAACCATTCGTTAATATAATTGTCGCGTTGAGTGAAGTACTGGAGATAATATGCGTGCTCCCAGACGTCAATATTTATAACCGGGCACAGGCCGAGGTTTAACGGCGTCTCCTGGTTCGCTGTCGTAATAATCTTGAGCCCGCCGTTTCTGTCTGCGACCAGCCAGGCGTAGCCTGAGCCGAAAACCGACAGCGCGGCGGCGCCGAATTCACCTTTGAAATTCTGCAGGTTCCCGAAATCTCTTTGTATGGCCTCGGCCAGCCTCCCAAACGGGCTGTTAACCGCGTCGGGGCTCATCTGTTCAAAATAAAATCGGTGGTTGTATACTCCGCCTGCATTACGCTCCACAGGAATCCTTAATGCGTGCGGCAAACGCGGCGCAGTACGTATAAGCTGCTCAAGCGTAAGATCCTGAAGCATAGGATAATCCCTTAGCGCGGCGTTGAGGCGGTCGATATAGCCCTGAAGAAGCTTTTCATGATGCAGGCGCATCGTAAGGGCGCTGACGTAAGGCTCCAGAGCGTCATATGCATACGGCAGGGGCCTGTTTTTAAACATGTAATGCTCCGCCAAATTCATTCCTCCCCTGCACTCAGCATATGCCCTGAAGAGCCGGGGAGTTACTTTTTAACGGCTGCCGACGGTTAATCGTCTTTTGCCAGTCGTATTACCGTAAAAAAGGTTGATTCTCCAAAATGCAGTCATTTCAGCCTGCGTTTTACTCTTATCGCGTTCATAGGGCACATTTCCTGGCAGCAGAAGCAGGAAATGCAGTTCTTTTTGGTAAAACCGGCTTTTCCGTTCTTTATTCTTACTATTTTTGCCGGGCAGATTTCCGCGCATTTACCGCAGCCGCAGCATTTGCTTTTATCCAGCTTTGGCAGGGGCCGGACCAGTGCGCGGGCGGCCACTGTTACCGGCTTTCGGATAAGCGGCGGTACGGCGTTCAGGAATTCTGCCTTGGCCGTATCCGGCAGCTCATACGGAGGAATATCAAAATCCGGCTCGTCGCCCATAATTGTGTTCTCGTCGGGGTTAAAAAAGCCCCTGTCGCGCCCAATCCTCAGCATATCTATTTTTTCGCTCTCAATTCCCATAAGGCCCGCGGCGTACCAGTCGAGCGCGAACGGGTCCCGGGAGGCTATGGTAAGGCCCAGAAAACGCCTTTTGCCGCCCGTAGGCCCGTTGCCCTCCATCGTGTCCACAGCGTCCATAATAGTCAGGCGCGGGCCGGTTAAGACGCAAAGCTCCGCAAGCATCCGGGAAAAGCTTTCGATATCCTTAAACCTATAATGCAACTCCGGCTTCTGAAGGCCGGGGATAGAGCCGAACATATTCTTAACGCTGCCGCTGAGAAGCGTGAGGCTGTGGGTTTTCAGCTTCGGCAGGTTGATTATATAGTCTGCCTGCAAAAGCGGGTTGATTATATTGAAGTCAGGACATAAGTAAGCTTCCGGCGTCTCGATTCTCTTCCAGCCGGTATCGTAGTTAAGCTGCGCCACGTCCGCGAGCTTTGAGACTCCTGTCACGGCGTATACAGTCTTAAGCGCCGCGGCTACGTACGGGCCTCCGGGGCTGTCCGCTATCGTGATATCGGAAACCCCCCGGTCGCGCAGGGCATCGCATACCGCTCTTATGAGCAGCGGGTGAGTTGTCGCCGCGTTTTCCGCGTGCCGGGCCGTCACGAGATTTGGTTTCAGCACGACTCTCATACCCGCGCAGAGTTCGCCATTATGCGTTACGGCGTTTAAATGCGCCTCTACTGCTTCACGCAGCGCCCTCATGTCATACTCGTTTAACTTGCGTACAGATATAACGGACAATCTCTTGCCCCCAATCGAAAAACATTATTTAAGGAAGCCTGTTAAGCTTTTCGTTCTTCTACTTTCTAACAAAGAAACCGTTCTGATAGAATTTCGTCTCTTTTACTATCATGAAAGCGTGTTCGTCCAGTTTCTTTATAAGGCGGCGCAGCTCCGGAAGCCTGTTCTCGTCCAGCTCGATGAAGAGCATATGCTTCCCCTCGCCGTATTCCGATTCGTTTACGTTTACGACGGATACCCCGAAGCCGTTTTCCCGTATCTTAGGTATAATTCCCGCGTTCTTTTTGTCAATAACAATCTGCGCTTCAACTGACCCGCTTATAAACTTTTTTGCCAGCAGCCCTCCCAGCAGCGTGCCAATAGCGAAACCGCCGCCGTAAAACAGCGCTACAAAAAAGCCTCCTATTTCAGTCGATATTGCTTCCCGCACGACAAGGAACCAGATCATCGTCTCCAGAAGGCCCGTCAGAGCGGCAAAAACAGTCTTGCCCTTGACAAGCAGTATAGTTCTAACCGTGCTCAGCGGCACATCGCACATTCTGCCCAGCATGACCTTCAGGCAAACGCTAAACAGCCCCATGTCCACTTTTCATCTCACCTTTCTATTCTACTTCGTTACGTATATCTTTCTTAATTGTTTCAAAAAATGCACCGTATCCTGAATTAATAATTTTGTGAAATTCACATTTATATGGTATAATAGCCGAAAAGCAATATAACTGTTATATCGCGTCGCCCCGCCCCTTAGCAGAAAATTCGACCAATATATGGTATAGTACCACGTATGAAGCCTGTCCGCAAGCGGTAAGCTGCTTCTTTCGACGTCCGCGGCGTTAAGCCGCTCATGCAGGCTGCTTCATCCGCCCCAGGTTACTGCCTGCGGCCGGAACAGAGCTGGAGGAGGTATGGAAATGCACAGAATTTTTAATGCTATGCTGCTTATAGTTTTCCTTTCTGTCCTCACCTGCATATTTCTTATTTCTTCCGGAGTATGGCAAATCGGCCCTGGCGAGAGCCTGGCCTCGCCGCAGCCGACGGGCTTCCCGGCTGTTACGCAGGCTGTTTCCGCCTCACAACTGCCCGCGGAAACCTCCGGGCCGCCAGAATCCCATCAGGCCGACCCCCGTGCGGAGGAACTGCTTTCCGAAATGTCTCTCGAGGAAAAGATTTGCCAGCTTTTCATTGTTACGCCCGAGGGTCTGACCGGGGTCAGCAGGGCGACTATAGCGGGCGAAACGACAAAGCAGGCTCTTGCGAGCTTCCCGGTGGGCGGCATTATCTACTACCAGGGCAATCTTCTCTCCGACGAGCAGGTCAAATCCATGCTTTCAAACTCGCAGGAGTATTCAAAAATACCGCTTTTTCTGTGTGTCGACGAGGAAGGGGGCCGCGTCTCCCGGGCAGGCGGCAACGACGCTCTTTCAACGACGCATTTTGAAGCCATGAAAGTCTACGGCGCGCAAGGGGATCCTGAAGCCGTCTACAACGTCGGGCGGACAATCGGCCGCGAGCTAAGAGAGCTCGGCTTCAACCTTAATTTCGCCCCGGTGGCGGACGTGCTGACAAACCCGGGCAACGCCTCCATCGGAGACCGTTCCTTCGGCCCGGACCCCGAGCTTGTATCTCTTATGGTAAAAGCGTTTGTGGAAGGCCAAAGCTCGTCGGGAATGATTTCTGCACTCAAGCATTTCCCCGGCCAGGGCGGCGCAACTGCGGACACGCATCTAGGTTTTGCCGCAGTAGCTTCGACGCTTGAGGAGCTCCGCGCCGTTGAATTCCTGCCTTTTCTGGCAGGTATTGAGGCCGGCGCCGGCATAGTCATGGTAGGCCATATCACGGTTCCGGAAATCGGCGGCGACGTCCCCGCGGACATGTCGCCGGTAATCATAAACGACATTTTGCGCGGCGAGCTTAAATACGACGGAGTTGTCGTGACAGACGCTCAGAATATGGGAGCTATAACGGATAAATACGGTGCCGGCGAGGCCGCTGTACTCTCGTTTGCGGCCGGGGCGGACATCATTCTTATGCCCGCCGATCTGGAAGAGGCTTATAACGGAATTTTAGAGGCTGTGACTGATGGCACGCTCTCACAGTCGCGAGTGGATGAAAGCGTACTTAGAATACTCGGCCTGAAAATTAAGTATGGAATAATACCCTAGCGGAAGGGAGGAAAAACCTTGGATCTGCACAAACTTAAATGCTTTATCACTGCGGCGGAGCTTTGCAGCATTACAAAGGCTGCGGAGCAGCTGTATATAACTCAGCCGACCCTGTCGAAGTACATTTCATCGCTTGAAAGCGAACTTGGAACAAAGCTTCTGGTCCGCCAGAACCGGCACATCAAGCTCACGCCGCAGGGAAGATTTCTACTGAAAGAGGGTAAAGAGCTGCTGGAGAATATTTCAGGTATTGAAAGCCGCCTTATCAGCATGGAAAAGGGCGAGGCGGGCGAGCTCGTGCTCGTGAGCGAAAACCTGCAGAATGAAAACCTTATATCGCTCATCAGGTCTTTCTACAGCGATTTTCCCGGAATCGAGTTTCGCGCGTACAGGGAAAGCTTTGATACGGCAATTAACGCGCTTGAGAACGACACTGCGGACCTGGGTATTGTGCGCTCCACTCTTATTGACCGCCAGCTTCTGGGAAAGCATTATTACATGAGGCGCCTGTTTACAGACCACCTGAATATAATGGTATCTTTAGACAACCCTCTTTCTGAGAAGGCCGTGCTGACGGTAGATGACATTCGGGGCGTGCGCCTCTATTACCTGAAAAGCCCGTTTTTTGAAACGGCCGATTTTATACCGCCTGAAATTAAGAATTCGGATATGGAGTTTATTGAAATACGTACCCAGAATGTTCAGGACGCAACCTTCCAGGTTCTTTGCAACCGGGGCGTCTGCTTTGCCGACAGCCTTCTCAGGCAGCGGCACGCCGACGAGTGCCGGTTTCTCGAAATCGAAGGCATCAGCATGAGCTTAAATGCCATACTTCTCTGGAAAAAAACCAACCTGAATCCGGCCATATCAACCTTCCTGCAGCAGGCCGAAGCATTCTTCGGCGGAATAGAAAGCTGTTGACGCGTTTCACCACCATGTGATATGGAATATATATATAATTGTTCCGGAATTTACTTTAAATCCCCCCTATGATAATATTTGAGTATAATCTAATATAGATTTCTTAAATTATCTAAGGAGGATTTATTATGGCCACACCTGTCCGCAAAACCGTATTTACCGAGTCCGATGCATATAAGTGGAAAAATGACCCGTACCGGGGTGAATTCGCTATCCCCTTTGAAACCTACAAGGAAATGTTTAAAAGCCGCGTCATTTTCAAGCGCGAAAACGGTATACTTGAAGCCCGCCTCCATACAGACGGCGGCGAATTTATGTGGGGCGGCCCGTCGCATAAGCTGCTGCACTTCATGTTTACAATCTGTGGCTGGGACCACGACAACGAGGTCTTCATACTCGGCGCCACCGGCAAGGATTTCTTCAGGGGTATCGACCGTTCAAGCCGCAAGGAAGACCTCTCCGACACCAAGACCTTCATAAAGGCATATGACGAGACAACAGAAAACGCCTGGCGTCTCTATGAATACAGCTATTATGACGGAACAAACAACATTGAAGGCGCGATGTTCGACCTTGAGATACCGTCCATAGGTATATGGAACGGCGCTGCTTTCCACAGCGACATCTTCCTGTTCACGGACATAACGCTGGCCACCGAAGACGCCTGGACGACCGATATGCATTTCCGTATCAACATGGTTCCCGGCGACGGCATACAGATTGCCTGGCGCGAGCTCATGGGCCGCAAGCGCTTTGCATATGCCGAGCTCACCGGCGAAATAATCTCCGCGCGTAAGGCTCTCAGATACGGCATGATCAACGAGATACAGCCCGACCTTGACGCCTGCTACAAGCGCGCCTGGGAAATAGCCGAGCTTATTATGCTCTCCGGCACGCGCGTCACGCGCCGTATTACCACCCAGATCCTCCGTGCACCCTGGAAGACGGACATTTCCTGGGAGCTGAGAAACGGCTTCTCCACCGAGATGTACGTAACTGCCACCGAGAACAGCCCGCACGACAACGCGCACTGGATTGGCGCAAAGCAGGAGGCTGCCGCCGTTCTGGCCGCCGAGAAGAAAGGCAAGATCGTACGTCCGCGCGTCGGCCCCTTCATAGAGGAAGACGAGATAAAATAATCGTTTACATAACGCAAAGGCGGTTTCCGTTCGTGGAAACCGCCTTGTTTTATTAACGGCGGAACACATGTTCTCCGGAAAGAATTATATATTCGGCGTATAAGCGAATAAAACTGCGGCGGAAAGGCAGGCACCCAACCGTCGTTCCGGGCGGAAGTCTGTCTTAATAATCATGCGAAAGATTGGCTTGTTTTAGAAACATCGCGCTTTCTTCAGAATATAACTGTATTATCAAAACCCGCTGGAGGAATCACTATGGATTTTGGTTTTACAAATATCGCTGCTATCACGGTAATATGCTATCTTGTCGCGCAGCTCATAAAAGCCACGAAGCTGAATAAGAAATGGCTGCCTATCATCTCTGGCACGCTCGGCGGGCTCCTCGGCGTTCTCTCAGTGCATCTTATGCCCGAGTTCCCGGCTAAGGACTATATAACGGCGACCGCCATAGGCATCGCTTCCGGGCTTGCGGCTACCGGCGCCCACCAGATAGGCAAGCAGCTTTCAAATAAAAAAAACGGCGACGGCTGAATATCCATTCTCGTGTCCCGTTTTGCACATAATAAAAAGTGCGTTTCCGTACGGGAAGAACGCACTTTTTCATGACATAAGTAAAAAAAGGTGGTAGAATATTCCTGTGCTACGCGAGCAGCCGACCCATAAGCACGCCCATGGCCGAGGCCATCATAAGTCCCCGTGTCCATCCGCTTGAGTCCCCCAGGCTGTGCAGGCCTTCAACGTTCGTATTGAAATTAGCGTCCATTTTTATCTTATTGCTGTAAAATTTCAGCTCCGGCGAATACAGAAGCGTCTCCGCCGCGGCGAAACCGGGCACAACGAGATCGACCGCTTGTATGAAGTTTATTATATTTGTCATAGACCTGTACGGCATAGCAGCGGTAATGTCTCCAGCGACGGCGTCGGGCAGCGTCGGCTTTACGTTGGAGCGTGAAAGCTCTTTTTCCCAGGTCCGCTTCCCGTCAAGTATGTCGCCGAATCTCTGGACAAGTATGTGCCCGTCGCCGAGCATGTTTGTGAGCTCGCCCACCTTCTGGGCGTAGGAGATCGGCTGGTTGAACGGGTGCGTGAAGTTATGCGAGCACAGTATGGCGAGGTTTGTGTTTTCGGATTTGCGCTCTTTATATGAGTGCCCGTTTACCACCGCGAGGTCATTGTCGTAATTCTCCTGGCTTACAAAGCCGCCGGGATTCTGGCAGAATGTGCGCACTTTGTTTTTAAACGGCCTCGGGTACCCTATAAGCTTTGACTCATACAGCACATTGTTGACAAATTCCATAACCTCGCTTCGCACCTCGACGCGCACGCCGATATCGACTGTGCCCGGCTGGTGCGCTATGCCGTGCTCCTCACAGAGCCTTTCCAGCCAGTCGGCGCCGCGTCTGCCCGTGGCGACTACCGTATGTCCGGCGAAGCACTCAAACTCCCTGTTATTGTCGCGAAGGTACGCGCCCAGGCATTTTTCACCCTTAAGCATCAGATCTGTGCATTCGCAGCCGAAAAGCACTTCCACGCCGCTGTTGAGAAGATATTTTTCTATCTCCAGGTAGAGCTTATGAGCCTTCTCGGTCCCGAGGTGCCTGATCGGGCAGTCCACAAGCTTCAGCCCCGCCTGTATCGCCCTTTTTCGTATAGCCTTGACCTCCTCGGTTTTCCCGACTCCCTCCACTTTTGTATCCGCTCCGAATTCAAGATATATGCCGTCCGTATAGTCGATAGTCTTCTGGACAAGCTCGCTTCCTATCAGGTCCGGAAGGTCGCCGCCTACCTCGCAGCTCAGTGACAGCTTGCCGTCAGAAAACGCGCCCGCCCCCGAAAAGCCCGTTGTAATATGGCAATATGGCCTGCAATCGACGCATTTCTGCGTAATATCCTTCGGGCAGCGCCTTTTTTCAATAGGCTGTCCTTTTTCGACCACCGTAATCTTCTTCCTGCTGTTCCTGCGAAGCATCTCAAGCGCGGTAAAGATTCCGGCAGGGCCCGCCCCGATTATCAGTACGTCAGTCTTCATTTTCGTTCCTCCCAAAGCCCTAACGTGTGTATTGTATAATGCAAACTGTTTTAAGTCAAGGAATCGGCGTTTGATAAACCGTTATTCCCATGAATATGATGCTGTTAAATGGGAACATCATTAACTGCCGTTGTTATTACAAAATAAAGGGGGATTTTCTATGCCCATACTGGCCGCTTACGTCGTGCCTCACCCGCCAATAATCATGCCCGAAGTCGGCCGCGGCGAGGAGAAGCGGATCAGCAGAACCATCGAGGCCTACAGGGAGGCCTGCCGCAGGGCCGCCGAGCTCAGGCCCGATACGATAGTGCTGACAAGTCCGCACGCAGCGCTTTGTGCCGATTATTTTCACATCTCGCCCGGTGGCCATGCGCGAGGCGACCTCGGCCGTTTCGGCGCGCGTTCCGTCGCAGTCGAGGCCTCCTATGACACCAAATTTGCCGAAGAGCTATCGCGCGAGGCAAAAGCCGAGAGCATTCCGGCCGGCCCGCTGGGGCGGCGGGATACAGAGCTTGACCACGGGACTATTATACCACTTGCTTTTCTAAATGAATACTACAGGCAGTATAAGCTTGTGCGCATAGGGCTTTCAGGCCTTTCACCGCTTGTGCATTACAGGCTGGGCAAATGCATAGCAAAGACCGCCGATAAGCTCGACCGCCGTGTGGTATTCATAGCAAGCGGCGACCTCTCGCACAAGCTTACGGCGGACGGGCCTTACGGCTTTGCCCCGCAGGGTCCCGAATTTGACAGACGCGTCACCGAAGCCCTATCCGCAGGCGATTTTCTCAAGCTCCTGCAGTTTGAGGATGATTTTTGCGCCGAGGCGGCGGAATGCGGCCTGCGTTCCTTCCAGATCATGGCGGGCGTTCTGGACGGGAAGTCTGTCGAGAGCGAGCTTCTCTCATACGAAGGGCCTTTCGGTGTCGGATACGGCATCGCGGCTTTTAAAGTAAAAGGAGAAGACACAAGCCGCCGCTTCGACCGCAGGCTTTATGCCGATAAGAACATCGGCTTGGACGGTCCCGGCGAAGACGCGTATGTGCGCCTTGCGCGCCTGAGTCTTGAAACGTTTATTAAAACGGGGAAACGCGCCCGGCTGCCGGACGATCTTCCCGAAGAAATGCTCTCCTCACGGGCAGGCGCGTTCGTTTCGCTGAAGATCGGAAATCAGCTGCGCGGCTGCATCGGCACAATCCTGCCGACGACAGGTTCAGTCGCCGAGGAAATCCTGCGCAACGCTGTTTCATCCGGCACCGAGGACCCGCGCTTCCCGCCCGTCACGAAGGACGAGCTGCCCCTGCTCACATACAGCGTCGACGTCCTGGGCGAGCCTGAGCCGATTGATTCACCCGATAAACTGGATGTAAAGCGCTACGGCGTGATTGTAAGCAGCGGCTACCGGAGGGGATTGCTCCTGCCGAATCTTGAGGGCGTGGACACCGTGGAGGAGCAGATTGAAATCGCCAGGCAAAAAGCCGGCATACGCCCGGGCGAAAAATATACGCTTCAGCGCTTCGAGGTGGTGCGCCACAAATGACGCCGGTCTGCAATATCTGCCCTCACCGCTGCCAACTCGGCGAGGGCCGCGTGGGGCTTTGCCGAGCGCGAAAAAACGACGGCGGCGCCGTCACGTGCTTTAATTACGGCATGATTACCTCCATGGCCCTCGACCCAATTGAGAAAAAGCCGCTCGCCCGATTTTTCCCGGGCAGCACAATCCTGTCCGTCGGGAGCTGGGGCTGCAACCTGCGCTGCTCCTTCTGCCAGAACAGCGAGATTTCCATGGCGAATGTGGAAAGCTCGCGCGCCGTTTATGTATCGCCGGAAGAGCTTGTAAACAAGGCGCTTTCGCTCGTGCCGAGGAACAATATAGGCCTCGCCTTCACGTATAACGAGCCGCTTATAAGCTACGAGTACGTGCGCGACTGCGCAATTATCGCCAAAAAGTCAGGGCTGAAAATCGTGCTTGTGACAAACGGCATGATCTGTTCCGACCCACTTATTGAGCTGCTGCACTTAATCGACGCGATGAATATCGATCTCAAAGGATTTACGGAGCAATTCTACAAAAAGCTGGGCGGCGACCTCGAAACTGTCAAGCAGACTATCAGGCTCTCCGCCGAAAAATGCCATGTGGAAATCACAACGCTGATAATACCCGGCGAAAACGATACGGACGGCGAGATGGACGCGCTCTCAGGCTGGCTTTCCGCAATAAGGCCCGACATACCGCTTCATATCACGCGCTTCTTCCCCCGATACCGTATGCGCGACCGGGAGCCAACGCCGATTAATACCTTATACAGGCTGCGGGAAGTCGCGAAACGCCATCTGGATTATGTCTATATAGGCAATATCTGAACGTTTTCCCTTTACTTCCCGTCCTCTTCTTCCCTGTTAAAATCGGTAAGCTCTTCTGACATTTCGGCGGCCATACCTCCGCCTATAAAGCGCCCGCGCTGCTTCTTCCTGCTCCTTATTACGCGCAAAGCGCAATAGCATGCGGAATAGAATATGACAATCGTAATCCCGGCCGCCAGCCCGGAAGTCTGGCCGGGTACGAAAGGCATGCTTGCGAGCGCTGATACAAGTGCCAGGAGGACTATAAGAGAGGTATAGGGGTAGCCCCACAGCTGACATTTCCCGTCGGGAGGGCAGCCGTACTTTTTGCGGAAGCGTATGTGCGTCGCCATGATCATCACATATGAAAACAATAAAGCAAAACCGCCGGAGCTTATCAGGAAAAGATAGACGCTCGGAAACATAAGCCCTGTACCGAGCGAAAAAAGCATGCCCGAGCCCGAGGCCAGTATGCCCCTGTAGGGCACCTCGCCTTTGTCTTTAAGCCAGCGCGGGGCCTGGCCCTCCCGGGCTATAGAGCGCATCATGCGTCCGAGGCCGAACATGGCTGCGAGCATTGTGGAAAGTATTGCGGAAATCAGAACAATGTTCAAAGCCGTACCCGCCCATGTTATACCGTGCCTGTTCATGGCGGCGACTATCGGGCTCACATTTTCGTTTAGCTCTGACGTGGGTATAAGCGTGAGCAGAACAACGGTGTACGCAATATAAAGAGACGAAAGCCCTAAGACCGTATAGCGTATCGCTTTCGGCACGGTTACCTCAGGATCCCTCGCCTCGGACGCGGCAAAGCCGATAATTTCAAAGCCCGCGTAAGTGAACATTACGAGGAGCATGCTCCCGGCAAGTCCTGAAACGCCCCCGGGCATAAACGGCTCGTTATTAAGTTCGCCGAGTCCCGCCGCTCTAGCCCCGCGCAGCAGGCCGAATATAATAAGAAGCGCGATTATTATAAAGAATACTATCGCAAACAGCTTGACTGCGGCAAGAACGCTTTCAAGCTTGCTTATTTTATCCGCACCAAGCAGGTTTAAGAGAGTTATTCCAACTATGATAGATGCGCCGGTCAGCGGTACCGATATGCCCGGGAACCATTGCCTGAGCAGTATTGAGACTGCCGTGGCTTCGCTCGACATGGCGAGAACCATTCCGGTCCAGTACACCCACCCGACAATAAAACCCGCCGCTTCACCGAACGCCTGCGACGCAAACGTGCGGAAAGAGCCGCAATCCGGGTTCGCCACGGTCATTTCCGATATTGCGAAGAGTATAAAATAAACCAGCACCCCGCCCAGTATAAAGCCTATGATAACAGAAGGCCCCGCGGCCCTGACGGCGACCGCCGAGCCCAGAAAAAACGATCCCCCGATTACCGTGCCAAGGGCCATCATTGTAAGCTGTAACGCGCCCAGTCCGTTTTCACGTTTGTCCATGGAACTCTCCCAAAACCCGTCCGTTTTGTGTCTAGTGTTCCAAGAAAAACGGATTTTATAAGGCCTTTGGGAGTCTGACGTGTAAAAAGCCTAATATACAACGACGGCAGTTCCGACCGGGATGTTGTCGTACATCCACGCCACATCCTCCGTATACATCCGAACGCAGCCGTGGCTGACCGGAAAGCCTATTCTTTCATCTATAATTGTCGTCGTGCCGGGCGCGTATAGCCTGGAATGAAACGCGTACGCGCTGTTGATGAAGTACAGCAGCGGTTTGACCGTATATGTCGGCGTCGTCCAGCCCTCGGTGTTCTTGCCGAGTATTTTCCATACGCCTGCGGGAGTTTCGTCTCTTTTTGTCCCGGTACCGACTATAAAAGACCTGTCGAGCACCCAGCTTCCCTTCGAGCCGGTGAAGACATTCGCCCTCTGATACGCGATACTGACCCATATAAGGTAACCCGTATTGCTTTCGTAGCCCATCGAGTTTACCCATATCTCCTTGTCCCGGCCGTCATAATCGTTTTCCTGCGCCCATTTAAGCGTGTAATCGCCCTTATAGCCGGTTGTGACCAGAGACAATACCCTCTCTGTTTCCATCTTGTCATAATGCTCTTCGCTGTAATTCTCTATTTCCAAATCCCTGCCGACGCTGATTTCCTGGTACTCGCCCGTATCTGTAATACAGCTGAGCACAAATGACAGCGCCGCGGCTTCGGGAAGATAACGGTTATATGTAAGATCGAAGCTTAATTCCACAGCGGAGGATTTTTCCGCCGTTATCTCCTGCCCGCCG
Organism: Oscillospiraceae bacterium; assembly: GCA_050944055.1. GTDB lineage: Bacteria > Bacillota > Clostridia > Oscillospirales > Oscillospiraceae > JBMNQI01. The sequence continues at coordinate 1,105 of JBMNQI010000020.1, read as the reverse complement.
ATATAGACATCGTCAAGGTACCAGGAGGCCCTGCATACCTTCACTTCCTCAGGCGACTCTATGGCTGCCGTCGCCTTCAGCGTCTCCCCGAGCTTCAGGATTTCGGGCGAAGTCAGCGTCAGTCTGACCTGATCGAGGCCGTAGTTCTTTTTGCGATACAGAATATCCGCGCTTATCCCAATTCTGCTGTCCGTCGAGTTTACGATTATCTTCCCCGCTAAACCTCCGCCGTCTATTATAGTGCCGCCGCCCGTAACCTCAATCTCCCCTGCATAACCGTTGACTGTAATCCTGTTGCCGCTGCCGGAAGACAGTATTTTCACGGATTGCGCCGGGCCTCCAATTCTGACATTGTTATTGCTGCCGCCTACAACAACTCTGCCTACGGGGCCGGTGATATTGACGATGCGCCCGTCTCCCGTTATTTCAACGTTTGATAAGCTCCCGTTCAGCGTAAGCCTGCCGCCCCCGTCGCCCACTGCCACCGTGCCGATTTCGGAGTAATAAGGCGTAAGCACAATATCTCCGCCTGCGTTGGCAAGCACGAGCCTTTCGATTTTGCTGGAAAATATCGAAAACTGTTCGAGCCTATCGGCGCGTATAACAACTTTGGGGGCGGATATTCGCTTGAGCGTTATATCCGAGGCGGCGCAGCCAAAATATAAACCGTGCTTAAAATCAAAATCGGCCACAGCGCCGCCGTTTCTTACAACCGTGCCTCCTGTTTCTTCGCCCGTAAGCTCATCTAAGCCAAGATGGTTGGGCGCGATTCTGTACAGCACGGTTATGAACTCTGCGCGCGTTATGTAATCGGAAAGGTGAAGCGAGTTTCCGTAACCTGTCAGCAGCCCGTCCGACACCAGGCCGGCCAAGGCTCTCAGCTCCCCGCCGAAGCTTTTATAGCCGTCGTCAAAAACGGACAGTACCGTAAGGTCCGGGTCCGCCTCCGTAAGCTGAAACGCCTTGGCAAGCATGCACAGGGCGGAATGCCTTGTCATGGGCTTAGTCATGCCGAGGCAATTTGCCGCGGGCTTTAAAAGGCCCAGCGCGACGGATTTTGAAGCAACCTCATAGTACCAGCTATCAGAGCTCACATCGGAAACGC